>NYWG01000031.1 GCA_002684915.1 Verrucomicrobiales bacterium
ATAGATTAAATTGGTCATTTTTTTATTTCCCAGCCTTCCTATTTTATGCTATAAGAATAAAACAATAATAACTGACGGCATTCGTCAGCAATTGAATTATGCAATTAGATAAACTGACAACAAAATCACAGGAAGCGCTTAATAATGCACAAGAACTAGCGCATCAAAGATCTCAACAACAAGTTGATTGTGAACATTTAGCATTAGCCTTAGTAAAACAACAAGATGGCATCATCCCTGCCCTTTTACAAAAAAATAGTGTGGAACTACTAGCGTTCCAATCCGATATTCAGACTGAAATCGACCACTTGGCAAAGGTCCAAGGCATCAGTTCAACTGATCTCTACTATAGTAATGAGCTAAAACAATCTCTTGACTCAGCACAAGCAGAAACCAATACGCTACAAGACGAATTCGTCAGCACAGAGCATCTGCTGCTTGGCTTAATAGCCAAAACAAACAATCCACTATCGCGTATATTCAAAAAACACAATATTAGGCGTGATTACATTCTTAATACTCTAAGCCAAATACGAGGCACACAACGCGTCACTGATGCTAATCCAGAAGATAAATACCAGGTTATAGAAAAATATGGAAACGACCTTACAGCGATGGCTAGACAAGGGAAAATTGATCCTATTATAGGACGAGATGACGAAATCAGACGAGTCATACAGGTACTAAGTCGTCGTACAAAAAACAATCCAGTGCTGATCGGCGAACCCGGAGTAGGTAAAACAGCAATTGCCGAAGGACTTGCCCGTCGCATAGTCAGTGGAGATATACCTGAGTCTCTAAAGGACAAGACATTAATTGCAATGGATCTTAGCGCAATGATAGCGGGTGCAAAATATCGCGGTGAATTCGAAGATAGGCTTAAAGCCTTCATTAAAGAAGTTAGCTCAAGCAACGGAAAAATTATTTTGTTTATCGACGAATTGCACACATTAGTCGGAGCCGGAGCTGCCGAAGGTGCAACTGATGCTGCTAACATGCTTAAACCACAACTTGCCCGAGGTGAGCTTCGTTGTATAGGGGCTACTACACTTAAAGAATACAGCAAGTATATCGAAAAAGATCCCGCACTAGAACGAAGATTTCAACCAGTAATGGTTAATGAACCTACCGTTGAGGCTTCAATCGCTATTTTACGAGGGCTAAAAGAGAGATACGAGGTACACCACGGAATTCGGATTCAGGATACCTCCCTCGTCTCCGCTGCAACTCTTTCCGACCGTTATATAACAGACCGTTTTCTACCTGATAAAGCAATAGATCTAGTCGATGAGGCCGCATCACGCCTGAGGATGGAGCTAGATTCAATGCCAACCGAAATTGACCAACTCGACCGGCAAGTAATGCAGCTAGAAATAGAACGTACCGCTTTGGAAAAGGAAAAGGACGATGCTAGCCAAGAACGATTAACTAACTTAAAGGAGAATCTCGCCAATCTTAAGGAGCAGTCGAACGAACTCAAAGCTCGTTGGAAGGATGAAAAGGCATCAATAAACGCTACAAGCATTGTCAATAGCCAACTTGAGGAAGCACATAGAAACCAAGAAAAAGCTGAACGTGAAGGTGATCTAAATATAGCAGCTCAAATCCGATATGAAACCATCCCAGGTCTGGAGAAGAAACTAGATGCCATGCAGCAAAGATTAAGTAAATCCGAAGAAAAAAAACGCCTACTTAAAGAAGAAGTAACAGATACAGATATAGCATCCGTAGTGGCCTCTTGGACCGGTATCCCAGTTTCAAAGATGCTCGAAGGTGAACGTGAAAAACTCGTTCAAATGGAAAAACGAATTGGAGAACGTGTAGTTGGACAAGAAAAAGCCGTCAATGCAGTAGCTAACGCGGTGCGCCGAGCTAGAAGTGGGTTACAAGACCCGGATCGACCAATTGGTTCATTTGTGTTTATGGGCCCAACTGGTGTTGGAAAAACGGAATTAGCACGCGCACTTGCCGGATTTTTGTTTGATGACGAAACGGCAATGATTCGCATTGATATGAGCGAATACATGGAGAAACACACTGTGGCGCGTTTGATAGGGGCCCCACCAGGCTATGTCGGGCATGAAGATGGAGGCCAGCTTAGTGAAGCTGTGAGACGTAAACCTTATAGCGTTGTACTTCTAGATGAAATTGAGAAGTCACACCCAGATGTATTCAACATATTCCTGCAAGTACTAGACGAAGGCCGCTTAACTGACGGCCAAGGCCGCACAATCGATTTTCGCAATACTATAGTCATTATGACTAGCAACATTGGGTCTCATATTATTCAGGAATTCTTTGCTGAAGAAAAAAGAAGCGATTCAGACAGGCTTGATATGGAACAAAAAATGTCCAATGAAATTAAATCTTACTTCAGACCGGAATTCATAAACAGAATTGACGACACTATTATCTTCCACAGTCTCGGCAAACAACAATTGGTAACCATAATCGATATCCAACTGAAGAATATAGCCAAGCGGCTAGCCGAAAAGAACCTTACTATGCAGATCAATGACAAAGTTAAACGCCACTTAATACAAGTAGGTTATGACCCTCAGTTTGGAGCAAGGCCACTGAAACGCACTATACAAGAATTACTGCTAAATCCATTAGCCACACAATTACTTTCCGGCAAGATCAAGGAAAGCGATTGTATTCAAATAAACTTAGTAAAGGAGGAAATCACATTCGAAACTTGACCATAACTCCTAATCGTAATTCATAGTGACGTGAAGAAATTGCTCAAGATTCACTCTGAAAAAATCACCAATTTTGACGTCGAATAAATTCCTCAAGAAATTGTGACAAGCGGGCTAATTGAACATCACTTGGCTTAAGTTTCGCTAAGCTTTTCCAATCGGATACAACCATTCTTTTGGCTACAGACTGTGTACCTAGATCTAATGGCGCTTGCTCCCAGTCTGGTTCAACACCTTGAATTGAAAGGAACTTAATTTTGAATATAACCAACCAATGATCAATTGCTCGATTTTTATCAAGCGCCCGCACTAACTCTGTAAACATCAAGTATTCGTTTGGCAAAGGTGTCTGTTCTTCTGTAGCTCTAGCAATCAACTTGCTGATTTCGGCAAGGAAACCCAGCAAATCAATGCTCTTACGCAAATTAGGAAATGTCTCCTTCAGTTCGACTTCACGCAACGCGTGTAAATCTGAACGGCGACTTCGATGAAAACTAAATTCGGCAATATGAAACAAATCAATTTTACCTTTGAAATTAGATTTTGATCTGCGTGCACCTTTAGCAACCGTAGCGATTCGGCCCTTATCTGGACTAAACCAATGAACAACAAGACTGGTTTCCGTAAGAGGAAAAACACGAAGGATCACACCCGTGGTTTGCTCATCCATCTTCAGACAACATTCGCTCCGCTTCAGCTTTGAATGCTGCTTGAATTCCGCCTGCATTCTCAGGAGGCACTGCTCCAAGACTAACGATATACTTGATCCCGTCAGCTACTGACATATCGAGAAGCACCACTTTGCTTTCCGGCAGAACCAACAAAAATCCAGTAGTCGGGTTAGGTGTAGTTGGAACAAAAATACTTATAATACTCTCTCCTGCATCCGTCTTAACCTGCTCTGCTGTCACAAAACCAACCGAATACAGACCCTTACGCGGAAACTCAACCATGACCACCTGCTTAAAGCTCGATTTTTTTTCTGATGTAAACGCCTGATTTACCTGTTTAATCGTACCATAAATTTTTCCCAACAAAGGAACTTTCAACATTACATAATCTACAAGTTGAACAATTTTTCTACCTATATAATAGCGGGTTATAAATCCTAGTAACCCAGTTAATATTACTGCCTCGAGTATTGCGACTACTTCCCACCACCAATACAATTCAGTGCCAGGATTTCCATTGGCTGCATCCTTCCATATATTATCCAAAGTCAAACCTGGAAAAAAACGAAAAGGATAAAGTAGGATATCAGAAACATCTACAGCCTTATTAAACAACCACAACGCTATACCTATGGAAATTATTACGGGCAGAACTACTGCTAGCCCGGTAAAGAAATTCCGACGCCCACGACCAAATAACGTTTTCTGTTTCTCACTCATCCGACGTAGGTTTTAGTTTCTTTCACTAAGCAACTCAAGGGAAAGAGTTTTAATGCTTCACTCATAAGAAGGTTTTCTTCCCGTTTCATTACCTTACGTGTAGCCATTTTTTTATCGTCATAACCTCGCAAATGTAAAATACCATGAATCAAGTATCTAGCTACTTCGTGAGAACAAGATGTGCCGTAGTCCTTTGCATTTTCCTCTGCTACTGTTGGGCATATAAATAAGTCACCCAAAATTGGCCCACACTTAGGAGTAGATTTCTCCTCACCATAATCAAGGGTAATTACATCAGTAGATCCCTCGTGTTTTAGACTGGAATAATTTAACCGTGCCATTTCCTCTGAACCAATAATAAACACACCTAATTCATGCTCAAATAATTCACTTATATCGTCCGGCTCAGTTATCTCCAAGACCCACTTCGCTAAACGCCGAACCATCCATGAATCAATCAGGTGACTTTTCTGTCGGCTACGAACGGTTAGAGACATATGTATAAAATATTTTATTAACGAAAATCAGTGACGTTGTTTTCGCAAAGCTTCATAGGCTTCGACGATGCGTTGTACAAGAGGGTGACGAACTACATCGCTGCGATCAAATTGACATAGAGCAATTCCACTAATTTTTGCAAGTGCTCTCTCAGCTTCAACTAATCCAGATCTTTTACTAGACGGCAAGTCAGTCTGTGTTGGATCTCCGGTTATCACCGCTTTAGAATTAAAACCAAGCCTTGTAAGGAACATAAGCATTTGTTCAGCGGTTGCGTTCTGAGCTTCATCCAAAATAATAAAAGCATTATTAAGTGTACGGCCTCGCATATAAGCCAACGGTGCAATTTCCACTACACCACGGTCCATTAATTTCTGAACTTCCTCCATTGGTAATAGGTCCTGTAGAGCATCATGAAGCGGACGTAAATATGGAGCTAGTTTCTCATACAAATCACCAGGTAGAAAACCTAAAGCCTCACCGGCCTCAACCGCTGGTCGTGTAAGAATGATCCGGGAAACTTTCTCCTCCTTGAGCGCCATTACCGCCAAAGTCATCGCCAGAAATGTTTTACCAGTACCAGCTGGGCCAATACCAAAAGTAACATCATGTTTTTGTATGGCTTCGACGTACCGCTTCTGGCCAAGGGTTTTGGGATTCACTGGAGCCTTCCGAAAAGAAGTTTGCAAAGTCGTCGTATAAAGACCATCAAGAGAATCACTTCCGTGAGTTGCCACAGTATTCAAAGCATAGGCAAAATCTCTATTTCGAATAACTACTCCAGTTTTAACCGCACTCTCAAGTGACTGGAATAAGCTCGTCGCCGTAGCAACCCCAGCCTCATCCCCTTCAAGTTTTATCCATCCATCACGACAAGTTGCTTTTACCCCCAAACGGTCATTCAATGCCTGCAGATTCTTGTTTTCGTTATTGAATAATTGTTGAGCAATCCGTGCATTTTCATAATGAAGCGTAAAATTAACAGAAGACATTATACTAAATATTTTAACCGTTTATTCTTCGCAATTATGGAAACTAATTGCTTAATTTTTTGCGATTCAGATTTAGCCGCAATCAAAGTAGCATCATTAGTCTGAACCACTATTGCATCATTTATGCCAACCAATGCAATTGGTGTAAGGTTACGCGAACGGGCATCAAATATAATATTGTTGGAAGAATCAACTTGAACAATATCTGCAACACTACAGTTCCCACTTTTATCACTCTTTATATGACGCGACAAAGCAGGCCAAGAACCAAGATCATCCCAACCAAAACTCCCATCGGCACAAACAATGCTCTTAGCATTTTCCATGATCGCATAGTCAACGGAAATTTTATCAAGTTTTGGATAATCCTTAGATAAAACCGAGTTAAGCTTGGTCAAACTACGAAGCGATGACCAACGTTCGACCGCCGCATATAACTCTGGCTGCTGAAGTTTTAACTCCTCCGAAATTGCTGCGTAAGACCAAATAAACATACCAGCATTCCAACGAAAATTCCCGTCCTTAAGATAACGTTTGGCCTTAGAAAGACTCGGCTTCTCAACAAATCGTTTAACATTAAAGAAATTAGATTTCAATGAGTGTGACATACTACCTCCAATTCTCTCTCCAACTTGAATATAACCGTAGCCAATAGCCGGCTCCTCTGGCTTAATCCCAATAGTAACTAACGTCATTTCACGTTTAGCAAATCGCATCGAATCTAATAAAACACTGCGAAATTTAGCCTCAGATGCAATAAAATGATCAGCCGGAAGCACTGCCATCACACCATGCTCTGAACGTGATCTTACAATCGCTGCGCTCAGAGCAACCGCGGCACATGTATCACGACCACAAGGCTCGCCAATTATGTTTTTCCTTGGCAAATTAGGTAATTGTTTTCGAACTTGAGATACCTGCAATCCATTTGTAATAACAATTATGTTTTCCAATGGCACAATCGGTTTTACTCGCTCAACAGTTTGCTGCAAAAATGATCTATCGCTTAATAAGCTAATAAGTTGCTTGGGTTGGCTTTCCCTGCTCACTGGCCAAAAACGTTCACCACGCCCTCCAGCCATGATTACTATGTATCGATCCTTTTTCTGCATATTCAACTAACGGACTCCCGAAATGAGTTTAGCTGTGAAAGCTTTGACATGTGACACAAGTTCCAAAGACTGACCTTTTTCTGCAATTTGGTTTACAATCGCACTACCTACTACTACAGCATCAGAATTCTGCGCAACCTGCGCAGCTTGTTCAGGATTTGAAATTCCAAAGCCGACTGCTATTGGAACGTTCGTATTTTGTCGAATAATAGCAGTCATTTCGCCTACTGTATTAGAGACTGTTGTTTGCATACCTGTCACTCCCTCCCTCGAGACATAATAAATAAAGCCCTTCCCTCGCTTAACAATTAGCCCTACACGATCCGGAGGAGTCGTTGGTGCTACTAGATATATTGGGCACATATCAGCTTCCGTCATTAACAATTCGTAATCCTCTGATTCTTCAGGCGGTAAATCTAGTACGAGTAATCCATCTACACCGGCCTTAGCAGAATCCAACACGAACTTCTGTAATCCACGTTTATGTAAAAGATTAAAATATACATAAAGAACAATTGGGATCTCCGATTTCTCACGAATCTTAGCCACCGTTTTGAGAACATTAGCCATCGTAGTCCCTGAATCCAGGCCCCTTTGAGCTGCCAACTGGTTTACTAATCCATCTGCCAATGGATCACTGAAAGGAACACCAAGCTCTAAAACGTCGACACCAATATCATCGAATGCAAGTGCAAGATCATGCGTTGCATCCAAATTGGGGTCTCCAGCACCTATGTACACAACAAAGCCCTTTTGGCCCTTTTCTTTTAGGAATCGAAACCGCTCTTCTATCCGGTTCATGCACGCCCAACATGCCAAATGATTACTACTTAAGCAAGAAAGCTACTTATATAAATACCAAATATATAAAAACGAATTCAAGAATGGCTTTAACCAAACTAAAAATATAAAATGCACACGTGGCTGCAAAAACTATCAATAATTCGAACAGCCTACTCCGTAATAGCCTAGCCAACGACCGCCTAGGGCATGCCTACATGTTCGTTGGAGGCGACATTGAAACTCTCGAGTTACAAGCTATCGAGTTAGCTCGAACACTTAATTGCCATTCACCAAAAGCCATTAGTAAAAAAGGGATCCCGCTTGATTCATGTCGTGAATGCGTAGCATGCCGCAAGGTAGACACACATAATTTCCCCGATCTTGATATAATTCGGCCCGAATCAAAATCCCGAGTAATTACAGTCGAACAAATCCGCAGGATAATTCAAAAAGTTTCTCTAAAAGCAACTGAAGGCCGCTACAAAGTAGCTATCATATCCAGTGCCGAACGCATGCCTTCTGTCACCATTAACGCCCTACTTAAGACGCTTGAAGAACCACCTGATTATACGGTTTTCATGCTACTTACTCAGCACCCAGAAAAAATCATCGACACAGTTTTGTCACGTTGCCTAAGGCTTAATTTTGAAGGTGAAACCGGCATACACCTAGAAAATGAAGATAAGAATTGGTTACATTCTTTTGTAAGCATGTCTGTGCAAACAAATGAGGGACTGATGGGGCGGTACCGCCTATTAAGCAGTCTTTTAATTCATCTCTCTTCNAAGAGAGATACTATCGAAGAGATTCACCAAAAGGCCTCTCCATTAAATCANCATGAAGACATAGAACCAATACTNCGAAAAAGATGGGAGAAAGAATTAGAGGCNACCATTGAATCAGAGTACAGAGAGCAACGTAGTCAGTTCCTTGCTGGGCTTCAGTGGTGGATGCGTGATGTTTGGATGATGACAATGCAGCAAAGTAAAGAGCTATTGTACTTTCAAGATTGGGCTGACGATTCACAATCAATAGCAAAACGTATTAACGCTGATCAAGCACTAGAAAACTTGCAATCCCTAGAAACTACTCAACGTCTTCTTGAAACAACAAATGTTCAAGAAACACTCGCACTAGAAGTAGGCCTTCTTAAACTGAAACTATAATAGCTATAATGCTTGCAGACACCACAGAGAAGAAAGATCACGTCTTTTTAATTCTCATTGGAGTCTGGCTATTCACTACACTTTTCCTATTCACCAATCCTGTCATTCTGGATTATCTACATCCACCAAAAAACATCGGAATTCCAACTGAGTCCCTCGGCGTGAAACCTGAGGATTATTCCAATGCTCAATCTTATATCGGCATTCTATTAGTGCTAGGACTAGCCTGCTTGCTCGGACTCTCTCGAATAAAAAAACCTAAATTTCAATTATCAAAAAAATGTCCAAAGTGGATCGCTTGGCTACCTTTGATTTGGTTCATTTGGCAGCTCATATCTGCTACACAAACTGTAGATTTTGAAATTTCCAGAGCCACTGTGATCCACTTTGGATCCTGCATTGCAGCATTTTATCTTGGGGTTTTTGTGCTCGCTCGAATGCGCTTAGCCAAACTGGCTCTATGGGGTGCTGCACTTGGACTGATAATAAATTTGATTGATGCCAGCCAAGAACACTTTGGCGGTCTAGAAAAAACAAGAAACGCTATTATTAGTCAAATTGAATTAGGGGAACTTGATCCATCTACAATTTCACCTCATTTGAGGGAACAAAAAAAGTCACTTCCAGTCGAAATAATACAAAAAATCGATCAACTTCCTGCAGAAACTGCTGCCAAATTAAAACAATTCCCAGTAGAAATGGTCAAACGATGGTATAGCGCTAGAGTTTACGGACATATGTTCTATCCGAATGCACTAGCTGGAATTATCCTACTACTATTACCAGTTACACTGGCATTACTAATTGATAAAGGCCGCTGGCTCATTGCCCGTCGCGTACTAGCATTTCCATTGACTGTAATAGGTTTAGCTTGTCTTTACTGGTCAGGATCAAAAGGAGGTTGGCTGATATCCCTAGTCCTGATTGGATCATGGTTGCTTCATTTTCCTTTATCCAAACAACTTAAAGTTTGTTTAGCAAGCGCAGCCATGCTCATAGGATTAATAGGGTTTACAATTAAGTACGCTGACTATTTTGACAAGGGAGCTACAAGTGTTGGAGCACGATTCGGATATTGGAATGCAGCTATAAAAACCGCAATAGAAGAACCTTTTCTAGGCACAGGCCCTGGGACATTTAGAATCTCCTATCAAAATCATAGACCGCCAGGATCAGAACCGACCCGCCTAACACATAATGATTATCTTCAGCAAGCAAGTGACTCTGGTTGGCCCGGCTTTGTATTATATACAGTATTTCTAGTAAGCTCAGTCTGGAAATTGAGTCGGCGACAATTTACTGATCCTGTGTTCATAGCAATAAGGCTTGGTTTACTAGCATGGACTATTCAAGGAGCTGTTGAGTTTGGCCTATACATACCAGCTTTAGCTTGGCCAGCTTGGTTAATGTTAGGATGGCTATTAGCAACGCCCATAAATCAATTCGACAAAAGTCCGAAAAATAATTAATAATAGCTCCAGATATGAAGGTATTGTTCCTCAACGGCCCAAACTTAAATCTCTTAGGCCAACGTGAGCCTGAGATTTACGGTAATCTCAAGCTGTCTGATATTGAGGATATGGTTCGTAATCGCGCAGCTGAACTGAATGTAGAGGTGGTTTTTTTCCAATCCAACCATGAGGGAGAACTAGTCACTCAAATACAAGAAGCTCCTAATAATTACAACTACGTCGTAATCAATGCGGGGGCATACACCCATACTAGTATTGCTTTAAATGATGCAATTATTGGAGCTGGTATCAATGCAATTGAAATTCACCTTTCCAATGTACACGCTCGTGAATCCTATCGTAAAAAATCCATGATTGCAAAGGCATGTATCGGCTCAATTAACGGATTTGGATCCTCGTCTTATATTCTTGGTTTAGAAGCCTGTGTACTGAACAAAAACAAGCCCAATGACTAGCACCATAGAAAGATTTAATAATTATCTTCTAATGATAAAACTGAGTATTCTTCTTATAGTTTTCGTCGGTACCGGCTGCGTAAATAAAATTCGTATGACTGAGCCTACTCGAAGCTTGGCTGAAGAACTTCTTATGAGCACATCCATAGACCGCTCACTATCTTTACTAGATCAGGACGCCATAGGCAGACTTAAAGGATTCAAAGTATTTATATCTGATATATATCTCAAAACATTGGATCAAGAATATCTAATTGCTTCGCTCCGTGATTTACTTTTGTCCAATGGCGCTTTAGTGGTAGACGAACTCAAGGACGCTCAAATGATTGTGGAAGTTCGTAGTGGCGCAAACTCTCTAGATAATAGTACTGCCACACTAGGTATATCAGAAGATCAATCCCTCCCAAATCCAGTAACGGGTGCTCCTGTGGCACTTCCAGAAATCGCCTTTTATAAAAAAGAAAACAACTATGCCGCCACAAAAATTGCAATAATTGCCTATCAGGCAAAATCTAGAGAGCATATTTTTTCTTCAGGAACCCTTCTCGGCGGGGCATATGATAAACATTTTCAAGTACTTGGGTTATTACGACTACGATTTACTGATGTGCCTGAATTACGGTTATTAAAACAAATAAATCGTCGTTTTCGATGAACTAAAACCGGCTAGAATAGATATTTAATTAATAAATCGCATTGACGATTCCTTTAATATCGTTAGCATTTGCGCCCCGAATTTCTCGGTCTAAAAGACCCAATTTCTTTTAATTATGGCAGTAAAAGTAGCAATCAATGGTTTCGGCCGAATTGGCCGATTAGCTTATCGTGCAATGGTGGAACAAGGACTTGTCGGAAACGAAGTCGAAGTTGTCGCAGTTGGAGATCTTGTCCCTGCTGACAATTTAGCTTACCTCCTGAAATATGACTCTACCCAAGGCGCATTCAATGGTGAAGTTAGCCACAAGGATGATGAAACACTCTTGGTTAATGGCGCAGAAATCAAGGTCGTTAAAGCTCCCTCTCCAGCTGAACTACCTTGGAATGATCTTGGTGTAGATGTTGTAATCGAATCCACTGGATTATTCACCGATGGCGAAAAATCCAAAGGCCATATCGAAGCTGGCGCCAAAAAAGTAATAATTTCAGCTCCCGCCAAGAACGAAGACCTGACAGTAGTTATGGGTGTAAACGATAACCTCTATGATGCTGCTAACCATCACATTGTTTCCAATGCCTCCTGCACTACGAACTGCTTGGCTCCAGTCGTTCATGTCTTACTTAAGGAAGGATTCGGCATAGCTGAAGGCTTAATGACCACTATACATGCATATACGGCAACACAAAAAACTGTTGATGGACCAAGCCGTAAAGCATGGCGTGACGGAAGAGCTGCTGCTACCAATATAATACCAGCAAGCACCGGTGCAGCTAAAGCAGTTAGCCTAGTCTGCCCTGAAGTGAAAGGAAAACTAACTGGCATGGCCTTTCGTGTACCAACTCCAACATCCTCCGTTGTAGATTTAACTTTCAAAACTGAAAAAAGTACTAGCTACGATGAAATATCGGCTGCAATGAAGGCAGCTAGCGAATCCTACTTGAAAGGAATTTTGGCATATACAGAAGATGCTGTAGTAAGTACCGACTTCATTCACTGCGCTAATTCCAGCATTTACGATCAAGGAGCTGGAATGGAATTGAACGAAAACTTTTTCAAACTTGTTAGCTGGTACGACAACGAATGGGGCTATTCAAATCGCGTAGGTGACTTACTTAAACTAATGATCGAAAAAGGGCTTTAACCTTTAACGTTTAATGACAAATCATACAGAGGATATTTACGGAGATTTACCTCCAATCGGAGTAGGACAAAATGTTCCTGAATTCCAAATGGAAACCTATGAACCAAGTACCGGTTCATTTGGAGAAGTTAATCTTGCAGATATTAAAAATGAAGGTAAATGGACTATTCTTGTATTTTATCCAGCTGACTTCACTTTTGTCTGTCCAACTGAACTGGCTGATTTAGCAAAACAAGATAGTAAGCTAACCGAACTTGGAGCAAAGATCATATCTGTTTCTACGGATACAAAATTCAGTCACTTAGCTTGGTGCCAGGCAGAAAAGCTTATTTCAGATGTGAAATATACGATGGCAGCCGACACTACCGGATTGGTTAGCAGCATATTCGGCGTATATGACGATGAAACCGGATTAACTCTTCGCGGCACCTTTGTAATAAACCCTGAGGGAAAACTAGTTAGCAGTCAGGTGAACTTCTATAACGTCGGCCGAAATATGGAAGAGCTTGTTCGCATCATGGAAGCTAATGCACATTGCGCTACCAACCCCGATGAAGCGTGCCCCGCAAAATGGACACCAGGTGCAAAAACACTTACCCCAAGTGAAGGCATGGTAGGAAATGTCTACGAAGCTCTTAACGAATAATAATAATATTCAATAAATAAAAAAACGACGCACTTATGTGTGTCGTTTTTTTATTTCAATTGGGATCAAAAGATATAAGTCAGCTTATAATCATACCAGCAGCTACTGTATTATTAGTATGATCATCAATCAGAACAAAACTGCCAGTAACACGATTCCGTCGGTAACGATCAAAATGTATGGGAGCACTTGTTTGGATTGAAACACGAGCAATATCGTTAAGCTTCACTTCACGATCATCTTCAACTTTATGAAGTGTATTAATATCCACCTTGTACTTCAACTCTTTCAATAAACATTTCACCTCATTAGTTGTATGCCTAATGGTATAACGGCCACTCTCCAAAAGATCTGATTGAGAGCTAAACCACACTAGCATCGCTTCTATCTGCTGACTACTTTCAGGCGGGTTATTTTGCTTCACAATCATATTTCCTCGGCTGATATCAATTTCATCTTCAAGAGTAAATGTAACCGACATTGGAGCAAATGCCTCTTCCAAGTCTCCGTTGATATCATGAACTCTCTTAATTTTAGATTCGAATCCACTTGGCAGGACTGTTATCGCATCTCCCTGTTTAAAAACTCCACCAGCGACACGACCAGCATAGCCACGGAAGTCATGATATTCATCGCTGTGCGGACGAATCACCCACTGCACAGGAAAACGAGCGTCAACATGATTATGTTCATTTCCAATATAAACATTTTCCAAAGTATAAAGAAGAGGGCTACCCTTATACCAATCCATGTTTTCTGAACGATCGACAACGTTATCACCAAGTAATGCGCTAATTGGAATAAAATCAATGTGCGGCACATCAAGACGGGAAGCAAACTCCTTATATTGGGAAACAACCTTATTAAATTGATCCTCGCTCCAATCAACCAAATCCATTTTATTAACACAAACTACAATATGCTGGATTTGTAATAAACTGGCTATAAATGAATGTCGGCAAGTCTGCTCAATTACACCATTCCGGGCGTCGATTAATATAATTGCCAAATTAGCAGTAGAAGCACCGGTAACCATATTACGTGTGTACTGAATATGCCCCGGCGTATCAGCAATAATGAATTTGCGTTTAGGGGTAGCAAAGTAGCGATAAGCAACATCAATAGTGATCCCCTGCTCACGTTCAGAACGCAATCCATCAGTCAACAAGGCAAGATTTACATTTTCATCACCACGTTGCTTACTGGATTGCTCAACAGCATCCCATTGATCTTCAAATATAGATTTACAGTCATATAGCAAACGCCCAATGAGTGTGCTTTTACCATCGTCTACACTCCCTGCAGTGGTAAACCGCAGCAAATCCATATCAAGATAACCTTTGGTATCAGTGCTCATCAAAAAATCTTTCTAAAAGTATCCTTCTTTTTTTCGGTCCTCCATTGCTGTCTCACTGCGCTTATCATCAGCTCTACCTCCTCTTTCAGTTTGTCGGGCAGCAGCAACCTCTTCAATAATATCATCAATATTATTCGCCACACTCTCCACCATTCCTGTACAAGTCATATCACCAACCGTTCTACAGCGAACATTCCCACTTTCCCACTCTTCGTTATCAAGCAACGTTATATGCTCGCACTTGCCTAGTAAAATACTATTCCGACGAACAAATTCACGATTATGTGAGAAGTAAATATTCGGCAAAGAAATATCTTCAAGTTTGATATATTGCCAAACATCCATCTCTGTCCAGTTACTTAAAGGGAACACACGGAAGTGCTCACCAAAATCCATTTTACCATTAAATAAATTCCAGAGTTCAGGGCGCTGATTCTTTGGATCCCATTCACCAAATGAATTTCGATGGGAAAAGAATCGTTCCTTAGCTCGTGCTTTTTCTTCATCACGACGAGCCCCTCCAAGGCAAGCGTCATAACTGTTCTTCTCTATCACATTAAGTAGTGCTGGGATTTGTAATCGATTACGACTTGGGTTTAATCCAGACTCTTCTTTAGCTCTCCCTGCATCGATTTCCTCTTGAACACTTGCAACGACCAAATCTCCACAAACGTCCTTAACTAGATCGTCACGAAACTGAATAGTCTCATTAAAGTTATGCCCAGTATCGACATGAACCAACGGAAAAGGAAGTTTGGCAGGCCAAAACGCCTTTTGAGCCAAACGCACCATCACAATAGAATCCTTACCACCTGAAAACAGTAATGCCGGCTTTCCAAATTGCGCAGCCACTTCCCTCATGATGAAAATTGATTCTGCCTCCAGCTGATGCAAATGGGTTAATTGGTAATTATTACGTTCGCTCATTCTATTACTTTTCCAAAAAAACTCTAGGTCTTACAGCCTCATAAAGCTGCTGGAGAGATTCGCTTTCCGTTTGAATATTCGTATTCAAAATTAAATCTGCCAATTCACGTGGTTCAGGTGCTTCAAAAGATGAATCTAACCCTGTGAACTGTTTAACTTGTCCAGTCTTTGCCTTAGCATACAATCCTTTAACATCTCTTTCCTTACAGGTTTCAAAACTGCATTCGACGTATACCTCAAAGAAATCATCCGGCCCTATAATTTCTCTAGCCATGGCTCGTAGTTCATTTCGAGGGCATATGAAAGATGCTATAGTCACAACACCTGTCTGAACAAAAAGTTTAGCAACCTCAGAAATTCGCCTAATATTCTCTAATCGATCGTCATCCGAGAAATCTAAATTTTTATTCAAACCTGCACGAATATTGTCCCCATCAAGCACTTGCGTAAATATTCGATCCTCATGTAAACGCTGCTCCAGCGCAATTGCCAAAGTACTTTTTCCACTACCGGACAATCCGTAAATCCACACAACCAAACCATGCTGATTAAGCAGAGATTCTTTGCCCTTCCGACCAAGTAAATTTTGAAAATTAGGATGAATGTTTTCTGGGATACTCATTAAATATTGAAATCAGTTGATACATTTTCATGTAATCCGCATTCCCTTTTTAATCCAAAGAAACGCGTTTCCTCTTCACTTATTCCATCCTCTAACCTTCGAGTCGTATGAGTATCTCCGATAGAAATATAACCCTTCTCCCAAAGAGGATGATACGGAAGATCATTTGCTTTCAAATAATCATGTACGTTCTTATCCGTCCAGTCGATTATGGGATGAATCTTAACCCTGCCATTTGCAATAGCCAAAACGGGTAAAGATTCACGCGAAGCACTCTGCTGACGCCGAAGACCAGCAAGCCATGCTTTGGCTTTCAGTTCATCCAATGCACGATTCATTGGTTCGACTTTATTCTCATAATTATAGGAATCCAGTTTATCGATTCCCTGCTCCCAACGCTTACCATGAAGCGCCTCCTGCCATGCTGGACTTCGCTTAGAGCGGTAAATATTCAAATTTACGCCCAATCTTTTGGTCAAACTTTCCGCAAATTTATAAGTTTCAGAAAATAAATATCCTGTATCGATAAAAATCACCTTTATATAAGGAGAAACACGAGTAGCGAGGTGCAACATGACAGCTGCTTGCGCCCCAAAACTAGATGACAAAACCAGACTATCTTTAAACTTTTCCACCCCCCATCGTAGACGTTTCTCTGCATCAGATTTCTCCAAAAAATCATTAGCCTCGACTGGATCAAAATCTAGATCCGAAGCAAAATCATTAATATCAGGAGCTGTCAAAATAATCCACCTATACTCGATAGGCTTGGTTGAGATTAAAAGAATATAAGATTATGTCAAATTTTTATGTCTTTATTCAAATAATGAAATCGAAATCCAGCTAAGCAAATTGCTTTTGAAAATAAGACTAAATAACATTAAGTATCATTGAAATAGTTTGCTCTGTGGCCCCCTTGTTCTCTTGAACGACTTGTTGAGCAGCTTTGCCCATCGCATTTCGCTTACTTTGATCCGTGATTAATAATTCAAACGCTTCCTGTAACTCAGTCTCATCAGCTACTTGAATCGCTGCGTCATTGGAGAGGAATTTTGCTGTAATCTCTGCAAAGTTAGCCATATGCGGACCAAATATGATCGGTTTTGCAAAAGCCGCTGGCTCTACCGGACTTTGCCCTCCCCTAGCTGTAAGACTTTTGCCCACAAAAACCAGAGTGGCTTTTTCATAAAAAGATTTCAATTCACCAGTTGTATTCACTACAAGACAATCCAAGCTACCAAAGGGCATTGGTGCAATATTATCACTTACTTGATTACGAAATACAAAATTCACTTCCTGTTCAGTTAAAATCTCACCAACTTCTTTTCCTCTCTCCTGATGACGAGGAACCAATATCAAAAATATGTTCAGATATTTTTTCTGTAAGCGTTTGAATAAACGTACCAATATTTCTTCTTCACCATGATGTGTACTTCCTGCAACAATAATCGAAGTTTTGTCGTTAACTCCTAAGATCTTCAATAAACTTGAGATATCAACCCTATATTCGCGTTTAATTTCTAAACCATCAAATTTACAACTACCAAAAACTTGAACTACCTTTTTATCACAACCCAATTCAAATAGTTTTTTGGCATCATCATGACTTTGAGCCCCAACACCAGTAAAGCCCCCAAACAAACTACGGAAAATAAAATCAAAACGATGATATCTCTTGTACGAATTCTTTGAAATTCTTGTATTTACTAAAAAATGTGGAATCTTTCTGGCCTGAATTCCCCACAAAAAATTCGGCCAAATCTCTGCTTCGACCAATATAACCGCCTTTGGACGAATAGTGGCAAGCGCACGCCTCACACATGAACGAAGATCAATAGGATAATAAATCTTACCGACTTCAGGTGGAGTCCTCTTGCGAAGCTCACTCATACCAGTGGATGTCGTTGTAGAAACAACCAGCTTAACATTAGGAATCTTCGGTTGAAGAGACTTGATCAATTGAACACAAATATTCACCTCACCAACACTAACGGCATGCAACCAAATTACATCTCGATTGGTAATAGACTGCTTAAATTTGTTTGAATACCTACCTAGACGTTCTCCAAACCCATGCCTCCATCCACCTCTACGCCTCATCCGTAGATAATAATAAGGAGCAGATATGCTGAATAATAAATTGAATAATATATTGTATATAAAACGCACTCAGAATTGTTAATATTTATTTATAATACATCCCCCAAAAGATCACGGACAAGTTGCCACGGCATATGATTAAATGCAATTTTTAGTACTTAAATCAGTACTAATCTCCGTTATTAAGTATTCAAAATTAACAATTAATATTTTTTAACGTAACCTTTTATAGCTTAATTCAATTTATTTTCTTCTAAGAAATTCAAGCATATGTAATTACTAAAAAATTAAATATTTTCGTATGCGATTTAATTTAATTTCATCAAATAAAACACTTTGACTTGACCGTGTCCTTGCCAAACAGGGGAATTTTCTATTAATTTCTGCACTGCTTTTGGCATGAAGGTTTACATAAACGGCAAATTTTATAGCGAGAAGAACGCAAAAATTTCAGTATTCGATCATGGACTACTGTATGGCGATGGCGTATTCGAGGGTATTCGCGCATATCACGGCCGAGTATTTAAGCTTAAAGAACATATTGATCGTCTTTTTTATTCGGCAAAAGCTATCCTGCTAGACATTCCAATGTCACATCAGGAACTAATGGATGCCACAATAGAAACATGTCGAAAGAATAATATAACAGACGGCTATATTCGCCTGGTTGTCACTCGTGGGGCAGGTACTCTAGGGCTTAACCCTAATCGATGTTCAAACCCTGAGGTCATTATTATCGCGGATACAATTCAGCTTTACCCAACAAGCTTATATAAGAAGGGCATGGAAATCGTAACCGTGGCCACTACTCGCAATCATCATAATGCAGTTAATCCTGCAATTAAGTCGCTGAATTACTTAAACAACATACTTGCGAAAATTGAGGCTAACACCGCGGGTTATGAGGAAGCCATCATGTTAAACTCTGAAGGATTCGTGGCAGAGTGTACTGGCGATAATTTATTCATAATAAAAAGCGAGCATATGTATACCCCAGCACTTTCATCAGGAGCATTGCATGGGATAACTCGACAAACATCAATCGATTTAGTGGGCGAATTAGGTATTGCCACATCGGAGCCTAACCTAACTCGATATGATCTTTATAATGCAGACGAATGTTTCCTTACAGGAACCGGGGCAGAAATCGTACCCGTAGTTAAAATCGATGAGCGAAAAATTGGGGACGGCAAACCTGGTTCAATCACAAAAAAATTGGTTAAAGCATACCAAGAGCTCACTAAGATTTCTGGCGAACCAATATTTAAAACTAAGTAATCCTATATAGTCAGCTATGACTACTGCATCTAAAACAGTTCAAAAGATTGTTTTGAATAGGAAATTAATGTGTCCCGCCTTTTACTTTTTAATAATTACAATTACTCATTAGAAATTAAAATTTTTCATAAATAATATTTTATCATGGCAATTAAATATCGAGTTGGGGTTATTGGCAGCACTGGACGCGGTAATTACGGGCATGGACTGGATACTGTTTGGGGTGAATTCAAGGAAGTAAAAGTAACAGCAGTAGCCGATGATAATTCAGAAGGTTTAGTCAATGCAGTTAAACGATTAGGTAATCCAAAGGGATATTCAGATTATCGGAAAATGCTCGAAAATGAAAAACTAGATTTTGTTAGCATTTGCCCTCGATGGCTGGACCAACATCGAGACATGATGGTTGCTGCTGCCGAATCAGGTGTGCACGGCATCTATCAAGAAAAACCGTTATGCCAGACTTTACATCAAGCAGATGAAATGATCGCTGCGTGTGAAAAAAGAAATGTAAAAGTAGCCATTGCACATCAGACACGTTACAGCCCAATACTTAGACATATTGAACAATTACTAGCTGATAAAAAAATTGGCCGTACTCTAGAGTATCAAATGCATGGAAAAGAAGACGCACGCGGTGGCGGAGAAGATTTATGGGTACTTGGTACACATATTTTTGATCTCACACAGCATCTTGCTGGACCACCTCTTTGGGTTCAGGGCTACTCAGGTCAAAACAATAAGCCTATAACAAGTGAACAAGTAAAGCCAGGTAACGAAGGTATAGGACTACTCGCAGGCGACTCTGCAGTAGCTACGTATGCACTTCCTAACGAAGTCTTTGCAAATTTTCGATCTATCCGCAATGGGAACGGTAGCCCTAATAGATTCGGTCTAACCATTTTTGGCACAAACGGCATAATTAAAATGTCATTTGGCTATCTACCAAAAGCTGAATTATTAATTGATGGTTCTTGGGCTCCAGGACGAACGGGTAAAAAGTGGGTTCCTATTACATCTAACGGAGTCGGAAAAATAGAGACTTTGAAGGACAGTGGCCTTCATGCGGGCAATATTCTAGCCATCCGCGATCTAATCGATGCAGTCGAAGAAGATCGAGATCCTGAAGCCAGTATTTATGATGCACTTACAGCCACAGAAATGATTGTAGGCCTCTTCGAATCGCACCGTCAGAATGGAGCCCGCGTAACTTTCCCTTTAGAAGAACGCAATAATCCTCTAGCAAAATTAAATAATTAATTGATATACATTTGTTAGGATTACAAGAATTATTCTAACTAATAGAAATGTTTGGCTTTGACAGCTTTAAGGGTCATTGGCAATGTCTCGCCCCCTTTTTGGGAATAAACTCGAAGAATATGTCTGACACAGAAGATCAAAACCAATCATCAGGTGAACGCCTGATTTTCGACCTTAACGCCACCCCTGATTCATCCAATGAATCTAGTAATGGTTTAGTGGGAAATCTTTTGGTAGCTCAATCTGGAGGCCCTACGGCAGTGATTAACGCAAGCATTGCAGGTGTTATTCAAGAAGCAGGCAAATATATGGACAATATCGAAGAAATTTATGGGGGTCTAAATGGTATTTATGGCATTCTTCGCGAGAATCTTGTTGATTTAAATGAAGAGAAAGCTCGTTCCATCGAGGAGCTCAAACACACACCTGGTGCTGCACTAGGCACTTGCCGTTACAAGATCCAATTTCAAAATAATCCTGATCAGGCAGCCAAAGATATGGATAGATTATTTGAAGTCTTCGAAGCACACAATATTCGTTATTTTTTCTATGCAGGTGGTAACGACTCACAAGATACGAATAACAAAGTTCATCTTGAAGCTCAGAAACGTAATTATCAACTACGCTGTATTGGTGTTCCAAAAACAATTGATAACGATCTTCCTCACACAGATCATACTCCAGGATTTGGTAGTGTTATAAAATATAACGCAACAACCGTAATGGAAATTGCACAGGATGTTTCCGCTATGGCAACTGACGATGGTTCTTGCTGCATTATAGAAGTAATGGGGCGCGCCGCTGGCTGGATTGCAGCGGGCACTGTGCTTGCAAAAGGCAACGATAACGACAATGCCCCACATATTATTTTAATTCCAGAGATTCCACTAGATGAAGAAGCATTTCTTACCAAAGTTAAAGATACATCTGAACGCTTAGGATATTGTATCGTGGTAACAGGAGAAGGTGTAAAGAACGTTGAAGGACATGAAATTGGTGCAGATAAAACCAAACTTGATTCCTTTGGCCATCCTGTTCTGTCTGGTGCAGCCGACACTCTAGCAGAAATTGTCCAAGGCAAACTTAATCTTAAAACTCGCACGGTAAAACTAGGCTATGCGCAGCGATGTGCTGCACATTACGCTAGCAAAATTGATATTGAGGAAGCTGTTGCTTGTGGAAAAGCTGCTGTAAAGGCCTCAATAGAAGGCAAAAGTGGATTCATGGTCACCCTAGAACGCAACTCCAAGAAACCTTATGAATTTACTACAGGCCTCCACACACTTGGTGACATAGCTTTAGTAGAACGAACAATTCCTAGTGACTGGATTACGGAAGACGGATGGCTTCCAAACCAAAAATTTATAGATTATGCTCTACCACTTATCGAAGGAGAACCAAACGTTCCTACAGAAAGTGGTCTACCAAAGTTTGCCAAACTTAACAAAGTGCGAGTTGACAAAAAACTACCTCCTCATTCCTAATCAACGACATAGTTAGTGGGTGTTTCCACAAGTATATTCACCTTCTTCCCAACCGTCTCGGCTATGATAAGCCCACCAATCATACTCTTTAGCTGAACCGCTCATTCGTGCTGCGTGTCCATCAACATAAGTTAGAACAATCCCCCGTTTATGAGGCATCTGCTGATAATCCCAATAAGGCATTTCCCATGTAAGTACCGATAGTGTTGGATTGATACAATCTCCAGCCTTACGCCCACTAACGGGCCTCCTTATCTCGTAACTACTCCTATCTTTAGTGAGATAAATGTGATTCCAAACGTAAGTAACGTAATCATTGTTTCTAAAACGGGTCGACATATTTTGGTCGTTAGTTTTGATCGCTACTGGACAGGCAAATACTGAGTGAGGTGTCTTTGCATTCCGGTTTTTTATGTCAGGAGCTCCAGTATTCTTCCCAATGTATTTCTCAAGCAATTGAGGCATCCAAACAAGATCGTTCCGCAATGCATGATCTCCTCCCCATGCTTTCCCCCAATTTCGAGACAGTGGAATCCTCTCTTCGTAATCGGAAATGTACATTGTTACAGCTAAACCCATTTGCTTGCAGTTATTTAGACAACTTGATTGGCCAGCCTTGGATTTAGCTTTAGCCAACGCTGGTAAAAGCAAGCCTGCCAAAATAGCAATAATTGCTATTACAACCAGTAGCTCAATCAGAGTAAAACCTTTGATTAAACCCTGTCGCAAAGAAAAAATAACTCTCTTTGGACTCTTAAACATAACTTCTAGATGAAAATAGTGGTAGGATTCACCTTGGTCAAGGTGGGAACGATCGCTATTCTAAGCCCCATGACGGCAACCCCCGAAACAGATCAGGCGTCATCTAACGGTAAATATCTATTACTTCTCGTAATAGTTGTACTGGCTCCAGTAATCTTCACATGGCTCACAACGACACCAAATAATAATGGTAATTTCGACCGCTTACTAAATGCCGGGAAAACTTATTACGATTCCGGAAACGCACAAAAAGCAATAGATTCTTTCACACAAGCACTAATTATTAAACCAACCGAAACCGATTTACTTCTTAATTTAGCAAACGCATATCGCTTATCCAATGAACCAAATAAAATTATAAAATTTGCCAATGAAGCACTCGCCATCGATCATAATCTTGGAGCCGGGCACTTTCTCATAGGTTGTGCCTACTTGCGACTCAATCAAACTACAAACGCCATCCAATCTCTACAACAAGCATATGATATCGACAATACTATAGGTGCCGTAGGATATCTTCTTGGCAAAGCTAAACTAAAGGTTGGCAACATAGAAGATGCAATTCTTTATCTTGAAGAAGTTGCCACTTATGAAGAGAATCATCTTGGTGCTGCATACACATGGAGCCAAGCTCTTATGCAGGCAGAGAAACCTGACGAAGCTAAGATGGCACTTGAATTACATCAGGAACGTATAGCTAAAAAACAAATGCCAAATGACCAAGGAGAGTGGGAAAAATGTGTCTATACCGAAGTCAAAATACCGTTCAAACTCGACCAACCTTTAACCTCCGGAATAGATGTCAAATTCACCGATGACACAGCAAAAGTTTTCGCCGGCCATGCATCTCATTTTACCGGTCCATTTGGCATTATAGATTTTAATCATGACGGCAATAATAGTCTTTTTGTTCACACCACCACAAATACATTCAGAACACTAATCAACACGAATGGAGTTTTTGCACCATTTGGTCAGGAGTTTAGGTCAATCACAAATGCTAATTACTCTCGATGCCTCGTTGGCGATCTAAACAATGACCGTTTTGATGACATATTAATGATCGGAGACCAAGGATCTCATGCTTATCGCTTTGCCACCAACGGACTCGCCCGAGATATGTCTCGCTTCTCACGATTATCCTCTTTGAAAGCAATTGACGCAGTTATTGCTGACATTGACTTTACAGGTAAACTCGATCTGCTAGCCATCCAACCTGAAAACGCAGGATTAAAGGTTTTTCGGAATCTCGGAAGCCTTTATTTCAAAGATATCAGCAAAACTTCAGGAATACCGACGGAGATTACTGGTGCTCTTAAGCTAGTGATGGACGACTGGAATAATGATGACATGCTCGACATAATCATTCCTCGAAAAGAAGCCACCCCTATCTATTTGCAAAAGCTGCGAGGAAGCAAACATTCTCAAACTAACTCGTTACCAACCGAGGGTTTCGCCAGTGTCATAGCTACAGGCGATCTGAATAACGACCTTCGAGTCGATCTTGTCAGCATTATCGGGGATGAAATTCAAATCCACTATAATGGCATAGAGAAGATGCGATCTCTGAAGTTGACTAAGCCTAATGCTACCGATGTAAAACTATTTGACTACGATAACGACGGATGGCTCGATATTTTTTCAATTGGCAATGGACTAGAGTCTTTTCGGAACACAGGTGCAACCGGTTTTGAGAACACCTCAATCAAACTTGGATTAAACACTATTAAGGGAACAATCATAAGCCAACTGTCCACTGCTGATATCGATCGAGACGGCGACTCAGACCTCATATTGGCTACTGATGCCGGCCTTAAATATTTACGCAACGATGGTGGAAACAAGAACCTTCAGCTAAAGATTAGACTATATGGAAATCGCTCTAATGCCAGCGGATTAGGCATTCAAGTCGAAGGAGTAACCGGAGGGTTACGATTCAAGCGAACGGCTCAAACTTTACCAGTAGAAATTGGTGTCGGTTCAAACAATATGCTCAACTCTTTGACAGCTCGGTGGTTTGATTTATCTCTAAATAACATTGATGTCGAAGTTAAGAATGACAAAATAGTCACACTTACCGAACTTATTTTACCAACTGGGTCCTGTCCTTATCTTTACTGCTGGGATGGCCAGAAATTCCGTTTTATTACTGACCTACTTGGAGCATCGCCACTTGGACTACCGATAGGCGAAAAAACCTATATCGATGCCGACCCAAATGAAATTGTTTGGATAGGAGATGAAACCAACTTCAAACCCATTGATGATAACTACAGATTACAAATCACTGAAGAACTCCGAGAAATTTTGTACCTAGACCAAGCAAAGCTGATCATGGTGGATGTACCTGAAGACATGGAAATTCATCCAAACACCAAATTACTACCGAAAGGCCCATATCCACCAGCAAACCTAATCGCCTTGACTAAATATAAATCACTTCAACACGCCAAACGTAGTGATGGGCTTGACGTTACTTCAGAGCTTCAAAACAATGATGATAGTTGGCTTTCCCCGGTTGAACTCCGAGAACCTCAACTTAGAGGCTTAGCCAAGCCTTACTCAGTCGAATTGAATTTTGGTAAAATAGACAACTCAACACCCCTAGCATTGGCGATGACCGGCTGGCTACACTTTGGAGGGGGTATGGCAAATATTTCTGCTTCACACCGTTCTGAACTACCTTTTCCTTTCCCGATTTTAGAAGCTCAAAATGGCGATGGCAAATGGCAGAAAGTTGATGTAACAGTAGGAGCTCCAGTAGGAAAAACCAAAACTATTGTAGTTGACCTTGAAAACAAGCTCCCTTCCGATTTAAAACAACTTCGACTATCAATGGCATTTGAAATTCACTGGAACCGAATATCATTGATGAAAAAGGCCGAAATGCCAACAACCACAGATCTTCATATTGCAGCCACAGATCTCCACTGGCACGGCTACGGTGAATATGAAAAACTTCCAAACCATTTACCACTTACACCTATTTACTCGCAAACTAGTGACAAACCAAACTGGCGAATCACACCATCAGGATGGGTAACCCGATACGGCGATGTAAATGAACTTATAGATCGAAAAGACAACCAAATAGCACTAATTGCAGCCGGAGATGAGCTAACTCTGGACTTTGACGCCAAAGCACTGCCCACAAAAACAAAGGACAAAACACGGAATTTTTTCCTATATATAAGTGGATGGGACAAAGACGCTGATTTCCATGTCTCTCAAGGTTGGAACGTCAATCCGCTTCCTTGGCATGGAATGGACTACCAAATTTACGGACGTGAGGCTCGCCCTAAACTCGATGATGGATGGATCAAAAAATATAACACCCGATGGATTGGCCCGCGCACGCATAAGAGAACCAGAAGAATCACTAAAAAATAATGAGTTTCAACAAACTAAAAACATTTATTTTATTATTACTAGTAACATGCACGACAAATGCAAATTCGACTGATCACATAGCTAATATTTTCTTAGCCGAAGGGAATAAAGTGAAGCACATTGATTTCACTTTTTCCAAAAATAAGATTGTTCCAATCCACGAAGCCGCAAAACATAATAATATCCAACAAGATAAATTCGAAGATAAACCTCAACTCCCGGACGGACGTATTTTATTAAAACCTACGAATAAAAAAGTTGACCAACTCTGGGAATATAACGCATCTAGACCAGGGAAATATTGGATGGAGTTGGTTTACAGCTTAGCCGATGGCAACAGCACTGCTATACCCAACGTAAACTCCTATCGGGTTTCAAAAAAATTAAATGCTACTGGATCTAAAAATCATTTTCACAATATAAATCTTGGAAAGATTTATTTTACAAACTCAGGCAAACAAAAAATTGAGCTTAAGTTTAAAGGGCAAAAACCAAAAGTTCGTGCGGTTATTCTTCGCCCTGCACCCGAAGGAGAAAAAATTGAGCAAAATATAGATCGTTCTATACTACTTCACTCAAGGGATACAACCATCCACGGCACTAAGGTGCAGTACGAAAACAAACCTCATAAAAACACCGTAGGCTTCTGGGTTAACACAAGTGACCAAGTATACTGGGATTTCACGGTCGCTAGCGGAGGTGAATTTTACATCGAGATT
This sequence comes from Verrucomicrobiales bacterium, assembly GCA_002684915.1. Lineage (GTDB taxonomy): Bacteria > Verrucomicrobiota > Verrucomicrobiia > Limisphaerales > UBA1096 > UBA1096. The sequence continues at coordinate 26,916 of NYWG01000031.1, forward strand.
AATCAAGGCTGTGGACGCAATCAGGGGGGCAGTCAAGTATCACTAAGTGTTAACGATCAAAAAATCGAATTTACTGTTGAAGACACAGGACATTTTCAAAACTTCATTCCTAGAAAAGTTGGTAAAGTACGCTTGAATAAAGGAGAACATCGCTTCTGGATAAAACCTATCAAAAAAGCACATGGAGCCATTATGGATGTTCGCAATATAAAACTAATCCCTACGAAGTAAATTTCATGAACACAACTAACACTATAACTGCCACTAACGCAGTAAATAATGTAGTAGATTCAATTAAAGACTCAGGCATTAGCGGCCTGTTAGAATACTTTACAACTCTTGACTCAATTCATTATGTAACATTCATAATCAATTTGTTTATATTCATTTTCGGCAAACAGATCATAAATAATCTTAGTGTACAAACGGTAGGGCCTAATCAATCACGACTTCGCCTGTTACGAATAATAAATTCAACACTATTTCTAACCTATTTTTTTGCAGTAGCATTTCAAATGCAATTCACCTCAAATTTTAGTCACACTGGATTATTAATGCTACTTACGTATATAATGTCACAATTTACACATTCACTAATCCTCAAAAGATACGGACGACAAAGAGACGTCGAAGGAACTTCGATTTATGTTGAATCACATACTTCCAACAGCTTGCAACTCCTCTCTCTACTACTACTAACAGTAATAGCAGGACTAATTTTTCTCAATATTTGGGGCCTTGAAGATTGGCTGCAAACTACCAGTTTTTTGGGAGCTATTGCTGTACTTATATTTACTACCAAAGACTACTGGCTTAAGGATTTTATCAGTGGCATCATGATAATTAGCAATGGTAATATTGAACGCGGCAATGTTATTCGAATACCCAGTGAGAACATTTTAGCCATTGTTCTTGAGACAAGAGCAACTTTAACAAGTCTCCGTGACTTAATTCGGAATCACAACATCACAATTCCAAACTCACTTTTACTAAACGCAAAAGTAGAAATTATGAATACCGAGTCTCGGAAAGGAGTCGACGATTTTGTTGATTTTAATATTGGTTACGACACATCATCTGAAGCAGCTCAAAAATACTTAAAAGATGTTTGGAAAAATGCATGTAAACTTTCTAGCACTATCAATTCTGAAAGAGACTGTTATTTAAAGCTTATTAATAACGGAGACCATGCGGTCACTTGGAGATTACTTTATAATCTTAAAGCAGTACACGGACTCGTCGAAGCGAGAAATTCTGTTAATTTCTCTGCATTTGAATTACAAGATAAGCACAAAGTAAAGTTAGCAACACCCCTCACCCACACTTTTCCAAACGGATCTCCAAACACTACTTAATAAACTTTCATTGCCTTGATTACTGCAGCTACTTGAGCCACTTCGTGAGTGCGAATTAAATCTGTTTTTCCTAATAAAGCTAATACTGAAAAAAATGGTTCCGCACTGCGAATTTCTTCTCCAAAACATTCAAAAGCATGTGGTAATGCATTACAAACTGGCCAACCCAGCTTCCTCAATCTAAAAGCATTCAAAAATGTTTTCATTTGATACCGAATTCGCGCTGAACTGTCTTTAAGATTTTTATAATAAAACCCTAAACCAGGATCAATAAAGCCTTTTGTAAGACCACAAGAATTAGCAAGATCAATCTCACGTTGAAAAAAACTACTCATTCTTGGAATAGGATCTTCATCTATTGGAAGATCTTTAACTTCACGTACATTTTTTCCCGCCACATAGCAAATAATCACAGCTGCATCATGATCAGCTGCTAACCGATACATATCTTCATTCTGATTAGTACCTGTAATATTTAAAACTTTAGCACCTGCCTCTAAACAAGATTGAGCAACATTCAAATTATAAGTCTCAGTAGAGACTGCAATACCAGTTGATGCTAACTGATCAACAACGGGCAACAATCGCTTCTGTTGCTCCTCTGAACAAACTCGTTGCGCTTGCTCAACGGTAGATTCTGCACCTATATCAATTATTGAGGCTCCCTGTTCATATAGAACCCTACCTCTTTGCACTGCTGTATCAACTGACAAACAAACACTCTCACGATACCACGAGTCATGTGAAAGGTTCACCACTCCCATCAGTGCCGGACCATCACTAGGAATAATCATATCAGCTTTAAGATTCTCACTGGAAACTTGCGTTTCCAAAACCTCTGCATATTCCAAAGCAATTGAAGATAAATCTTTTATTTCAAGCATTGTATCAAGGGAAAGCAACGTTAGGTTTAACAGGTAAAATAGTTTTACTTTTCAAAGCATCCAATTTTTCCTTCCATATTGGCATCTCTGGCAAATCCTGAGCTAAGCGTTGATAAAGTTTCAGTTCCTGCTCCGCTTGGCCAAGACGATTAGCCAAACGTCCAGCCATAAGGCCAGCCTCTTTTACCCAGAACAGATCCAACTTCTCATTAGCTGAACGAAGATTAGCTCCGAAAACAATGTCGAAACAATGATCAAGGGACTGCTGCAATAATCGCTGGTTTTCCTCTATTTCATCAACACCCAAAGCCTGCTCACTAAGAACTCGGGCTAAGCCAAATTTTGCCTGACTACGAATTGTTACATCCGCTGCTGGTAATTCAGTCACGGTCCGATAAGACACCAATGCCTGACGCATATCGCCCAGCTGAAAATAACAATCACCCAAACGCCCCCAAGCAGCAGCGTTAATAGTACTATTGGTCATTTCACGAGCCACTCTTTGATAATGCACGACTGCTTCAATAAGATTTGTTGGCGTTCGGCTAGTTTGCTCAGACAGCACATCTCCAAAATAAAATTCTGCACGAGCGATATCATCTATTGGCGCATTTGTTGCATTAATAACATCAAAAAGCAGTGATTGAGCTGTTTCATATTCTTGATTAAAGAAAGCCGAACGAGCAGCGCTCAATCTAGACTCCCAGATTAAATCTTCAGAGAAATTGAAATAATTAGTATTCTCAAAAAGCTGACGATACTCTTGTTCCGCAAGAGTGAATTTGCCAGATTGAAAATGAAAATCTGCAACCCATTTTTGCGCCAAAGGAGCAAGTCGATTCGTCGGAAATCGCTCAACATAGTTAGTAAACAATTGAAAAGCCTTTGCTGAATTACCGGCCTGATAATTCAACCAAGCTCGATCGAACTCAGCCTGCGACAATGACTTATGAGCTGGATAATTCGTCACCCAACGATCGTACTCAAGAATCGACGAGACCCAACTACCATCCATCACATGCGTCCTTGCAATTGCAAGCCTCGCTTCCGGCATTAGAGACGACTGAGGAAAAGCCTTAGCAAATGATGCTAAAACATTACGTGCCTCAGTCGGCTTACCTTGGCGATTTAAAGTTTGGCCGTACAACAACATACTACGATCACTATAAAAACTATTAGGGAACCACTCCAAAAGATTACTAACAGCCTGACCTGCACTAGGAAGATCAAGCCGGATAACTCCAGATCGAACAATTTGATACAATGCCTGATCAACTATACGGTCATCACGTCCTACAGTGTTTGTAGCAATATGAATCGATGCCCAATAATTACTTATAGCTGAAGCATGTTCCGACCCACGAAATAAACAGTCAGCCGTTTTGAAAAGAGCTACAGCCTGCTCTCGTGAACGAGGCAATTCGCGTACCGCATTTGTGAACGCATTCTTTGCCATTTTAATTTGGGCTGTACTACCTGAGATAATTCCCCATTCCCACAAAGCCCAGCCACGACCACTCCATGATTTACCCAACAAGTCTCTATCTTGATTAGATTGAAGCACAACGTCAAAGTGACCAATAGCCTGACTTAGAAGGTTGGTATTCTTTGGCCGACCTGACTCAGAAATCTCATAAAATTGCCGAAGGCGAAGTTCCCCAAGTGTCATATGAGACAATCCATTCGCAGGATCATTGGGATGTTTAACAAAAAACCTTTCTAGTCTTTGAATAGCATTACTTAAACGACCCTCATTCAAATAAACATCTGATATTTTTAATAGGGCAGACCGGCGCCAATCCACAGGCACGTTAGTTAAAAGGTTCTTTTCATAAACGTTAATAGCCTCATCCGATTTCTGCATTCTCTTTAGCACATCACCATGAAAATCAATAGAGCGCGCCGTAAATACAGGATCTGGAATTCCTTTAGCGAACTGAACTAGATTCTTTGCCCCATTCAAAGCACGATCCAAACTAGTCTCAGCAAGATATACCGAAGCCAATAGATGATACTTTTGCCAAAAGCGCTCCGAAGAAAGGCTAACATCTGAAAGGTTCTCCAATAACAATCGTGCAGCTCCTAATTCTTCCAGTTCAAAATAGGCATTAGCCAAGAGCAACCTTCCATCAATAATTAAATCAAGGGAAGGCGTTGCATTAGCCGACTTTTGAAATGGTCCGTCAGCAGGCTCTAACGTCGCTATTAATTTCTTTAGTTCATTGAGTTGGTAGAAGGACTGGGCACAAGCAAGCGAAGCCTCAAGCGCTCTATTCGACTCTGGATAATTTTCAATTAATGCTCCATACGTTTCAGTCGCCTCAGTAAAATGGCCCAATGCAAACTGAGCTTCTCCAATCCAAAATAAATAACGATCTGCCCATACTCCTGCTACTGGCAAGCTAGTATTGAGTTCAGCCACAACCCCATCAAATTGGCCCAATTTAAATCGCGCCTGATTTTCAAGTAAGATAGCTTCAACCTTCAAAGGAGACTCAGGATATAATTTGGAAAAATTTTCTAATCTATCAATAGCAGTTTTATAATTCTCAACAATAAAAAACCCCTTAGCCACATCGAATACTAAACGAGCACGAACCTCGTTCTGCAGCTTATCCTTGTCTTCCGATTGACCAGCTGTTTGCGGTAACATTAAAAATAACGTCACTGCCAAAATGACAAGACTCCACAAATCCAATAACTTTTGGTTGAACAATTTCATTCCTTAGCTAACAAATGATTCATACCCAGTGCATTTGCAAGAAAGCGACCAGTATGACTACCAGGAGCAGCTGCAATTCGCTCTGGAGGACCTTCAGCAACAATGCAACCGCCATCATTGCCTCCCTCGGGGCCCAAATCAATAACCCAATCAGCAGACTTTATAATATCTAAATTATGCTCAATCACAACGAGTGTATTATTCGCATCTCTCAAACGCACTAACACATCGATCAATCGAGCGACATCTTGAAAATGAAGGCCTGTTGTTGGCTCGTCTAAAATAAATAAAGCATGATCACGAGATTGCTTTGTTAATTCCGTCGCCAATTTTACACGTTGTGCCTCACCACCACTTAACGTGGTCCCCTGCTGCCCTAGTCTTAAATAACCTAAACCTACTTCGGAAAGCGTAGCACACGAATCATAAATCTTTGGGATTGCTCGAAAAAACGTCATTGCCTCATCAACAGTCATATTCAGCACATCAGCAATATTTCTTCCCTTGTAGTGAATCTCCAGAGTTTCCCGATTATAACGTGAGCCATCACACGACTCACATGTCACATATATTGGGGGTAAGAAATTCATCTCTATTTTCAATAATCCACCACCCTGACATTTCTCACATCTACCACCCTTGACGTTAAAACTAAAACGACTAGCAGCATAGCCTCGAATTTTCGATGTAGGTAAGGCAGCAAATAAATCTCGAATCTGATTGAAAATCCCCGTGTACGTAGCAGGATTACTACGAGGAGTCCTTCCAATAGGAGATTGATCCACCACAATTACTTTACCCAATGCTTCTTCTCCACGAAGTTCTCGATAAGCACCCGGGCGATCTTTTGAATTGTAAAACTTTCGAAAGAGAGCACGCCGTAAAACATCATCAATTAAAGTACTTTTACCCGAACCACTAACACCTGTTACACAAGTGATTGTTCCAAGCGGCACTTTTAAATGAACATCCTTTAAATTATTCTCTGTTGCCCCAATAACCTCAATAAACCCACGCGCACTGTTTGGACCAATCCGATCCTTAGGCACATCGATTTGATAATCACCTCGCAAATATTTTGCAGTAAGAGACTTTTTATGTTTACAAAATTTATCTAATACTCCGGATCCTACTACTTCACCTCCATGCACTCCCGCCCCCGGACCCATATCTATAATGTAATCAGCCCGACGTATTGTCTCTTCGTCATGCTCAACAACCAAAACCGTATTGCCCAATTCACGCAATCCTTCAAGAGTCTCAAGAAGTTGATTATTATCCCTTGCGTGCAGACCAATACTCGGCTCGTCAAGAATGTATAGCACTCCTACAAGACCCGCCCCAATTTGAGTTGCTAATCGAATTCTCTGAGATTCTCCTCCACTTAGTGTTCCACTCGTCCGGTTTAATGTTAAATAACCTAAACCAACATTTTGCAAAAATCTTAGTCTAGACGTAATTTCAGTAATAACATCAGTAGCTATTTTCTTGCCCAGCGAATCAAGTTGTAAGCCTTCAAAAAACATCAAAGCATTATCAATCGACAATCGACAGGCATCCATAATAGACAGTCCGCCGTATCGGAATTCTCCAATAGGCTGATAATCACTCGAAAGTGTCACTGCTAGCACCTCTTCACGAAGACGTCGCCCCTCACAAGCTTTACAAGATTGCGGACTCATAAATGATCGCAACCGTCGCCGAGTAGTTTCACTACTGGTCCCATCATACAAACGACTTAGATTTTCCAGAACACCCTCAAATGGTTTAATTGTTACTGATTCCTTACCACTTCGCTTGAATGGAAATGAAATAACATCCTTACCTGAACCATGAAAAAGAACATCCTTAAAACGTTTTGCTAATTTATTATAAGGTTTGGCCAAATCCTGACCGTAATGAGACGCGACTGCCCTCAAAATACTATTATAGTGCACAACCATTCGGGCACCCCCCTTAGTCCATGGCAAAATCACACCATCCTCCAAAGACTTGCCTTGATCACCAACCATCAATCCCTCGTCAAAAACCGACTGTTGGCCAAGACCAGAGCAAGCCGGGCAAGCTCCATAAGGGGAATTAAATGAAAAATGCTTCGGCGTCATTGGAACATAACTTTTTCCAGTTGCCGGACTAGTCAATCGATTGGAAAAACAATTCTCTCGCCATTTTGTTTTATCTAAATCCGCATCCTGAGACAAAGCTACAATCTTGCCATCTCCCCACTTTAAACAAGTTTCTACTGAATCTGCCAAGCGACCACGCACTTTGTCGCTCACTACTAAACGATCTACCACAACCTCGATTGAATGTTTATTTTTGGGTTTGAGAGGAACTCGCACATTCGCCTCCAATTCGACAAATTGACCATCGATACGCGCCCTTACAAATCCTTCTCTAGCTAACTTCTCCAGAACATCACGAAACTCTCCTTTTCGATTTTGGACAACTGGAGCAAGCAACATTAGACGAGAATCCTCCTTCAACCCAAGTAGCTGCTCTATAATATCACTAGAACTTAGGCTAAAGATCATCTCACCACTATCAGGGCAATGCGCCTGCCCAACATTAGCAAATAATAGACGCATATAATCATAAATCTCAGTTGTGGTGGCAATAGTAGAACGCGGATTTCCACCAGACGAACGTTGTTCAATCGCAATAGCGGGTGAAAGCCCCTCAATATGATCAACTTCAGGTTTCTGCAACTGATCCAAAAACTGACGTGCATAAGACGAAAGTGTTTCGACATATCTGCGCTGCCCCTCTGCAAACAAAGTATCAAATGCCAGAGACGATTTCCCCGATCCACTCGGACCAGTAATAACAACTAATTGATCCCGAGGAATCTCAAGCGACAAATCCTTAAGATTGTGCTCCCTTGCCCCAGTAATTTTGATGAATCCTTTGGCCACCGAAAGTGATATTCTAAACCAAGAAGCTTAGTTCGAGCAATGACAACTCTAATAAACATGGAAAATTAGCAGTAAACTTAAATTATTTCAGAAATAATATTAATGTTTCTGCTTATTAAGATGGCGCTGAAGCAGAGGCTCAAGCTTATCCATACCAACAGCAAGTATTATAACAATACCAATAATAATCTCCTGCATATAGTTTGGCCAATCTTTAATACTAGAACCATTTGCAAGACTTGCCATCATAAATGCACCAATCACTGATCCCGGAATACTTCCAGCCCCTCCACTAAGACTGGCTCCACCTATCACGACTGCAGCAATGATCTGAAGCTCCAAACCAATAGCTACCGAAGGGTCTCCTTGAGTCAGTCGCGAAAATTGCATAACCCCTGCAAATCCAAAAAATGCACCAGCTAAAGTGTATATAAGAACCTTATTAAGGTTAACTCGAATACCACACAATCGTGCCGTATCCTCGTTGGATCCAATAGCAAACACATGCCGCCCAAACACACTTCTTCGCAACAAAATCGCCATAAAAACCGCCAAGCCTATTGCAAACCAAACACCATCAGGCAATGGGAAAAAAGTTAAAGGTGACTGGCTATTATCCATCAATTGATTAACAGAATCTAGCGGAGTTTTCGGATTAACGGTTTGGTTATTCGCCAACCATTTAGAGATACCACGCGCAATACCCATCATCCCCAAAGTAACAATAAACGGCATCATACGAAATGCAGTAATAATACCTCCGTTAAATAGACCAACTATAGCCCCTACGAAAATTGTTCCAAATGTGACAGTTAGAAAACCATAGTTATATTCAATTAATTTGGCAGCAACAACACTAGCTAAAGCAACCACTGAGCCAGCACACAAATCAATACCCCCACTAACAATCACTAGCGTCATCCCCATTGCCCCAATAGCTACAATAACAGTCTGGGTAAGAATAGTCTTGAAGTTACTTCCCTTAAAAAAAACCGTACGCAATTCACTATCCAAAGCGAATAAAGCAAGTACAAGAAACAAACCAACAAATGGCCTCATTGCTTTCAAGAACTCACTGCTGCTAAGTCTTGACCAATTCATGCTGCAACTCCCTCTGTATTAGAGAACCCAACAGCTGCCTCGATAATTTCTGATTCTGACCATTCCATTACAGATCTAGTTTCAACAATAACTCCTCGGCTCATAACGCTGATACGATCACAAACACCTAGTAACTCTGGCAGATAGGAACTTACAAAAAGCACTGCTTTTCCCTCTTTAGCTAATTCGTTCATCAAACGATAAATATGAGCCTTACTGCCGACATCAATTCCACGAGTCGGCTCATCCATAAGTAGAATCTCTGCTTTGTGATGAAGCAATCGACCAATCGCAATCTTTTGCTGATTACCTCCTGAGAGCTCTCCAACAGGCTGACTAGCACTCGAAGCTTTGACTTCAAGTTCACTTATCAGTTTTTCCGAAGTAGTTATTTGCAAAGCATCATTTACCAATCCAAAATAAGAAACAGATTGAAAACTTGTTAATGTTAAATTATCAGCCAAGCTCCGATTAAGGAGCAATCCCTCCTCTTTTCTGTTTTCACTAAGCAATCCAACTCGCATAGCCAAGCGCCTAATTGGTGATGAATTCGTATCTTCCTTACCAAACAGCTCCACTCTGCCTTTTGCCAATCGATCAAGACCAAAAACCGTACGAATCGTCTCAGTACGGCCTGCACCAACCAACCCGAATATACCGAAAATCTCACCAGCACACAGCTTGAAATCCACATCCTTCGGCTTTGCTAAACCTGCTAAATTAGACACTTCTAAAACCACTTTACCAATATTACGCCTCGTACGAGGATAAATCTCTGAAACCTCTCGACCGACCATCATTTGAATAATCTCATTAAGACTAGCGCCAACCATTTCACCACTACCCACACTCTTGCCATCCCTTAGCACTGTAAAACGGCTAGCCACACGTTGGCACTCCTCAAGAAAATGACTAATGTATATTACACTAACCCCTCGCTGGCTCATATGATCGATTACACCAAAAAGATTTTCCGCATCTACCCGGGTTAAACTACTAGTTGGTTCATCCATAATCAAAACTCGCGGTTGCCCAACAAGTGCACGCGCGATCTCTACCAACTGCTGCTGAGCGATGGTAAGCGAATGAACTGGTACATCCAAAGGCAAATCCGGCTGGCCAATCTCCTCAAGCGCATCTTTAGCCAGACGACGGCGCTCTTTAAGATTCAACCATCCTAATTTCCCAGGCTCTCTCCCAAGTAATACATTTTCCTCAACCGACAAATCTGGAGCAAGATTAAGCTCCTGATAAATCATAGCGACACCACTATTCCGAGCATAAAGCGGATCACTCGGAGTAAACAATCCCCCATCTAATTCAAGACTGCCTTTGTCTAGTTGATGTGCCCCACTGAGAACCTTCATCAAGGTACTTTTACCAGCCCCATTTTCGCCTATCAACGCGTGCACTTCTCCAGAATCGATCTCCAAACTCACACCATCAAGCGCTAACGTTGAACCGAAACGTTTACTTACGTTTAAAATACGTAAGCGAGGATGTTGGCTAAACTTATTAAGGGGCATTAGAGCGAATCAATTGCCGGCACCAAGGTATTTTTCTATAGGTGGATTAATCAACTCCTGGATTTCCGACTCAAGCATATTAGCTTTAGTCACCATCGCAACACCAGTATCAATACGTTTACTAACCACATCCCCTGCAAGATGACTGACAAGCGTCTTTACACCTAGATACCCCATCCTAACTGGATTCTGTACCACGAGCCCTTGAACGTCGCCACCCTCAAGATCTCGAAGTGACTGAACACTTGTATCAAATCCGACCACCTTAACCTTACCCTTTGCCTTGCCAAGATCACGCAGCGCCTTAGTCATTGAGACAGTCACTGATTCGTTTGGGCAAAAAATACCATTCACCTCAGTGTTGTAACGGCTTAAAAGATTTTGAGAAACTGTATATGCCAACTCTCTTGTAGCACCCGCATACTGGTCTGAAGATAATACTTTAATGTCTGGATATTTCTCTTTTATAGCATCTAGAAAACCTTGCTCACGATTTGTAGTACTCGCAGAACCTACTGCGTAGCGCAACATCAATACATTACCCTTTCCAGCAAGTAATTTACCCAGATAATCCCCACCCATTTTACCACCAGCATAATTATCTGTGGAAACAAAGCTCGTATACTTATCTGATTCCAATCCGGAATCAATAATCACTACCGGAATCTTTGCATTGTTCGCTGTCTCTACCGGTCGAACTAATGCCTTGTTGTCCAGCGGGGCCAACACCATTCCATCCACACCTGAAGAAATAAAATTCTCAACCACTTTAATCTGCTCGTCGCGATCATCCTCCTTTAGTGGTCCTTTCCAAATTATTTCAACCGACTGACCTTTTGCCTTAAGTTCCTGTTTAGCCTTGATTGCCCCAGCATGGATCGATTTCCAAAATTCATGAGTCGTACCTTTTGGGATAACTACAATTTTCAACCCATCTTCAACTGATTCCCCAGAATTCGGCCCACACCCGGATATCAAAATCAACGAAGTAAATATAGCCCCCAATAGTAATGATCTCATGCCCTTAAGGCTAGGCTAACACCAGTACTTCATACAACCTTTTTGCCGCTAAAAAACTTACTTAATAAATCACAAATTAAACGATTTTATTTTTATTTTTATTCATCTTTCCTCTTCACGTCTTGGCCGAAAAGCCATCGAAGTTTGCAACGAAAAATGACACACACATCCAGAACTGGCCTCAGGTATTAAAACCAAGCCCTGTGCAGGTAAAATGTTTATCCAACAACCAGGCCGAGTTGGGGCAAGAGACTGAAACTGAGCTGTCTCCGATTTACCAAGTTCAAGAACAGTCGGATTGGCCGCACGAAAGAATAAGCAGTCACCAGCTCCAGTAAGTGTCCCGCAACTATGCCCAGGTCGTTTTAGATTCCAAGTTGTCGACTCACCCATAAGACCAAGGCGCTTTCCCGTAGCTAATTCGTAAATCGCAGGTTCCGCAATTAGGCGGCCACCAAGAATTACCGGGTGATGCACCTGTTCTCCGTGAGTGAACGCTCCTGGCAAACCTTTTAGATGACTTGCAGACCAAAGCTCACGGCCTGTCTTAGCCGAGTAACAATGCACACGGTACATCGTATCATTGCCCTTACCTAAATGGCTACCAGTAACAACCAAATTTCCAGCAGAAGCCGAAACAAACAATATATTACGACTATCCTTCAAACCGGCTTCAAGCCCTCTCGACCATAGTCGCCCTCCGGTTTCCGAATCGAGACAAACAATCTGAAGATTATTTTTCCGGAGTATTTCAAGTGTGTGCTGCCCAGTTCCATTGACAGGATTAGTTGTCTCAATAAAAAATACACATCCATCAGAAAGTGTAATTGTTGGATTTAAAATAGCACCCCCTTTATATGTCCATTTGCCTTGGCCAAGACGGGCACCTTTAAGCGGAGCAGAGAACAGGTGAGTACTAGTCACCAACGGTTGGTTATTATTATAGTCAGTACTAATCAATTCACGATCTGGCTGCGTTCGTGATGCTGTTACTAACTGCGCTGTTCCATAAAGTCGATCATCCAATAATGCCGTGTATCCCCAATGACGATTTTGCCCAGGAACAAAAGTCGACACAGGGTAAGATTGCTTCACTTTACCACTTTCAAGATTGATTATTTGCACACTATCTTTCACCGACACACATAATTGACCATCATTTACAGACATATAACCAGCATCGTATGGCATTGAGTAGCGCTGCGAATCAGGCAAAGGTAATCTCCAAAGTTCTGTGCCGTTGTAGGCATCTAATACAATTAAAATATTCTCACCAGGGATAATCAATCTACCTTTTGCAGCTAAGGGGGCTGGTGCCCGCAAATGACGGTCTACCATCGGAGCCGCACCAGGACCTCCGAACCATTGCAGCACAAGATCACTATGCACAAGTGCATCTCCACTGTTACTTGTATTAGCAGGATTGCCGTACTGATGCGTCCACTCACCAGCACCTGCTAGCCCTTTAGACATATATGGCTTATCATCAGGATGAAGCCAGGCTACTCCATTATACGGCTGGAGCATCCGCTTCCATTCATCACTGGCTAAACGACTCCTATTTCCTCCAAGTAAAGCACTCTCTGATATAATAAGATTCGCAAAATAATCGGTAAAAGGAAACGTATCACCTGAAACAAAACTAATAGATACTCGATTCCCATATAGTCCGCACTTGGCCAAGTATTTTCGCGCCAAAGTAACTTTTTTAAGATCACGGCTCACACCGATTATATTCAAATGCGTGTTTTCTGCTAATGCAGCACAAAGACTTCCATCAACTAAGTCTGTCACTAAAGCCCAACCATGTGTCGCCCGCGACATCTGCACTAAGCGTTTAACCAAATTCACCGGCACTACTTTCTCTGCCTCATTTTTTGGTGGTACTCTTTTGACATCAACAGAAATTTTGGAGAAACAATAAAGCGAACCAGTATCAGTACTAACCAATAACCGGCCTCCAGCATATGCCAACCCTCTAGCTGTGCCTTTTACTTTGGCCGACCAGCGCACCGAACCATCTACTAGCGAACGTGCCTCAACAACCCCAACCCCACCTAGCACAATACAGTTATCCAAAGCAATAATCTGACTTCGATCTAAGACTTTGATTGACCATTGAACTGCAGCAATCCTCTCTCGCTTAGCAGCATCAAGAGAATCACCAAGTTTTCCTAACTGGCGTTGTAAAAAAGCACGTCTAGTCAAAGAGAGACTCTTTTTATTCAATTCACCCTTAAGCAAGCCAATTTGTTTAGTAGCCGAACCGGCATCCTTACCCGCCTTACGATATGCCAATCGATCGATCGATCGAACACCATTTTCGTCCAACAAAAAACTGTGACTCGGAGATGCTGCCATTGCATTTCCTTTGAAAGACGCAAGCTTCCCCTGAGGCTGCAGCTTATTATGAGTCAATGTACCGTCGTTCCCTGGACCAGAGAATAATTCATTATCTATTAGTACTGCAAATGCGCCTCCAACACCATTAAACGACCTAATCAAGCGACCTGTTCCACGATCAAGTCCAACTGGATTCCCTCGACCAGTCGGCACAAAAATCATCGTTTCTGAAGATAGTAAATAACCCTGAGGAGATACATTGAGCTTCTGTCTCCAAACAACAGAACCATCACTCACATTAAGAGCAACAGCATAAACACCCTGAGAAGGATAAAGCCCAGCGGTTCCATAAATTATACCATTATTCACCACAAGCCCGGTTCGAACTGGCCAAAGTGAAATCATCCGTCCATTCCCAGGAATACGCCAGTCGCGTGGGCCAAGATGTTTACGCCAAATTAATCGGCCGGTCTCTGCCTTCACACAATATACATAGCCATCATCACTCCCAAAAAAAAGAAGCTCCCCTGCCAATACTGGAGCATAGCGAACTGGACCATCCGTCACAAATGACCACTCCTCCACACCCGTCCTAACATTTAAGCAACGAACAGTGTCATCACCGCTCGACCCCAACCAAACAAATGATGCATCTGCAACTACATGATTAACCCAATCGTCTGTAACTCTTGGCTGAATCCCCTCTAGCTGTTGCCAGTAGCTACGTTGAGCAGGCGAAGTCCATGCCGGGGTGGGAACTGAAAGATCGCGACACCATGCCTGAGCCTCAGAAAATGAAAGCTTCTGATTGGAATATCCAGCACGGCCTATCCCAGCACGATGACTTGACCAAGCTGATAAATCGGAAGCTTGTGTATGAATCATCAAGCTCAGTGTTAGGAAAAAATTAAAATAAATTAACCTCACAAACCAAAGTCTACAGTGTAATTAAAGAAAAAGACAACTGCTTGGTAAGCTCACCAAGCACTATTTCAACCTAATCTAGTAACCGAACACGATAAAACTGAACCGTCTCAATCGAGACATTAGTTTCGTACTTTAGCGTTACCTGGTCATCTTCTGAATTAAAATCAGCTAAGTGAACCCAGCTTCTATCAATATCACCAGACGTTTCAATCGAATAACGTTTTGAAGGCGACACAAGGAAAGTAATTGTTACTTTATTACCGGAAATATTTATAGACTGAATAACAAACCGATCTTCCTCATTATTTGGGTCCGTACCTGTCAAAAACTCATCAAGATTGGTTACGCCATCAAGATCAGCATCGGCTTTTGCATCCGAAGCATCAGACGGATCCAGTCCATACATAATCTCCCACGTATCAATCATACCGTCAGCATCAAGGTCATCAACCGTCACATCGGCATTTTTGCGACCTGCGGTTGGCAAAGCTGAATACCAGTTTTTCGGTTCATCCCCAAATTTAAATTTTGAAGCTCTTTGCAGTGAAAGACCACTACCGTTTGCATTATTGGGCCAAGGACTAACATTATCGTAGCTAATTCTCTCAACCGGAATATAAGGCACATAACCAGCATCAGCTTGATCAATCCCTTGCGTGTTGTCAGGTCGCAAAAGACTGATAGTTTCACCGCTATTAGATAATCTACCATTTAATGGGCCAATGAGTTGGACTTCTTCTGGCACATTGTAGTACTCACGAAACCTAGATTCCATCGACGGATTCTTAACAGGATCAAAACCCACCAATAAAAGATATCCATCACTAGGCAAATTAATTTCACTAGGGAAAGTCACTCTAACCCCACCAGATAGACGCCATGTATTTAAAGGCTCAACAGGGTTAAAAAGCGGAATAGTTCGATTACCAATATTGTGCAATTCAACATATTCCAATTGTGCTTGGTCTAATTCTGAGTCAGCAAATGAACCTTCATATTGTATCTCATTAATCACTATCGGGCCAATAAGCGGCGAAGAATTTTCAGCACCTTCACCAGTTCTAAAAGCAGCAATAGTACTCGGCATATCATTACCAAAGGTGCGTTTTTCCAGTGCTGCAAACCTCATTCCTTCACTTGTAGACACAAGTCCCACTGAAACTCCGTTGGCTGTGGGAGGTATTGATTGAACCGCACGATAACCTGTAGGTTTACCGTTTTCATCAATCACAGAGAGATGCACTGTGTCTCCGTGAGCTGAATTTAGGCTAAAACCAGATCCATTCGGATTAAAATCACCCTCATAAAACACAGCAAAACCGCTAGGAGGAATCTTAGTGCCCTCTGGAACTGTAAACTGAAAGGCAGCACCTGTTGAATCGCTCAATAACCAACCACTCAAATCGACCTCTGATGTACTAATATTTCGAAATTCAATTGCATCCTCAAACGGATAATCGGTATGCGATAATACTTCATTGAAAACAATATCAAGAAGAGGCAAATAGTTACTAGCTCCAGGTGTCGGCGTATCAACAAAGTCGACATAATTGTTTGCCCCATCTGGCAAACGCCCACGGGAAACACCATTTGACTGACTTATGATCTGAACCTCGTCAATCGGATTACGACGACTACCATAGAGACGAACTAACTCACCACTTCCTCGTAAGCTAAAATTGAGATATTGCGATCCTGATTCGGTGTCGCCATTGGCTATCCAGCGCACCAATCCCTGAGGAGATATAAAAGTACTATCCGGAATGATATACTTATTACGTCCAACCGCAGTCGGATCATCGGTCAACGAAAGCCCACTAAGGCTCACCGGAGAATCGGTTGGATTATATAATTCAAACCAATCCGAACCTGAATCTGGGTTAGCCATCCATTCATTAATAACCAGCTTAAACGGATCACCTAAAATCGCTGTTGAGCTATTCTCTTTTCCAGGCGTGAGCTCAGCAAGCAATCGCCATTTTCCAAGAATTTGACCTATAGATCGGCCAGTAATCTGAAAACCATACTCAATCGAATCAACCAAAAATCCATCAGGATCAAACATATAAACACCTCCACCTTCAGCAGAAAGTGAAAAGCCAGTATTGGTCTTACTTGCAGGAATCCTCCCATCACATCGAACTACAAGATAGCTGTCTTTGGCTAACTTAGAACCAACAGGAAATGACCACCCATTTAAACTATTCAAATCCTTGGATAAACGAACACCATCAAGAGAAATTGCCTTATTTTTATCATTATAAATTTCTATCCAATCACTTGAACCAGTTTTACTAAGAGCTAACATCTCATTGAAACGTGCTCCCTCGTAATTAGGTAAAATGTTTGGTCCACCCGGTGTAGATCCGCGCGTAAACTTGACCCGTCTACTGCCTCCATCAGGCAACAATCCTTCCGACACACCAGATCTCTGGCGACTATAATTCATTATAGCAAACTCAACTCCCTCAGCGGTAATTAGTGTGATTGTTGCATTGTCGTTTGGCAGCGAAAGATCCAAATGATTCCATCCCGATTTCATATCCAACCACACTCGTTGATACCCCTTAGGTGGAATAGTAGCGATGCGATGCAACCCCCCCACTTGGTTATCCACACGGATGTGTAATCCGGTAATTAACGCCGAAGCAGTAGCATGTGGATTGTACAACTCGATCCAGTCGCGATCACCTTCATCTGGGGCAGCCATCCATTCATTAATAACTAATTCAGTCGTACTAGCCGTCGGAAGAATTTGATTAGGAGCACTAAATGTCGATCGGCCCAAGACCCATCCAGCATCTGTCCGAATTATCGAACCCTGAACAGACCCAAAAGTAACTGCATCCACACGATTACCAGCCACATCAAAGAGAGCCACTGAGTCCCCCGACTGCCCAAGACCAAAATTAGTTCTTAAACCAGCAATCTCCCCCTTGCCACACCAAATACCCAGCAAACCTGATTGTTCAATTTTAGTTCCAGCTGGAAAAACAAACTTATTTCCATCGTTATCACGAAGTTCCCAACCGGCAAGATCAACTTGAGATTGACCAACGTTTCGAAGCTCAACAAAATCCTGATCAGAATCAAGTGACGATTTCAAGTGTACCTCATTGATAATCAAAAACGGATCTACTTTACTCGTTCCAGCCTTACCAGGTGTACCTTCTTTTATGAAACTCGACGTCCAATTGGATGCTGCACTAGGATCGTCTAGCATATCGATTAGCTCGAGAGAATTCCCCTCCCCATCCGCCAATTTTGGCCAAGCACCGCCATCATTATAATTCACACTAATTACTTCTCTCCAAGCAGAATCATATAAAGCTAAATTCTCCCCACTATTAGAGAGACTACCGTCATACCAGCCGTAAACCTGTAATCCGGGATACCTTAAAGTAAATGCAGCAGGATCATCTCCAGAAGCCAATACTATATATTGGCCCGGACCTATTTTTGCATCTCCATCGAAAGTAAAGTTAATACCTTCTAAACGATACCAACCCAATGAAATCTCTGAGTTGCCACTATTGTGCAATTCAACAAACTCATATTCACCACCCCCAAGAGGATTGTACATGATCTCAGTAAACCGAAGCGGCGTGCCAACTCGGCCAGTTTGAAATTGATGCTCCACTAAGGCGCTCCATTGCCCTCCACTCATACTTCGAGCACGAATGGTGACGTCTTTAACTAACTTGATCGGAGAGCCATACTTGATCGCATTCTCGGCAAACTCCGCTCCAGTCCGTTCACCGATCGATAACTCAGCATTGATAAGCATATCAGAACTACTTAAACCAGAGTTCAAACCATGAATAGCCAGGATATTTTTACCCACCTGAAGTTCTCCGACATATTTAGACACATCAAAAACAGACCAAACGACCGCCGATGCATCATCATGCTGACCACTAGCTCCAGCATTCCATCGAGGATTCACAGACGCATTGACCCGGGCGATACGAGCCCCATTAAGATACGCCACAAACCCATCATCGTATTTCATTCGCAGCAGCAATAGATTAGCACCCTTAAGATCTGATACCTGCATCTGAAAAGGTATGCGCACAAAAACAGACTGATTAATTCCATTCATTTCTGTATCCACATCAATATCAATGTGAGATTTATAGTCATTGTTCTCATCATAGCCAACACCACCAATCCCAGACTCCCAGTCATCATCATCAAACGGCTCATTACCCCCGCGCCATGTTGAATTCAGTTTACTTCCACCATTCTGTAAAGAAGGAACAAGCACCCATTTCTCGGCATTTCCAGTAAGGATTGCTTTGCCCGTTTCCGTAACAGCACCTGGTTTACGAGGGTCCGAACCATCCATCGTATAGTAGATATCACCTTCAAGAGAAGTTAGAGCTAGTGGGTAGCCAGAGGAAACCGCACCACCATTTCGATTAAACTGTGGAACATTTTCTGAGAATTGAATTTTTTGACTGGCCATTTGGTTCATAACGATTTCACGTCGCCGAGGCACCCAACTACTTTCAACGGAAGAGTTTAGATTTTTCAACACACCAGACATCTGTTCCTTCATCTCACGGAATCGACGTAGCACATTCTCATCAGTCAAAGCCCCGCTGTTGAAATAATGAATCTGCACTCGGTCTGCAAAACGCATTCGAAACTCAGGGTTCTTTTGAAGAGCTCGATAAAAAACAGCTATATCCGCGCCCCCTGCCAAAGGACCACTACTCAAATTATTTCCAGTTACACTTCGACCATTATTACCGAAAGACCATTCAGCATCCCAAGGGATAAACCTCCACTTTCCACCAGGTACTCGTTCACGTGCGGCTCGCCAATTGTTATGAGGCCAATCACCAGTATTGGCGTAAACATTCAGCATGATGTAATCAATAAAATTGTCGACATTCAACAAACGCTCTACCTCATTGTAATTTACTGCAACTGCAAGATTCTTTTGCATCGCACTTTTAAGACGATTCCACATAACCGTGTCGCCTTCGCGCACTTCACCGTACTGAGCAACTATATCCCACTCGGATTCGGTTCCATTCCATGAATTAAGAAAGTCGCTGTCAATTCGCTCAGTGGGATTGTAATAACCCTGAAGTTTCCCATTGAGATAAAGGTTCATGAATGTACCACGTGCGGAAATCTGCCCCATATCTGCAGCCAACCTCCTTACTAGCTCATCTATAATGAAAGGATTAGTGTGATCATTCATTCCAGCTCTCAACACAATATGATTAAAATCTTCCACTTGCAGATCAGGAAAAAAAGGATAACGCAATCTTCCTAATCCATAGTCTCCTCTAAAATAAAGACGAAATGAGTACTTACCAGCCGGCGGTCCAGAATTCGGATTGTAGCGGCCACGGATATATGCACCACCCTGCACTCTCAAACCTGCATTTGCATGCAAAGTCTCGCCTGTATCCGGATAAATCAACTCCATCGAAACTGGGCGTTCCCAGGCAATTCCTCGCTTGGTTGTGTTACGAGGACTAGTCTCCATAATACCGGCACGCCCCCATAGATTCGACCTCTCTGTAACGAGTGACAACATAGGCAGAGAAGTTACTGACGAACCCAAGTTATAAACATAAGTATGCGTCTCTACACGCGATGGCAACATGCCTTCCTTGAATACTGCAGCACGCAACACCATGGTCCGGCGAACCTCTAATGGTTCATTGTAAACCTTACCGTTTGTGGTCGTAGGTTCGGAGTAATCCGTAGTGTAACGAATTACAGCATCTGGCTCATCTGTTTTTAAGTGAACCCGAAAAGGAGTATTATAAATACCACGCTTAGCACTGAACTGTGGTGGCGAAATTAGACCACGAATAGTTTCACCTCCATTATTACGTCCGGGAGAGGGGGAAGAAAACCAAGCCCAAGCATCACTAGCTAATCGTCCGTAGGAAATATTACTTCGCTGCTCTGGATAAATTGGAGCAATTTCATCTATAATGCGACGAGGCAACTCAGGGGTAAAAACACCAAGATATTCGCCATCGATTCCAAGCTTAAAGTTTGTATGCAGAGTTTGGCCAACTCTACTTCGGTTTTTACCACTTGCATGTACCACTATTGTTCCACCAGATTTTATATCAACATCAGGAAACACCCACTTACCTGGATTGGTTTCATCATCAGTAAGCGACCATCCTTGAAGATTAACACTTTTGCTACCAGTATTACGCAACTCAATCCAATCGCCAACATCCCCCTCTTCGTCTTTTAGCCCATCTCGATTTGATGCAATAAATTCATTTATTACTACTTGTCCAAATTCATAATCTGCATTCACTTTATAACCCCAACCCTCGNCAACTAAAGGGTTTGGCTCTNAGGCCAAATCAGTCACCCCATGTTGATCAGCCCAAGCAACAGTCACCATACCACTCATAACCGGCTCAAAACGAACCTTCCATGGACCATTAGCCACACCTTCAATTGATAATGGCCGCTTACCGTTAATACGTAAGTCATCCAAATCGAGACCACGCACCGGCTCACTAAAAAATAGTCGCATCCGATCAAGACCTCGCACTGAACTTTCCGGAGGAGGCAAAACAGCTGTCAAAGTCGGCGGCATATCGTCTATAATACTATACTGATAAGTCTCAGCAGCGTTCAAAACATCCAACTTGTTGGGAGGTCGTGCGGTATCAACAATACCATGATCTGGATTCCAAGATAGTATCGCATCCTGAAAATTCCCTTGCTCAAAAATGAAAGTCCACAAGGCACTTCCGCCTTTCAGCGCCTCAGCAGGTTTACCGTTAAGCCAAAGGTCCCCAGCATCAATCCTATCAACTTCTTCATTAAATCGAATGGTCACCTCACGAAGTGAACCAACTTCACCAGGTGAAGGATCAATAGAAATAACCTTGGGATTTAATTTGTCTGACTGAAAACTCTGCAATTCCGAGTTCATTAAGAAATCACTACTGTTCATACCAACATTTAACCCCATTATCGAAATTACATTTTGACCTTTAACCAAAAACGAACTTGGCTTTTGGAGAGCAAATTTCTCAAATGTACCAGATTCATGACTCACCGTCGCCAGCGAGTCATAGTCCGGATCATCAACCCCTCCAACGTTGAGTACTTCTTCACCGTTTATCCAGACAATGAAACCGTCGTCATAATCTATAAGAAAGTCTAGTTCGGAGATATTCTTCGGATTGGCAACTGTAAAAAATTTACGAAAAAACACCGTGGTATATTTGTTCGGCATATCGTTTAAAAGAGTGCCCCCACTGCCATCACCATAACGAAAAGGTGAGTTACCATTTAGCCAATCACTGTCATCAAATCCAGCCTCCGTCCACTCCAGATCTCCCCCAGAAGGATGATCATTACCTTTGTAGTAGTTCCACTTGGAATCTCGCGAAAAGATTTTCGCAGCATGAATCGACTGTAAAAATCCTGTACCGATCAAGAACAAGAATATTAACAGTACTATAAATTGCCTTTTCATAATAAGTAATAAACCAATTAAATATTGTGGTTAATGGATTAAGCAGAATAAATGCCAAGTAGTACAACTATAATTCGAGCACTAAACATTTGATACTACAGACTAGCTTGCGTGATCCTCACTCTCTACGAGCGGGGCACACTCTAAAGTGGATCTTTTAGGATTTACCCCTTCTTACGGTTCATCGCCATGACGCTGAGACCGCCAAAAATTGTACCTGAACCTCCTGTAATAACTCGTTGGACAGGAAGCCCGGTCTTTGGATCCTTCTTTAACGGTTCCTCGCTCATACGCTGCTCCAGCTCAAATCGTCGAACCTTTTGTCCCTTTTTTTGTGGAATTGTCTCGTAAGTATAAACAGGCATTTTCGTATTATATGATAAACTGCGCACCGCAATGTATAGTATCATGAGTGACGATCAATCACTTTTCCATCAGCCTCGTAAGCAACGTAATCAGGCTTACCATTACGAATAGTAACACAAATTAGATGACGTTTACTTTCAGCTTTGGCTAGATACCATACTTCACCCGGCTTTGGAACATCTCTTGTGTCAACCCCCCAGCAGCCATCACCTAAATAAACAATACCTCGATCACGGTCGATACGGTTACCTCTTAAAGGATGAGTCCGTTTATATGTGTGATGATCGTTTTCAAACACTGCAGTTACATTGTATCTATCAAACAAAGGGCACCAATGCTTAATTATTTTTTGCGCCAACGGATCCTTGGAAGAATCTTTAGTCCCACTGGGTGGCTTGGCAGTGCCATATGCTGGTTTATGGTAGCAGGCAAAAACAAAAGGCATTTTACCAAAACGTTTTGATAAACTCTTTTCCAACCAAATCGCCTGCTCTCCATCGATACGCTCAGTCAAATCGGAATCGAGCAAGATAAGACTTAGATAATTACCAATATCCAACGCATAAAAACTTCGCTTATCTGGCATTGGAAACAAGCTATAAAAATATTTTGCATCCTTTGGTGTTTTACCAGTGCCACCTGCAACCTCATGATTTCCGATTGCCACAACCATCGGAATCAAACCACCGTCACTCTTTCGAACACAATTCAACATCCACGACTCCAACCAATCCTCCCAATTAGATACATTCTTTTTATCAGCATTTGCATAAGCCAAGTCTCCCCCAAGCAATGCAAACCACGGATTCAGCTCAGCAGCTCGTTGATTCATGGCATCAACCTTCTTTCGATCGTGCATCATATCACCTCCGGTGACAAAACGGAAATCAGATGGTATCGACTTTGGAAGCGTACGAAATTTTAAATAACTTCCTCCGCGAGCAGTCCCTTTAGAACCAATGGTGAAGATATATTCTGTATCCGAATTAAGCCCCCTTAACTCAACATGATGGATAATCCGTTTTTTATCGTCTGCAAAGTTATGCTTAAAGCCTCTGGCTAAAGTCCAACTACTGCCTCGAGGCAAATCTAATTGGCGATACATCACGTAGTCGGGACTTCTTGAATCATTGTCCATCCAATTCACAACCATGGTTGACGTAGGATCCTGTCGCCATGTTAAGTAAACCAAAGGCCGTCGAGCCAAGAACCTAGACAATGCTCTATAGGGAGCCATGAGTAGAAACGATGTAATTAACAAAAATATTCGACGTCCAAATTTAAACGGTTTAACACTCATAACTACAAAATAGGGGCGAAAAATAGGTGTTTAAGCAATTCAGTCAATACGAAGATTCTTCCATCACTAAGTAAAAACCTTAAAAAAGCGCTTTTTTTCTTCAAACAACGTGTTGACTCACTCCTTATTTTTGATACTTTTCCCGCCCCTTTACTTCAAGGGATTCTGGATGAAGACCTATTTGCCCAAAATCGACAAGTTGAACCGTGACGTTGATGAACAGCCTAGAAAATGGCATGTCATAGACGCCAATGGTGCTGTACTCGGTAAGGTAGCCACTATGGCAGCCAACATTTTACGTGGCAAAAATAAGCCAACATTCACTCCACATCTTGATACTGGAGATTTTGTTGTTGTTATAAATGCCGAAAAAGTAGCTCTATCGGGCAACAAGGAAACTGACAAGGTGATGTCCACTTACTCAGGTTGGCGCGGTGGTCAAAAACGGTTCTCTCCAGCAGATGTTCGGGCTAAACATCCTGAACGACTTATAGAACGCGCCGTTAAAGGGATGATTCCTCACAATCGTTTAGGACGTCAGATTTTTAAAAAACTCAAGGTTTACGCTGGGGCTGATCATCCACATACTGCACAGTCGCCTGTAATCTGCGAAATCGCTTAATATCATTTTAACCATGGCTCAAACCGAAGAATTTTTAGGAACAGGACGCCGCAAACGAGCAATCGCTCGAGTGCGGTTAGCCGATGGATCAGGCAAAGTGACCGTCAATGGTCATGATGTTGAAAATTATTTTACTGTTGAAAACCAACGATCCATTGCTATCGAACCACTAGAAACAGTTGATCTTAGCGAGAAGACAGATGTACGTGTAAACGTATCAGGTGGCGGCATGGCTGGGCAGGCCGGTGCTGTTAGACTCGGTATTGCTCGAGCACTAGAAAAATCTAATGGTGAGTTACGCCAGCCTCTAAAAGACGCAGGGCATCTCTCACGAGATGCGCGCAAAAAAGAACGAAAGAAACCTGGACAACCAGGGGCTCGGAAAAAGTTCCAATTCAGCAAACGCTAATTACTGTTATTTCCAAGCCCCGCCGGTTGAAACACTGGCGGGGCTTTTGTTTTTTTGACACAACTAACTAATCTGCGCTTGGCCAAGCGCTTTTAAGCAAATAAGAGAATATGGCAGAAAAAAAAGTAAAAGTTGCAATCGTCGGAGCCTCTGGATACTCCGGAGAAGAACTGGTGCGACTGCTCCTTGAGCATCCCCATGTCAATTTATCGATAATAACGTCACGCCAGCATGATGGCCAATCTATGGTCTCAGTATTTCCTCGTTTTGCAGGATACAATCAAGCTACCGATTTAAAATTCTCAACTCCATCGATCGACTTCCTCTCTGAAAAGGCAGATGTGGTCTTTTTGGCTCTCCCTCACGGAATAGCAGCAGAATTTGCAGTTCCGCTAGTAAAAAAAGGAGTGACTGTTATCGATCTCAGCGCTGACTTTCGAATAAATAATGCAGCGGTTTACCAAGACTTTTACGGAAAGGAACACCCTGCCCCAGAGTGGCTTACTAAAGCTGTATACGGCCTACCAGAGATTCACCGTGCAGACATTGCCCAAGCCACATTAATTGCATCGCCAGGCTGTTATCCAACTAGCATTCTACTCCCAACCATTCCATTGATCAGAGAAGGACTGATCGACACTAGTCATATCATAGCCAACTGTATGAGTGGAGTCAGCGGCGCCGGACGTAACGCATCGATACCCTTTCTCTATGTGGAATGCAATGAGAGCCTTCGACCTTACGGAGTTCCAAAGCATCGACACTTATCTGAGATCGAACAAGAACTAGGAAGAGCTAACAGCGCCCCAGTAATCATTGAGTTCACACCACATCTGGTTCCTGTTAGTCGCGGAATTCTCACAACGCTATATCTTAAGCCCCCTATTGAACAAGCGGATAACTTCACGCATTGGATTAGCTCTGTAACGAAATGCCTAGAAGATTTCTACAATGATGAGCCCTTTGTTCGAATTACTGGCAACAAACAGTTGCCTGACACAAAGAATGTAACTAATACCAACACAATAGAAATAGGATGGGCTGCCGATGAAAGAACCAAACGGCTACGAATATTCAGCGCTGAGGATAACCTAGTAAAAGGCGCAAGTGGCCAAGCAATACAGTCATTCAATATAAAATTCGGTTTTCCAGAGACCGCTGGATTAAAAATTTAAGCCATGCCCAAATTCAAAACTATCGAAGGATCGATCACTTCACCTCAAGGGTTTCATACGGCTGCACGCTTTTGCGATCTAAAAAAAATCGGCACAGGCAAAGGTAGCAACAAGGGAGAAAAACGTGACCTTGCTTTGATCTATTCAGAAACTCCCGCAAAGGCTGCCGGCATGTTTACTACTAATCAAATCTGCGCTGCTCCTGTAAAAATCTGCATAAAGCATTTGAAGAACAACTCTGCTCAAGCAGTAGTGATAAACTCCGGTAATGCGAACGCCTGCACTGGCCCAAAAGGGATGAAGGATGCTCTGGAAATGGCAGCGATTACCGCCAAAAAACTTGGCTTAAAAGACTCGGATGTTTTGGTCGGTTCAACGGGGCGTATTGGTGTAAATCTTCCAATGGACCAAATCCGAAAAGGCATTACAGCTGTGGCTAAAGAGTTAAAATCCACGCAGACAGCAGCGTCTCAAACCGCTGAAGCAATCATGACTAGCGATACTCAGACCAAAGAAATTTCGGTTGAGTTTAAGCTTGGAGGCACATTAGTCCGACTTGGTGGTATTGCTAAAGGTGCAGGTATGATTCAACCAGGTATGAGTCCAAACGGATCACGGCCTGCGTCTATAGATTCAGGGCTACACGCAACAATGCTAAGCTTTCTCACAACCGATGCTAATATTAGTGCAAAAAATCTAAAAAAATGCCTTAAGGAAGCTGTCTCAAAAAGTTTCAATAGCATCACAGTCGATGGCGACATGAGTACTAATGACACAGTTCTTTTATTAGCCAACGGCTTAGCTGACAATCGTAAACTTGACACTCAAGATTTGAACACATTTCAAGCCTCACTAAACCATGTCTGCCTTGAGTTAGCTAAGATGATTGTTCGTGATGGGGAAGGTATTACTCGAGTCATAACAGTGCGCGTTTCAGGTGCAAGATCATTAACAGAAGCTAACAAAGCAGCTCGCTCGGTAGGCAACAGCTCACTAGTTAAAACAAGCTGGTTCGGTGGCGATCCTAATTGGGGTCGAATCATAGATGCTCTCGGATACTCTGACGCAAAGGTCGACGAAGAAAAGGTCGATATTGCCTACAGTGCACCCGGCTCAAAGAAAAAAGTTTTCTCTTTAAAAAAAGGGCGACCTACTCGGACTTCATTTGAGAAGCTATGCAATGCCGTTGAGCCCAAGGAATTTGATCTACATATCAATCTAAACATCGGCAAAGGAGAAGCTGTACTTTATGCATCGGATCTAACCGAAGAATATGTCGATTTCAATAAAGGTGACATCACCGATCCCGCATCACTTGGAGGATAGATGAACAAGCTGATTGCCAAAGCAACTACTCTGTTAGAAGCATTGCCTTATATACAACGGTTCAGAGGCGAAACATTTGTAACTAAATATGGTGGAAGTTTTATGGACTCAAATGATCCTACCATACGCAGCAGCGTTGCAAGGGATATTGTATTCCTAGAAGCAGTTGGTATTAATCCTGTTGTTGTCCATGGAGGAGGCAAAGCCATCACCCAAGCACTCGTAGATTCTGGTATATCATCACAATTCGAACAGGGATACAGAATAACTACTCCAGAATCAGTTAAAGTTGTTGAACAAGTTTTATCACATCAAATTAACTCTGATATTGTTGAAATGATCAACAAAAATGGAGGCAAAGCGTATGGATTTTCGGGTACAGAAATTTTCCGCTGTAAACCATTCAAACCGATTAGCCCAACAGGCAATGAGATTGATATCGGTTTGGTCGGCGAAGTAACAGAAGTCAACTTAGAGCCACTAAAAAAATGTATTGAGCAAGACATAACCCCTGTGATTAGCCCAACAGCCATTGGAGAGGATGGGGAAATATATAACTGTAACGCTGATGTGGCAGCTGGACAAACGGCAGTAGCACTTCGCCCTAAGCGATTAGTTTATATGAGCGACGTACCTGGACTACTTAAAAATCCTGATGATCCTAACAGTGTTATATCACATCTTCCTGTAGATGAAATAGAAGCGTTGAAGAACAGCGGTATTATATCAAAAGGAATGATACCTAAGGCTGACAGTGCAGTTCAAGCAGTAGCGGCCGGAGTAGAAAAAGTGTTCTTTATAGATGGTCGAATGAACCACTCTCTACTATTGGAAATATTTACTGACGCTGGAGTAGGGACCGAAATTGTTAATAATGAGCAATAATATTAAAAATCAATTCAAACAATTTGTTGCGCCTACCTATGGCCGATTCCCTCTCACATTAGACCGAGGTAAAGGCTCCTATGTTTGGGATTCAAACGACAAAAAATATCTCGATCTTGGTGGCGGAATTGCCGTCAACTGCCTTGGCCATTCTCACCCCGAAATTAGTCAAGCGCTTTCTGAGCAATCGAGCCGCCTAATACACTGTAGTAATCTTTACCATTTCGAAGGCCAATCACAACTAGCTGAAAACTTAAGCAAACGCATTGGTTCTGGACGTGTGTTTTTTTGCAATAGCGGCGCAGAATCATCTGAAGTAATGATCAAGCTCGCACGTCGCTCTAAACAAGTTGAAGGTCGATTTGAGATTATCACTGCTGAGAATTCTTTTCACGGAAGAACAATGGCTGGCATTTCAGCCACCGGCCAAGCGAAAGTCAAAGATGGCTTTGCTCCCCTCCTTCAAGGATTCTCGCATGTTCCTTTCAATAACTTAGATGCCATCCGTTCAGCTATCACGCCGGCAACTGTTGCCGTGATGATTGAAGGTGTTCAGGGAGAAAGCGGGATACATCCTGCAACAGCTGGATACCTTTTGGGATTAAGAGAATTGTGTGATCATCATGATTTATTGCTCCTTTGGGATGGCGTACAGTGTGGTCATTTTCGCACTGGTTCTTTTCAAAGTTTTCAAACTATACTTAGTGATCAAATTGGAGAATTCCTACCGGATGCTGTAGGCATGGCAAAGTCACTGGGTGGAGGTTTTCCAATAGGAGCCGTATGGATATCCGAAAAACACTCCGAAGTACTTTCTGCTGGAACGCACGGATCAACTTTTGGCGGTAACCCACTGGCTTGTGCTGTTGGAAACAAAATCCTTGAAATAATTGATCGAGATAAACTAGAGGAAAATGCTAGCGAACTAGGCAAATTCTTCTTAAGAGAATTAAAGAAAATTCAGTCCAAATACCCAAACATAATAAATACAATACGAGGCATTGGATTAATGATAGGCATTGAGATGAATAAAGAAATTAAATCTTTCGATAAAAAAGTTCCGACGTCTATCCAATGGGTATCCGCCTTGCACGAGGTGGGACTACTAACCATACCAGCAGGAGATTCAATTGTTCGTTTTTTGCCTCCTTTAAATTTAACACAAAACGAAGCCCAAGATGGTCTGGATCTTTTTGAAAAAACCATTAAAAAACTAACATCATGAAACACCTCCTGAAACTTGAGCGCATGCCTAAGGAAGTTATGCTTCATATCCTTGCCTCTGTGAAAGGTATAAAGGCCAACCGTGGGGCTAACGAACCCAAACCCCTTAACTCGCAGACATGGGCAATGATTTTTACCAAGTCCTCAACACGTACCCGTGTCTCATTCGAAGTTGGTATTCGAGAACTCGGTGGATCGGTAATGTTTCTGAACGCTAATGACATGCAACTTGGACGTGGCGAACCAATCAAGGACACCGCGCGAGTGCTTGGCCGAATGGTACATGGCGCTGTAATCAGAACCTATGCGCAGTCTGATGTTGAGGAGTTTGCAAATCTTTCAAAGATCCCAACTATTAACGCACTGACAGACGACGAACATCCTTGCCAAATTTTGACCGACATTTTCACTTTTGAAGAAGCACGTGGACCGATTCAAGGCAAAGTCGTTACATACGTAGGTGATGGTGCCTGCAATGTGCCACTTTCATGGGTACACGCTGCCGCTGCTCTGGATTTCGAGTTGCGTATTGCCGCTCCAAAAGAATTCCAACCGAATAGTGAGATCTTAGCAAAAGCCAAAGGAAATATATCCTGCACTGAAGATATTAAATCGGCTGTTGATGGAACGGACATG
Organism: Verrucomicrobiales bacterium; assembly: GCA_002684915.1. Taxonomy (GTDB): domain Bacteria; phylum Verrucomicrobiota; class Verrucomicrobiia; order Limisphaerales; family UBA1096; genus UBA1096. Next base: position 57,135 of record NYWG01000031.1, read on the forward strand.
GTTTACACAGATGTATGGGTCTCGATGGGAATGGAATCTGAGGAGGAAGAACGATTAAACAAACTTGGCAGCTACCAAATTAATAGTGAATTGATGCGTTTGGCCAAACCAGACGCACTAGTCATGCACTGCCTTCCTGCATATCGTGGAAAAGAAATTGATGAGGACACTTTCGAGGCAAATGCAGAAACTATTTTTACTCAGGCTGAAAACAGACTACACACTCAAAAAGCAATTCTAACTTGGCTCACAAGTTAAATATCGATTGCCAAAGCCTCCCTACTGATGCGACTATTAGCCCGATGCCAAGTGCTGGTAAGCCAAAGCCAAAGCGAGTAGCAGGTAAGCGAAAGCCAAAGCGAATAAACGTTCGAAGCCCTGAGATTATGGAAAAAGTCGAGGCAGAGGTCTTGACTCACTATCGAAGCGAACTTGTCGAATACATTCGCACAAACGGTGCCAAATTTGCTCATAAAAATACAAGTATACGTTTAGCTAAAGAATTCGGATTTTGTTACGGCGTCGAACGTGCAATTGATCTTGCCTACGCTGCACGTCAACTCTTCGACAATCATAAATCAGTCTATATTCTAGGAGAGATCATTCATAACCCTCATGTAAACGAGCAAATTCGTGACATGGGTGTAACCTTTCTCACTGGCGAACATAAGGGAGCCGACTTCAACGACCTGCAAGAAGGCGATCCGGTGGTAATACCCGCATTCGGAACCGAGGTCGGTATCCGCGACAAACTCGCTGAGAAAGGCTGTACAATAATCGATGCTACTTGTGGCGACGTGATGAGCGTGTGGAAACGTGTCCGCCAAAATGCTCGTGAAAAAGTCACCAGTATTATTCACGGAAAGGCTTGGCATGAAGAAACCTTAGCTACTAGCTCTCAGGCTACAGCATTCGAAGGTGGTCACTACCTAATCGTTTTCAATCTAGATGAAACTGACTATGTCTGTAATTACATCATTCAAGGAGGCTGCCGTGAAGAGCTATTGAAAAAATTTGATGGTGCATACTCAGATGGGTTCGATCCAGACCTTCACCTAAAAGCAATTGGAGTAGCTAACCAAACCACCATGATGCGAGGTGAAACCGAAGAGGTTCAAAGACGGATGCGTAACGCTATGGTAGTAAAATATGGCAAAGAAGCCCTCGATGATCACTTTCGATATTTTGACACAATATGCGGTGCAACACAGGATAGGCAGGACGCATTGGGCGATCTACTTAATCGACCGATGGATCTTCTACTAGTAGTGGGTGGTTATAATTCCTCAAATACCGCTCATCTAGCTGAAATGGGAGAGAATAAACTACCGACCTATTTTATTAAAGACGCACAAGAGATGGAGTCAGCAGAAAAACTTCATCATTTCTCACAAGAAAAACATGAAATGGCTATAGCCAAAAACTGGCTGCCAAAAGAACAAGAATTAACAATTGGTGTCACAGCTGGTGCCTCTTGCCCAAATAATCTCATCGAAGATGTTATCGTCCGCGCCTACGAATTACGTGGCATAAATAAAGAATCTTTGATGAATTCAATCAAGCATTGAGCATCACTTAATGCCCGCAATCTGTGCAGAACTAGAAGCCCGAGAACGAGATGTACTCGCGCCTTATGCACAGCTTAGCAAAAAATCCAGAGGTAGAAAACTCCTAGAAGAACCCCCTCAATGGCGCACACAATTCCAAAGAGATCGTGATCGGATAATCCACTCTCGAGCATTTCGACGACTTGAGCATAAAACCCAAGTCTTCTTTAGCGGCAGCGGAGATCATCTTCGGACTCGCCTAACTCATACAATGGAGGTGGCTGCCATTGCTCGCAATATCGCCCGAGCACTCCGACTCAATGAAGATTTAACCGAAGCCATTGCTCTTGCACATGATCTTGGACATGCTCCCTGTGGCCACGCTGGAGAAGAAACTCTCAATGAGCTAATGCAAGAACATGGAGGCTTTGAACATAATCGGCAAAGCCTCAGGGTTGTAGAGGTATTAGAACGTAAATACCCAAGATTTTCCGGACTAAACCTAGCTTGGGAAACTTTAGAGGGTTTGGCCAAACATGAGGCACCCCCTAACTTGCCTTCTGGTCAGATACAGAACCAGTTCTCATCCTCATCGCTGGAAGCGCAAGTTGCTAACCTCGCAGATGAAATAACCTACTATAGCCATGATCTAGATGATGGACTTGATTCTGGCCTTTTAAGTGAAGCTCAATTAAATCGAGATATCGACTGCTGGAAAATTGCTTCAAAGCGTATTCAGTCTGAATATGGAGATCTGCCAGAGGAATGTCGGCACTACTTTATCATCCGCTGCCTTATTGACGAACAAGTTAAGGATGTTGTCAAAACCACCGAGGCAAACATCAACAGCGCACAAGTAACGTCCGCAGATGATGTTCGGCAGCAGACTGCCAATCTGGTCGCCTATAGCAAAAAGCGCCACGAAACCAACCTTCAACTCCGCACCTATCTTTACAATAACCTATACTTTAATAATATAGTTCACGAACCACACAAACGAGCTACACGCATGCTGGGTGAATTATTCAAGCACTATCAAAACCATCCGAATACAATGGGTTCATTCGCACAATCAATGATTAACGAACATGGCCTAGAACGCACCATCTGCGATCATCTAGCCTGTATGACTGATCGTACCGTAATTCTCGAATACGAACGCCTTATAACAATTACTAAATAAATTAGACTTCTTCATTTTTAGTTTAAAAACCTCATTTTTATACCCTTATCAGGGCTATATTTAATTAAAACATCCTAAAAAACCGACCTTATCTATATTCCTCTATTAACTCGTTTCCCCTACCAGTAAAATTTCTTTAAAATTAATTTTGAACACGCTTTTTGATCCAGCGTCGAACCAGGCGAAACCCCTTGACAGATAGGGTAATATTTTGCCCCTTTTAAAGGGATTTGGTTATCTTTAGGGGCTAATTAAAATCCCTTCAGGATAAATAAAAAATTTAGTTAAACGTTAAAAAAACTAAAATGATTAAAGTCGAGAATCTGAGTAAAACTTTCGGTCCGAAGGTCGCTGTTGATAACGTCTCGTTCACTGTTGAGCGTGGCGAAATCCTTGGCTTCCTTGGACCTAATGGTGCTGGTAAATCCACCACTATGAGAATGATCACTGGCTACATTCCGCCAACAGCAGGAGTAGTTCGTATTGGAGATCATGATGTCACTGAAAATCCTATAGATGCAAAGCGCCTGATTGGATACTTACCAGAAAGCGCTCCACTATATACAGATATGACTGTAGAAGGGTTTCTTGGATTTTGCGCTGAAGTACGTGGCATCAATGGCGTGGAGAAAGGTAAAGCCATCGATCGAGCCATCGAAATGTGTTTCCTAAAGCAAGTACGCCACCAAAGCGTTGATACACTTTCCAAGGGATACAGACACCGTACATGTTTTGCTCAGTCGATAATCCATGATCCTGATATTTTGGTTATGGATGAACCAACAGACGGGCTTGACCCCAACCAAAAAAACGAAATGCGCTCACTAATACGGCGTATGGGACAGACAAAAGCGATCATTTTTTCCACTCACATTCTTGAAGAAGTAGAGTCAGCCTGCACAAGGGCAATAATCATTGACCAAGGAAAAGTTGTAGCTAATGGAACACCAAGCGAACTTAAGTCAAAATCTGACTTAGCAAACAGCTATGTAGTCAGTGTAAGTGAAACTGATTCCAGTACGGTGCGAGATCAGCTAGGCACACTAATTCAAGCAGCCAAAGTCACTTTAGTTGATGATAAAGCCCCCAATATCACTGCAAGAGTCTTTCCAAAGAACGAAGTAACTGATGGCGAGCTTGGTCAGGCTATTTTCGATCTAGCATCAAAAAACAGTTGGAAAGTTAGTGAAATTAAGAAGGAAGAAGGACGCCTTGATGACGTCTTCAGTAACATTACATTCTCTGAAACCGAAACCAATTAATTTAAAAATAAAATGAGTAATATTTGGACTATAACAAAAAGAGAGCTGGGAGGTTATTTCAATTCTCCAGTAGCTTACGTGTTTTTGGTCATATTTTTGCTGATGACCGGATTATTTACATTTCTAATAGGCCAGTTCATAGAATCCGAACAAGCTAATTTAAGATCATTTTTCACCTGGCATCCTTGGCTTTACCTTTTTCTTGTGCCAGCTGTAGGCATGAGACTCTGGTCCGAGGAACGTCGTTTGGGCACGATGGAATTACTACTAACTATGCCCATCTCACTCTGGCACTGCATAATTGGCAAATTCCTTGCCTCTTGGATTTTCCTTACCTTAGCACTAATACTAACATTCCCAGTTTGGATCACTGTAAATTACCTTGGAGATCCAGATAATAGTGTTGTACTAGCAAGTTATATTGGAAGTTTCTTTTTGGCAGGTGCTTACCTTTCAGTCACAAGCATGACATCCGCATTTACAAGAAATCAGGTAATTAGCTTCATACTTTCTGTGGTGATTTGTCTGTTTCTTATTCTTTGCGGATTCCCACCTGTAACGGATGTTGTAGAAACCGTTGCTCCTCGATGGATCGTAGAATTCACTGCAGCATTCAGCGTGATGCCAAATGTTGAACAATTTAATAATGGACAGATTGATAGCAGATCGGTCATTTACTTTCTGTCTGTGATTGGCTTTCCGCTTTTCGCAACAAGTGTTATTATCAGAGGCCTTAGGGCGTAATCATAAAACCAGGAAAAATAACCAATGAAAAAAGAAACAAAATTCTCTATATTCTTAAACTCAGTTGGAGGAGCACTGGTCATCCTACTTTGTGTGATCGTGTTTAATATCATCTCCTCTCAATTAAAAATTAAAGCAGATCTTACAGAAGGAAATCTTTTCACCCTTTCTGATGGATCAAAGAAACTGTTAGACGGTTTAGCCGATGAAAGAGATGGTGACAGTGAATCGAGCCCACTAGAAATTCGATTTTATCTTACAAAAGGCGAAAAAGGCGTTCCTGTATTTGTGAATGAACACGGCAAGAGGATCGAGGACTTACTTGACCAGTATAAAGCCTATGCAGGCAGCAATCTGGAGTTAAAAAAAATCAATCCACGTCGTGACACGGATGAAGAAGAACTCGCTGTAAACGATGGAATTCAATTACTAAACAACGCCTTCTATGTAGGAATGGCTGTTAGCTACTTAGATACAACCGAAGTTGTTCCCTTTTTCGACCCTAGCAAATCCCCGACACTTGAGTACGATATATCACGCGCTATTAAGAACGTTCTCCGACTAAAGGAAGAACGGCAAAAAGTAGGTGTCATGAGTAGCCTCAATGTATGGGGCGGTCCTGATCCGTCAAATCCAATGGCCATGATGAACCGTGGAGCCCCTCAACAACCAGCTTGGTACTTTATCAGGCAACTTCAACAGGATCTTAATGTAGAAAGAATAGAGGCTACAGCAACTGAAATACCTGAAGATGTGGATGTCCTGATGGTTATTCATCCAAAAAATGTTTCTGAAGCTACAGAATACGCACTCGATCAATTCGTATTGAGCGGGCGCAAATTGATCGTATTCGTGGACCCAATGGCACTTCGAGACGAAGGTAATAATCAAAATCCACAAATGCGAATCCCCGGAATGGGAGGTGCTTCGAATCTCACTCGGCTCTTCTCAAAATGGGGAGTGACATTTGAAGGATCAAAGGTTGTAGCAGATTTCAATTATCGTCTTACTCAAAGAGACCCTTTAAGCCGTGGCCGAATACAACCTGCATATTTAGCATTAAATAAGAATGCGCTTAATAGCGATGAAGTTGTAACTCGGGATTTAGGCACCATTCGCCTCCCTTATGTTGGCAGCTTTGATACAAGCAAATTGGCTACTGGCCTAAAAGTCACCGAGCTTATTACTAGTTCCGATCAAGCTAAATTAGTCGACGGCATGTCCTCTCAATTTAATGGCGAAAAAGTCATGGATTCATTTTTAACAGGTAGTGAGGACGGCAAACCTGTTGGAACAAAAAAATATACACTAGCTCTTAAACTTAGCGGAAAATTCACCACTGCATTTCCTGATGGAAAACCAGTTGCGGCGGAAGAGGACAAAGAGGAAGAAAACAAAGAAGAAGACTCGCCTCAAATCAAGGAAACCGATAATGAAAATCACGTTTGCCTTATTGGCGATACCGATTTGCTTTCAGATGAACACTTCCTGGTCCAACAAAGATTCGTAATCAGTGAAAATATTGCCTTCATACAAAACCTAGTAGACCACTTCGGAGATGGCACTCTGATTAATATCCGAAGTCGAAACCAAAACCGACCTTTCACAACTCTCAATGACTTAAGAAAAGACGCCCAGGCACAGTTTGAAAACAAACTGAAAAAACTAGAAGCGGAACAGCAAGAAATCCTTCAACAAAAAACTCAACTAGAAAGCACCGGAGATGGCAGCAACCAATTCACTCTCTCTATAGATCCAGAGGCACTAAAAGAAATACAAAAGAAAGAACTGGAAAAACGAAAACAAATTAGGGAGATCCGAAAGGAATTACGTTCAGAAGAAGACTGGATTAAGCTTAAAATCAAACTCGCCAATATAGGTCTAATGCCAACAATCGTTATTATTTTAGGAATCGTATTCTTTATTCGTAAAAGCAAAAAAACAGCTGCACTTTAAGACTAATGAAAAATAAAAACCTTCTTATTGCTGTAATTGTATTGGGAATGTTAGGCGCTATCGCGTTCTTCACTTCTAACAGCCAAAGCAATCAATCAAGAGACAAAAGCGGAATCGGAAAAGAGGTCGTCACCAAATTGGACCCTAAAGAAATTGCCAAGATTACCATCACGGATAATGACGGCTCTGTTTCACTGGAAATGAAAGATGAAAAGTGGACAGTCACTGAACGTGATGGATTTTCCGCCAATTTCGAGAACATTCAAAAACTTGTCTCTAGTGCCGTAACTTTAAAATCACTACGACAGGTTCGAGCCAGTAAAAAACAATACGGCAGATTTGAACTAGTTGATCCGCCTGGAGAAAACTCCGGAACTAAAGTGGAATTCAAAAAAGCAGATAACACTGTTCTGAAGTTGTTGGTGCTAGGCAAAAAAAACAGCTCACAATCCGGAGCTAGCGCTGGATCACCATTTGGATCTAGCGAAAATCAACGCTTCGTCTTGGTAGACGGAAAAATCTCTGTCATTGAGATAGACTTTTCCAGCGCGTTAAATGACATAGAGGCGAGTGCTAGTGAGTGGCTTCAAAAAGACGACTTCCTCAAAATAGAAAAGATTAAATCTGTATCTGTATCCCAACCTAATGCCGCTGACTCATGGGCAGTCAATCGGGAAAAAGAAGATGACGACATGAGCTTGCTAGATGCCAAAGAGGGAGAAAATCTGGACTCATCAAAAGGAAACAGCGCAGGCCGGGTATTTGGTTTCACCAACTTCGACGATGTTGCTAGCAGGTCTGCAAAGCCGGAAGACCTAGGAATGGATAAGGCTGTAACCGCGAATATTGAAACATTTGAAGGATACAAGTATGACATCAAAATGTCTAAGAAAGGTGAAGATCATTACATGACTGTAATTGGCAGTGGTTCTCGACTAGCACAAGAAGACGAATCAAAGGCTCGGGCGACACAGCCTGATGAATCAAAGCCACGTGAACCGGGCAAGGATGAAAAGCCAGAAGATAAAGAACGACTCGACAAAGAACATGCAGATGGACTGGCTCAACTGGTTGCTAGCAGGGAAAAGGCGCATAAAGACAATCAAGTTAAACTAAAGAGCGATAGAGATAAGGAATTCGCAGATAACTTGGCTAAATTGAAAAAACTTGAGGGTTGGTCATTCAAAGTTTCTAGCTTTACTTTCGATGCAATATTTAAGACCCGTGCAGAGATGATGGAGGAAGAAAAAGAGGAGGAAGAGGAATCAACAAACAGCACTCCAGTCTCCGCTGATGATGATACTGCACAAAAGAACAAGGCAGCAGGTGATGCGTTTCTTACTGAAAACAAATCCAAGGAAGGTGTAACCGAGACTGATAGTGGCTTGCAATATAAGACAATCAAAGAAGGCAATGGCCCCTCCCCTTCAGCTACAGATACCGTCACAGTTAATTACAAAGGAACTCTGATTGATGGAAAGGAATTTGACAGTGGCGAAGGAATTAGCTTCCCGCTAAATGGAGTCATCAAAGGGTGGACCGAAGGGTTACAGTTAATGAAGTCCGGAGGTTCTACTCGTTTCTTTATTCCATCGGATCTAGCGTATGGCCCATCTGGCCCACCAAATATAGGCCCAAACTCGACTCTAATTTTTGATGTTGATCTTCTTTCCATAAAAGGAAAAGAAACATCTATTTCGGAACCTAATCAAGATGCTCCAAAAAAAGTGGTGACTAGTGACATTATAAAGGTCCCTTCCGCTGAAGAGTTAAAAAAAGGCGCCAAGATCGAGGTGATTAAAAAAGAAGATCTTGAAGCTGAAATCGAAAAGGCTAAGAAAGAGCAGCCAGAAAAGAAAGCTGACGAAAAAAATTAGCGTTTCTAATATATTAAATTTAAAAACCACCCAAATAATTGGGTGGTTTTTTTATTATTGGAGGTATTTTTATTTTCGCAGCTTGCTCAGTATCGTAGCGTTTGGCGCATGGCAACTAACAAAGACGTTGTTCTAAAACTAGAGGAAATCCACAAACAATACGAAAGTGCAGACCGCAGTCCCGTCGAGGTCCTCAAAGGCGTCTCACTCACGGTTAAACGTGGCGACTCTATTGCCATAGTTGGCCCATCCGGTTGTGGAAAAAGCACACTACTTAATATACTAGGATCACTTGACTCCCCAACCAGTGGTAATATCCAGTTGGACGGTCAAGAACTAGCAAACCTTTCAGAGCAGGAATTGGCCGCCGTCAGAAACAAAAAAATCGGCTTCATCTTTCAGTCTCATCACCTTCTTCCACAATGCTCAATCCTTGAAAATGTCTTGATCCCGACACTAGCAGAAAAAGGTAAAGCATCATTGGATGCAGTAAAACGCGCCAAACAACTACTTGAGAGTTCTGGACTAGAACACCGTCTCACTCATCGCCCTTTTCAGCTATCAGGTGGTGAATGTCAGCGAGTTGCGGTTGTACGAGCACTAATTAATCAACCTAGTCTAATCCTTGCAGACGAGCCCACCGGTGCACTAGATCATTCTAACGCTGAAACGATGACAGAGTTACTTGTGAAACTGAATCGTGAAGATCAAGCTACTCTTATCGTTGTAACTCACTCGATGGAACTGGCTGCAAAGATGGAGACTACGTACAAACTACAGAACGGCATATTTTCAAGCTAAGTTATGACAATCTGGTCACTAGTTATAAACTCATTCCGCTATTATGCCAAAAGCCATATAGGCACAATACTTGGCGTTACTGTTGGCACTATGGTCTTAGTCGGCGCATTATTAGTTGGAGAGTCGGTTAAAGGCAGTTTACGCAATATGGCTGAGGCCAGATTGGGAAAAGTCGAACTAACTCTTTCATCAAATGATCGACTATTCCGCTCTAAACTAGCTAATCAAATTCAGGCTGAGCTCATTGCAGATACTACAGCTATGCTGCAATTGCCAGGCATAGCAAAACGGCCATCAGGCGAAAGCAGAGCAAACAATGTCGTTGTATTAGGCGTAGATAAGACGTTTTGGAAACTCGCTCTTAAACAACCAAAATTCAAGGATATCCCAGAAGATGGAATCGTTTTAAACGAAAGACTGGCAAGGCAATTAGGGAATCTTAAAGTAGGCAATGTCATCAATTTACGCGTTCATAATCCATCACAACTTTCACGTGATGCACCGATGGCTCCAATAGAGGACTCCACCGCATCACTAGCTCAAATGGAAATCATTGCCATAATAAGTGAAAAAGAATTTGGCAGATTTAGCCTACAGGCATCACAAGTGCCTCCTTACAATGCATTTGTACGATTAGACCAACTTCAGGAAGCAATTGAAAAACCAGAAATGGCGAACCTAATGCTCGTAGGTAGTATGGACAAGTTAAGCGACAATCCACTTAAACGAGCACATACTGCATTAGCCAAACACTGGCAACTAGCCGATGCTCAAGCTCAGCTACTCCAACTGCCAGATAACAAAGGAATTGAACTTCGATCGCCTCGTGTCTTCCTTGATCCACCTTTAGCACAAGCAGCCAAAGCCATAGATGAGAATACAACTGAGATACTAACCTATTTCGTCAATAATATCCAAATAGGTGACCGTTCAACGCCATACTCAATGGCTTCTGCTCTAGCCGATTTTGAACCTGGCACTGTTTGGCTAAACAAATGGACGGCTAACGATTTACAGGCCAAAGTTGGAGATGATGTCGAACTGAGTTACTACTCAGTTGGAACCATGCGCCAACTCGAAGAGCGAAGTGAAAAATTCAAGATAGGCGGTATAATTTCAATGGATGATCCACGATCTGACATCACACTAATGCCCGATTTCCCGGGAATGACCGACTCAGAAAACTGTTCAGACTGGGACACCGGTTTCCCAATGAACCTTGATGCAATCCGCGAAAAAGACGAAGACTATTGGGACAACTACAAAGGCACTCCCAAGGCCTATATAAGCCTTAAAACAGGCAAAGAAATCTGGAGTAATAGGTTCGGCAGTCTCACCGCTATCCGCTACACAAAAAATGGCCCAAAGGCACTTGAATCACTTGAGAAAAAATTACTTACTGAACTTAATCCACAGGATACAGGGCTAACATTTCAAGCAGCTCGCTTGCAAGCCTCTGCATCAGTAAATAATGCTATGGATTTCGGCCAATTGTTTATGTCATTTAGTTTCTTCCTAATCACTGCAGCAATAATGCTAATATCCTTACTGTTCCAGTTCACTATAGAAAAACGCACAAAAGAGACTGGAACCTTACTTGCAGTTGGAATATCAGGAAAACGGGTTCGCCGAATGTTGACACTAGAAGGTGGGCTAATTGCTATAGTGGGGTGTGTTATCGGATCCGCTGCTGGCACCCTTTTCGCGAAGGCTTTACTAAATGCTCTGTCAACTAATTGGAAGGATGCCGTCGCCTCAGCTGCGCTGACTTATCATAGCTCTATCTCTGCTATTTGTGCTGGTATGGCTATGGGCTTTTGCGTTGCAATGTTCACCATCTGGTGGACTTTACGTAAATTAAAAAAACAAACCGCTCGTGAACTTCTAGCTGGTGAGTTTAAGGAACAAATACAAACACAAAAATCAGCTAAACGTTCTGCAATTATTGGAGTATTACTATTACTGACAGTACTAATTAGTGTTGGATACACTGTGGCTAAGGGAGATCAAATACCACCTCAGGCGTTTTATGGCGCTGGAGCATTACTATTGCTCTCTGGGATTACATTAACATCAGCAAAATTAAGGCGCTTGGGTAGCCATAGCATACTTAATCAAACACATTCTCTAAATATCGGAGGGCTTGGACAACGGAACGCTGCGCGTCGGCCACGGCGGAGCATGGCCACAATAGGCATGCTCGCTTGCGGGAGTTTCATGATCGCATCGATTGGTGTTTTCCAAAAAGATGCCAATATTAACTCTGACCAACCCAACTCAGGCACAGGGGGGTTTGAACTAATGGGAGAAGCCAGTATTGCTGTAGTCCACGACATGAACAATAAAACCAATCGTGAAGACTATTACAGCCTCGACGAAGATCTCTTAAAAGAAGTCAGCTTTGTTCCGTTTCGTCTACGCGACGGGGATCAAGCAAACTGTCTAAACCTTAATCTAGCCCAAGAACCTAGATTACTCGGTGTTCGCCCAGAAATGCTGGCTGGAAAATTTTCCTTTATCGATACAATAGATGGATTGGAAACGGGTGACAACCCTTGGAGCATACTGGAGAGCGCACGCACGTCCACCCAGCTACCTGATGATGTTATTCCAGCCATCGCTGACCAAAGCGTCATGATGTGGGCATTGAGTGGAGGAGATATGATGAAATCAAAAAAACTAGGAGATACTCTTGACTATATCGATGAGCAAGGACGACCGTTCAAAATTAAGTTTGTAGGCCAAATCGCCGACAGTATCCTTCAAGGTAATCTCATTATATCTGAATCAGATTTTATTAAGAGGTTTCCTGGAGAGAGTGGATACCGTTTCTTCCTTGTTGATGGCCCCAAAGAACAGTCGCGGGAAATTAGTAATGAACTCAATGTTGCCATGAGCGATCATGGCTTCGAATGGATAAAGACTACACAGCGTTTAGGGGAACTCAATGCCGTTCAAAACACATACCTGCAGACGTTTCAAGTTCTAGGCGGACTAGGCCTATTGCTCGGCAGCCTAGGATTAGGGGTCGTCGTTATGCGAAATGTACAGGAGCGTAAAAGCGAATTAGCCTTACTCAGGGCTATCGGCTTTAAGAAAAGCCTTATTAAGCAGTTTGTACTCCATGAATACCTAAGTCTTTTAGTTGCCGGCCTATCGATAGGCACAATTGCCGCAATACTAGCTGTCCTACCAACAATTTTATCACCCACAACTATCGTTCCCTACACTCTGCTAGCCAGTACATTAGGGGGAGTGTTCATACTAGCAGGCTTGTGGACTTGGATAGCAACCAACCTCTCTCTCAGAGGCAATCTCCTTGACGGTTTGCGACGTGATTGAGGCTGAGCAGTAAACATTGCTTCATTTTCTAAAATTCACCTACTAAAACTAATTATTTTTCATTTAAAAGAGCAGTAAACTTGAAGAAACGGTTAATTCATTTATGAATTGTGGCAGTCGATGACCAGTTAGCCTTAAAAATATTACGAATGAAAATTTGGAAACTAATTAACCTACTTTTTGCTGTTGCGTTTTTCACATTGGAAACTCATGCCGCAGATCCCCTTTACCGTGCGAATATCGATAATACTGAAGTAGGTGAAGTTCCAGATGATTTTCTTGTGCTCGATGGTGATTTTTCAGTGAAAAAGGAAAATGGAAATAAATTTATAGAACTCCCTGGCTCACCTTTAGACTCATTCGGAATAATGTTTGGACCATCCGCACGTCAAAGCAACGAAATAAGCGCAAGAATTTATGGAACAAAGAAAGGCAGACGCTACCCGGTTTTTGGTGTGGCCTTGAACGGTGTAAATGGATACCGATTACAAGTAAATCCGGCTAAACGATCTATAGAATTACTAAAAGGAAAGATTGTGATTGCTGAAACTGCATTTCGATGGCCGAGCGGATCGTGGCTACAACTAGCACTCAGTATTACAAAAAACAAAGAAAGCGAATGGTCCGTAACTGGAACAGTTTGGGAAGACGGAAAAAATAAACCAGCCAAACCAACTCTATCTTTCAAGGAGACCCAAGAGCCTCGTAAAGGTAAACCCTCTATATGGGGAAGCCCTTATTCTGGAACCCCGATTCGATATGACGATATTGCAGTCAATAAAACAGCTAATTAATCTAATGATTATTTACCGCTTTGTAATCGGCCCTGACCAGCTGGCAGAAGCTTCTCCACTAACTCTTCGATAAATATTGCATGATCTTCATTCTCCTTTATTGGAGAGCCTGTGCCTCTAAGAGCGGGATTTATTAATATTAGTAAGCAAGTCTATGGGTTTCATAAGCAAGTGAATTTCATATTTAACCTAGTATACTTAAATCTTTGAATTGGCTCGTTCTTTGAGCACTTTTGAGGTTGGTTTATAAACAGAAATAAATGCTTTGCGATATTCATCAAAAGTACCTGCTGCTAGATGACTACGAATTTGCCTCATAACCTCATGATAAAAATGTGAATTGTGAACACTTAACATACGCAATCCAAGAATCTCATCAGCTTTAAGTAGATGCCGCAAATAGGCTCTCGTATATTTCCTGCAAGCAAAACATTCACAGCCCTCTTCAATTGGCCCAAAGTCTTCTTTCTTATGACTTGCTCGAAGATTAATAGCACCCTTTGAAGTATATGCGGTTCCGTTACGAGCAACCCTGGTAGGAAGCACACAATCAAACATATCTATCCCCCGAGCAACCAGTTCAATCAATTGGGCTGGCGTCCCAAGACCCATAGCATAACGAGCTTTGTTTTGAGGTAAATAAGGTTCAGTAATCTCAATTGCATGCATCATTTCTGGCTCCGGCTCACCTACACTAACTCCTCCAACTGCATAACCATCAAAATCCATTGATGTTAACTCTTTGGCACAATGCTGACGCAACTCAGGACTGTTCGCGCCTTGAACAATTCCAAAATATAGCTGACCATCAGCTCGCGATTGTTCAGCGCATATACCCGCCCAATCTATTGTACGCTTCACAGCGGCCTTTAATTCATCTTCAGAACAACCATGAGGCGGACATTCATCAAATAGCATTGCAATGTCAGAACCGAGCTCACGTTGAATAGCCATCGATTCTCTTGGCCCAAGAAAAAGTTTTTCACCACTTAAGTGAGAACGAAATTCTACGCCTTCATCACGCACACTTCTAATCTTAGCAAGGCTGTATACCTGAAATCCACCACTGTCAGTTAGAATCGGCTTATGCCAGTTCATAAACCTATGTAATCCACCCGCCTTACGAATAATATCCAATCCTGGCCGAAGAAATAGGTGATAGGTATTACCCAAAAGCACCTCCGTCCCGATCTCATTCAATTCACGCAAATCAAGGGCCTTAACACTGGCCTGCGTACCAACGGGCATAAATACCGGGGTATTAATAAATCCGCGTTTTGTCTTTATACGGCCCAAGCGTGCTTTGCTATGCCTGTCGGTTTGGTACAAATCAAACATTTATAATGAAGAAAATCGTCCTTCTAAAGGATATTACCACCCACCCTCAGCTAACAAAGCAACTGTACGCTTAGCTAATTCACTGGATAAAAGTGGCAGAGCCTGCCTCTCGGCACTAGCAAGGTCATCTCCAAGGCGAACCGTAGTTCGACTGGTAATCACCCTGTCTACAAGTAATTTACCAGAAGACTTTTCAAGAACCTTCACCTGAGTAGAGAGCTCAACATCGAAATCACGAACACTAAGGGTATCTTTAGGTCGAAAACTAACCGGAGAACGTCGATAAGTAGTAATATTACCGGTCAACAACACTTCGCAATCATCCGCATCAGCTAATTCAAAAGTGCCATCACGATGAATCTCTCTCCTAATGGAGCCATTAACTGACTCAGATAAACCAGGCTGAGATGTAGCGTTTTGAAACAATCCCACCTGAATCGAATAACCAGCAGGAATTAATGGATTAGCTACTCCCAAACGGTAGCTAACGCAACCAGAAGCTAATACCAACAAAACAACAAACAGAATAAACCAACTGGAAGCCCGATAACTCATGGAGCAGCGTCTTTCGTATCCAGACTTCGCTCCAATAAATCCTTAATCTCCGCTAAACGCTGCTTAGATTTCTCGCCATATTCCGAATCTGGAGCCAGCCTATATGCTTGATCATAATAAATCTCAGCACCTCTCCATTTCTTTCTCTTCTCATAATAACGCGCTATATTAAAGTTGCCTCGTGCCTGCTCTAACTTCATATCATCGATTCGCTTTTTCGCATCTGGAATATTTTGATTTTCAGGATAAAGAGTGATCAGATCGGAATAAGCATCAATCGACTTAATTGTTACAGCCTGATCATATTCAGCATCTAAAGATTGATTCTGATAAGCCATTCCTGCGGCAAATAAAGCGGTAGATGCAATCTCCTCACTCTCCTTGTATCGCTCAAATGCTGTCTTGTAAGCTTGAACTGCTCGACCATAGGTCTTATGCCGTTCATTCTCAGAAAAATGAAAACCTTGGGCATGTTTTTCCCAAGCTGATCCAATTTTCATTTGTGCCGAAGGAGCCTCTTTACTATGAGCCCCTAAGCTGACTACATCACGATACAACCCTGCTGTTTTCCGCATGGATCTGAATAAAGGAATCCGACCCCAGAGCTTGAAACGCTGACCATTCAAAAATCGATCTGCAATTGCAATTTGGCGACGTTGAATGTCTTCATAATCTACATTCTGAGGATAAAGAGTAAGGAGATTTTGATACTCCTTGAAAGCTCGCTCATCGTTACCTCTTTTCTCAAATGACTCTGCAAGTAGTAGTTGAGCCTGAGGAGCGTAGTCTGAAAGCGGCCATTCATGGACGATTCTCCGAGTAGCCTTATAAACAATTTTCCAGTCCTCCTTGGAGGCAGCTTCTTTAGCTACTTCGAGTTGGCTCTTGGCACGATCACGCCTCCATTTACCAACACTATCTCTGCTTTCATAAGACCAGCCTTCACCAGGTCTATAAATAATAGGAGCAGGCGAGTTGTTAGGCCAAACCAAAAAAACAACCGCTACGAGAAGCAAAGGACTAATCCAACGCTGCATGGGATTTACACTAGGCCAATTTGCCATTGTGCTCCAGCCTGATTTTTCTTTTACCGACGGACACCGAAGGTCAGACTTGGTCCACATTGGATGTCAAAATCTCTAATAATCACAGATGCCCCGGATTTGCTAACTGGCATGCCCTGTCTAAGCCAAAATCCTCAATGGCAACCTATCGATCATGGAGATTGGCTTGGCACAACGAAGCAAACTTGGAAGTCTGTCGGCGGCAACCCAAATAAAACTCCGATGGCCCTACCAGGCTTGGACTCATGGCAACAAATTATGGCTTTGTCTAGTTCTCCAATCTCACAAGTTGATGGCCTTCGAGAAATGCTCCAAGCAGGTAAATCACCTCCTTCTCCTTTCGCTTGCCTAGCTTTTACCGGTGATGGTTTCCATGGTAATCGCGGCAGATCTTGGAAAGCCCTTGAAGGAAACTTGCATCTTACAACTTTATTTTCACCTAATCGTCCTGCTCAAGAATTAGGAATAGGCCTTAGTATTCTTCCATCACTTGCTGTTGTTGATGCTCTTAACCACTTTGAAGGACTAAACAAAATAGCACAAATCAAATGGATAAACGATGTACTAATTTCCGGAAAAAAAGTATCTGGTGTCATTACTTCCACTTTAACTAAAGGCGAAAATGTTGAACATGCAATCTTCGGAATCGGTGTTAATATCGCCGCTACCCCTTCACTTATGCCAGGTAAATTTGTTCAGAATCCGACTTGCCTCCGTGAAGCTTCACCGGACACAATAATAACTCAACAAGTATTCTTACCTGTATTACTCGAATGCTTAATTAATCGTCATGCACAACTACTTAACGAAGGCCCAGAGCCTCTACTATCAGATTATATTGATCAAAGTGGCGTAATAGGTCGCAATGTCGAGATATGGGAGGAACCCTCCAGCACAACCGGAGACCCAGTTATGATTGGCCAGGGAAAAGTTGAAAACATCTTATCTGATCTCTCAATAAAACTAAAAAACCGGTCAAAACCGATTTATCGTGGCAGATTGATTTTAGTTAATTGATTTTTCGGCTTTGGCCCAAGCCAACACACCCGTATCTTTATCGGTATGCGCACGGTTAAAGTCCCTCTCGGGGATCGCAGCTATTCCATTAAAATAGGTAATGAACTCCTACCTAACCTAGGCAAGGAGTGTCGGCGCCTAAAACTTGGAACTCGCTGCGCCTTGATAACGGATCGTAAAGTTGGCCCAATCTATAGTAAGACAGCGATGTCTTCACTTCGTAAATCAGGCTTTGAACCAATCGAAATACGCGTTCCAGCTGGCGAAACAGCAAAAAGTCTAAAAACTATACAGTCCAGTTATGATAAGCTAGCAAAGCATAGAATCGAACGTAGCTCATTCATAGTAGCACTTGGCGGAGGCGTTGTCGGCGACATGGCTGGGTTTTTAGCGGCGAGTTATCTCCGTGGCATCGGGTTTGTTCAAGTGCCTACCACTCTACTTTCTCAGGTCGATAGCTCTGTCGGAGGCAAAGTCGGAGTAAACTTGAAAGCTGGAAAAAATCTAGTTGGCGCTTTTTATCAACCACGTCTAGTACTATGCGATCTGAACACCATAAAAACGCTTCCCAAACGAGAACTTCGTGCTGGGTTAGCTGAAGTAATTAAGTACGGTATTATCGAAGACTCAAAACTTTTTCAAAGAATAGAACGTAAAATGTCTAATTTACTTAGTTTGGACACAATAGAGATGGCTTACATTGTAGCCCGCAGCTGCCAGATTAAGGCTAAGATTGTTGAACAAGATGAAACTGAGAATGGCCTGCGTGCTATTCTCAATTATGGCCATACAATCGGACACGCACTTGAAGCGATTTCCAGTTACGGGAAGTTCTTGCATGGCGAAGCTATCTCAATAGGCCAAGTAGCAGCCTCAAAAATCTCACGTGACCTTCTCGGACTCAGCCAATCAGAAGTTGATCGAATTGAAGCACTTTTTACTGCAGCCGGATTGCCTACAAAGATTAATCTATCCAAAAATGAAATGAAAAAACTTTTAGCGGCAATGAAACTAGATAAAAAAGTCACCGATGGAAAAGTAAACTTCGTACTAGCAAGTACAATCGGCAAAGTCAGCTTCGGCATTGAAAGCCCAGAAGCAAACATCAAGGCATCTCTTACATAAGCTTAACTTCTATTGGCAGTTTGGACACAAACCAAAGAACTCCAATTTGTGCTTTATTCGACTGAATCCAGTATGTTTTGAGATAGTTTTTGTTAGTGATTCAGGAAAGCAATGGTCTATCTCAATTACCTTTGAACAATCATTACAAATTATATGATGATGATGGCTATCTAACCCTGGTTCAATCAACTCAAATCGGGCAATACCATCACCAAAATCAAATTGATGCACAAAACCAATCTTTATAAAAAGATTTATTGTACGATAGACTGATGCAAGATCACAATCGTTAGAAATACCATTATAAATCTCACGGTTTGTAGCTGGATGACTTTGTTTATGGAGAAATTCCAAAATAACATGTCTAGGTGTCGTAAGCTTCAATTTAGTTGATTGTAATCTCTCGATCCACTTATCTAAACTTGCGCGCTTATGAATATCACCACAGCAGTGTAATTCTTCAGTTTTCATACTAATGAATATGAAAGAACATTCCAATACCTGCAATTGCCAGACCTAAAGTAATGGCAAACATTTTATAGGCATTAAACTTATGACCTTCACTACTTTCAAATAGTATTGTTGTTGAAACGTGCAGAAAAATACCTATCACGATCGCTAAACTCTCACGGTGAAAATTATCTATAATACCAGCACCTCCAAAAAGAGTACCTAAAGGAGCCATAGCACCAAAAACAGCCAACAATGCAAAAGCCTTAGGCTTGCCCATGCCACTGTTCAGAAGCATAGAGAAAAAAACCATAGCTACAGGATATTTATGCAGTACAATACCCCAAAGCAATCCACTCTGCCATGCCTCCCCTCCATCATGGGAGTGGCTATGATCATGGGAGTGGCTATGATCATGGGAGTGGCTATGATCATGTTCTTCCGCTGCATCAACCAAAGGCAAGCCTTCAAGAAAAGCATGAAGACAGAGACCAACAAGTAGCCCGATAGGCACCGCACTACTTTTGTCATGATGTACGTGGCCATGCTCAATTCCACCCGATAAATACTCGAGCATAACCTGAATAAAAAAGCCTACTAAAATAAATGCACCAAAATAGGGTCCTCTTCCTGTATTTACGAATACCTCCGGTAAAAGATGTAACGCAGTGATGGATAATAAATATGATCCACTAAATGCAATTATCAGCTTAAGTCGGTTACGATCGGTTGGCTTAAACAAAAGAACAGTCAATACCGCTGCAACCACAGAAAAAATGAGTAGAGCTATAATCATGATCCAGCTATCAGCAAGAAATTAGCAAACATACTCGAAGAATGGCTATTGCAATACATTCGCAATCAAAAGCCAGAAAAAAACGCCGAAGCTAATTCGGCGTTTAAAATATTACTTCATTAACAATAACTGCCTTGCGCGTTTAATGGCATTAGCCATCCGTCGTTGGTACCGCGCAGGTAGCCCAGTGTATTTTCGAGGTAAAATACGACCATGGCCTGTTACAAATGTCTCTAACAGCTCAGTATTGCGATAATCCAACTTATCGATAGTAAAATCCACCTTTGGTCTTGGACGAGGTGTACGCGTCTGCGTAGTGTTACTATTCCTCTTATTCTTGTCGTTCTTCTTTGGCATGTTATTTAATTTCGCGGTGAAGCGTATGACGGCGCATATTAGGGTTATACTTTTTCATCTCCAACCGATCAGGTTGAGTCTTCTTATTACGCTGAGCCATATAACGTGAGACCGGTTTACCGGCCTCTTTGGCTTCAGTGCATTCTAGGATAACTGTTTCTCTTGCCATAAATTAAAGTTTTTTTGCAGTTTTAGGATCAGGAAAATCTCCTTCTATTTTGTCCTTTATCTGGGCTCCGGGCGTAGTAATATTCCCTAGCTGGCCGAGTGATCGGCTCTGAAGCGCACCATAACGTTCTAGCTCCGACTGAGCATCTACACGAAAACGAGTCCAAGGAATAGCATTTAGTCGAGGTAATGGGATTGGTTTACCTGTTAATTCGCATAAACCAAAGGTTCCCTTTTCTATTCTCTTTAGTGCTTCCTCTATCTCATAAATTACATCTTGATCAGACGAAAGAAGACTTAAATTAAAGTCTCGATCAAAATTATCTGTTCCAGAATCAGCCATATGCACTCCATAACTTTCCATCTCTTTAGCCGATTCTTTTGCTAATCCGTTACGTTGGTCAGTCAGCCTCTCTCTAAGGCCTATAAGCAAATTCTTCTGCTTCTCATACTTGCCTACACTAGACATTTCGAGATGCTTAACAGCCTTTTTTTTCTTATTCCCCGATACGGGCAAACCCAAAATAGATGCTGTAGATGCAGCTCCAAATTTTTGTTTAGCTCGTTTAACCCTCTTTTTAATGGGAGCCTTCTTCTCAGCTACAGCTTTCTTGGCTACAGCTTTCTTGGCTACAGCTTTCTTGGCTACAGCTTTCTTGG
>NYWG01000032.1 GCA_002684915.1 Verrucomicrobiales bacterium
AATGCATTAATGGAGGGTATAAGTTCGGCACAAGGGAAGTTTGTTATCATGGGAGATGCTGATGATAGCTACGATTTTTCTTCGCTGATGCCGTTTATAGAGAAACTTAGAGATGGCAGTGATTTAGTGATGGGGAATCGCTTTCGTGGTGGTATTGCGTCTGGTGCAATGCCCCCTTTGCACCGTTACTTGGGTAACCCTGTTTTAAGTGGATTAGGGCGGTTATTTTTCCGATGTTCGGTAGGAGATTTTCATTGTGGGCTTCGAGGCTTATCCTATGAAGCTTTTAAAAGAATGAAATTGCAGACAACAGGTATGGAGTTTGCAAGCGAGATGGTCGTAAAAGCTGTAATGAGAGGTATGGAGATAAGTGAGGTCCCTACTACTCTTTCTCCGGATGGGCGAACTCGGCCTCCACATTTGCGTAGTTGGCGTGATGGTTGGCGCCACTTAAGGTTTATGTTGTTGTTTAGTCCGAATTGGTTGTTTTTATATCCAGGCTTGTTACTGATGTTGATAGGCTTGGGGTTTGGTGGTTGGCTTTTGCCGGAAGCTCGCAAATTAGGTCAGGCAACCTTGGATTTAAATACACTAGCTTATTCTGCACTGGCAGTTCTTCTTGGTTTTCAGTCAGTATTATTTTCTTTATTCACTCGAACTTTTGCCAGTACGCAAGGTTTTGGCCGAGAAAGCAAACTGCTAAATAGATTGTATCAATATATTAAGTTGGAGACAGGTTTAATCTTTGGAGGGCTATTGGTGTTTTTAGGTTTGGGTGGTTCTCTCATGGTAACTTTGAGCTGGAGAGAGACAGGGTTTGGTGAATTGAATCCATCGGAAG
Source organism: Verrucomicrobiales bacterium (assembly GCA_002684915.1). Lineage (GTDB taxonomy): Bacteria > Verrucomicrobiota > Verrucomicrobiia > Limisphaerales > UBA1096 > UBA1096. Next base: position 842 of record NYWG01000032.1, read on the forward strand.
TTTTGCGTCAGGTAATTCCATCCATTCTAGCCATTGCTCTTGGTTTTCAAATTATTTTGGGAAGTTTCTTCCTTAGTGTTTTGGGGTTGAAGCGCAAAGGAGGAGGCTGATGAAGTGGCTAGATTATGTGATTCGTGACTGGCGAATAATGAAGGCTATTCCAATCCTTAAAAAAGCTAATGTAATTCTAGATATAGGATGCGGCGATGGAGAGTTGTGCCGAGTTTTAGCTAAGCGAGGAATTATGGGTGTGGGAATTGACACTCGCGTTAATGAAATGCTAGAGCCCGCGGGATTCAAATTTATTTCCGGGTTATTTCCTGATGCATTGCCAAATGAACAATTATTCGATGCTGTCTCCATGTTGGCTGTGTTAGAGCATATATCCGAAGGGCAAAAGTTTGCTTTCATTAAAGCTTGTTACGAGCGGCTTGTGACTGACGGTGTTGTAGTGTTGACGGTGCCTTCACCGAAAGTAGACGTGTTATTAATTGTTTTGAGGTTTTTGCGATTAGTTGATGGGATAGCTTTTGAAGAACATCATGGTTTTAATCCTTCTAAAGTTAAGCCATTGTTTGAATCAGTCGGCTTTAAATTGCTAACTCATAAAAAATTTCAATTCGGCTTAAATAATATATTCATTTTTAAAAAATAGTCTGATTTGAACTTTAAAAAAACCGAGCAAAACGTTTGGACTTCCGATTCTAAGTTGCGATTTTGGATTCGGTTAGTTTGGTTAGTTGCATACTCGCTAATGGTAGTGTCTATGCTCAACAATTTGACTCGTTTAAACACCGATGCAATTGCATATATGAGAGTTGGCGACTATTGGGCCTCAGGAAATTTAGAGTTTGCAATTAATGGTTATTGGGGACCTCTGTTGAGCTTGTTGATGGTTCCGTTTTTATGGCTAGGTATCGAGCCTTTAATTGTTGGTAAATTGACGATGCTGATTTCAAGTCTTGTGTTCTTTCATGGTAGTCAGTTTTTGGCTCGATCAGCTGGGTTTCGTTTGTTGGATGAATTAATTATCGCTGTTGTGCTAGCACTACTCTTGCCAGTTTGGATGACTCAGCAGTTGACTCCGGACTTGCTAGTTTCCGGGCTAGCAATATATGCAATTAGTTTTGGGATTTCACCGAAATGGTTGAGTTGTAGGCGTCATGCAATTGGTTCTGGCTTATTTTGGGGATTAGCTTATTTAGCCAAAGCTGTGGCATTACCTTTTGGAATTCTTACTAGTTTATTGCTGGCATTGTGTTGGCGTTTTACTGCGCTCAAATACAGGGTATTAGCTTGGAAGCAGTTGGCTTTTTCTTTTGGGATCTTTGTTGCTGTGTCGCTTCCTTTGATTATTACTCTTTCTATAAAGTATGGTAGTGCAACTTTTTCAACTTCTGGAGGAATAGCACATGCTATTGTTGGGCCAGGTAATGATAATCCTGCTCCGCACCCCTTTGGGAATACCGTATATATTCCAGAATCAGGTCGTGTCACAGCTTGGGAGGATCCGAGTAAAATGGAATATCAATATTGGTCTCCATTTGAGAATAATGAAAAACTTACTCACCAGTTCACTCTAATTAGCAAAAACACAAAGACGGTTTTTAAGATTTTGTCAGCTTTTGATGGGGTTGGTTTATTTTTGAGTTGGTTTGGGATAGGTATGCTAGTATTTGGATTAGCTTTTTTCACAAGAAGTCCATGGAGTAAGAATTGGTTTAATGAAAGATGGAGATGGTTGGTTGTGCCGGTTGTCTGCCTTAGTATTATTTATCTTCCGGTTTACGTTTTATCGACTGATCAACGTTATTTTTATCTTATCGTTCCACTTTTTTTGATTATCTCACTTGGTTTATGTTCTTATTATAAAACTCGTTTTGAAATCAAGATTGCGATAGCGGTGTTATTTGTGATGCCGGTATTTTTGGAACGAAGAACTGAAGATATTGCAGGCCCTTTAGCTATAGAGTTAGCTTCTAGAATGAAAAAGGCTGGTATGGAGTCACCAATTGTTGGGTCAACATTTTTTTCGGATGAAGGCCATCGATTGGGATTATATGTAGCTTGGCATCTTGGTCAGCCTTGGTATGGTGATTTTTGGAAGCCAGTTCGTTCAAATGAACTAAGTGTGTTGGCGAAGAACAAGGCAAAGTCCGATACTTATAGAAAATCTGGAGCTAAGTATACAATTGCGAACAATAAATCGCAGTGGGCTAAACATTTGGAGTCAGATCCAGGATTCAAAAACGTGACTGATAAGCTTGGTGATCAAAATTGGTTTCAAGTATTTGAGATTNTAAAGTAGCTAAATTAGCTCATTTTTCTTTCACACAATGGATAACACTTTTATGTTCTTTTTNCCGTGAATGTAGNTTGTCGAAAANTTTTTGCATTTTTTTGCATTTTTTTGATTNNTCTAGNNGGAGTCCAAGCTGAATTAAGTGAAGAGCAAAAAGGGAAACTGCCGCCGGCTATCGAGCGCAANGTTAGTTTTTCAAANGAGATNTATCCNTTACTGGAGAAGAGTTGCACTAAGTGTCACGGTAAAGGNAAGNCAAAAGGAGGCTTTAGTCTTGAGACTCGTGAAAATTTATTAGCTGGCGGTGATTCNGGTCAATCAGTAGTTCCTGGTAAAAGTGATGAGAGTTATCTCATTGAATTAATTTCTGGAATAGATCCTGATAATGTGATGCCACAAAAAGGATCGAAGTTTACAGTCGAAGAGGTCGGGTTGGTTCGTGCATGGATCGATCAAGGTATAGTCTGGGAAAATAATGTGACGTTTGCTAAGGCTCCTGTTTTAAATCTTAAACCTCGTCGTCCAAAACTTTTAGGGCAAAAAAATGGTCATCCGGTCGACCGTGTTCTTGAGCCCTATTTTTCAAAACACGATGTAAATATAAGTAAGTTGGTTTCGGACAGAATTTTTGCTAGGCGTGTTTATCTTGATGTAATTGGATTACTACCAACTATTGACGAGCTTGAGGAATTCATAGCTAGTAAGGTTGAAGGTAAACGCCGAACATTGGTTCGAAAGCTTTTGGCAGATCGGAAATCTTATGCTGAGCATTGGTTGGCATTTTGGAATGATCTTCTTCGTAATGACTACGCTGGTACCGGCTACATAGATGGCGGCCGTAGGCAAATTACAGGATGGCTTTACGGTTCATTATACAATAACAAACCTTATAATCGGTTTGTTTATGAGTTGGTTAATCCTACAGAGCATTCACAAGGATTTACCAAGGGAATAGTTTGGAGAGGAGTCGTGAATGCAAGCCAGAAACCACACATGCAAGCTGCCCAGCATATTTCTCAAGTGTTTATGGGAGTTAATCTAAAATGCGCATCATGTCATGATAGTTTTATAAATGACTGGTCGCTTGCAGATGCTTATGCCTTGGCAAGCGTTTATGCTGATAAACCACTCGAGATGATTGAGTGCGACAAACCAACCGGTAAAATATCAGACATTAGATTTATTCATCCTGAATTAGGGAAAATTGATCCCAATGCCGATAAGAGTACTCGAATTAAACAGTTGGCTGATGCAGTGACGAGTTCTAAAAATGGTCGACTTAGTAGGACGATTGTTAACAGAATTTGGGCGCGTTTCCTTGGGCGAGGGTTAGTTGAACCGGTTGATGAAATGGAAAATCAATCCTGGAATACAGATCTAATTGATTTGCTTGCCAGCGACTTGGCCGAGAATGATTACGACCTTAAGTTTACGATGGAGCAGATAATGACTTCACGTGCATATCAACTGCCAGCAGTGAATGGCTCTGAACAAGAGGAGAAAGATTTTGTTTTTCGCGGTCCACTAGTACGGCGAATGTCTGCTGAGCAGTTTGTTGATTCTATAGCCGCCTTGACCGGAAACTGGAAGAAATCACCTGCAAAAAAAATCAAATTTGAAGGAGCAAATCTGGAGAAGAAAAAAAAGACAGATGTTCCAGAAGCTAAATGGATATGGAGTTCGAGTAATGCAGCTAAGAGCGCCAAACCGGGCACCTCTTATTTCCGTAAAACTTTTGAGTTGAGAAGTAAGCCTAAAACCGCAGATGTGATTGTTACGGCTGATAATTCTTTTGTCTTATTAGTGAATCAGCGTAATGGAATTGCAGGTAATAATTGGGAGGAACCGAAATTCCGGAATCTATCGAATCTTTTTAAAGTAGGGGAAAATTTGATTACGGTTTTAGGGACTAATGGTGATGCAGGTAAGAACCCGGCTGGTCTTTGGTTGGGCGTCAGATTGCAATTTGAAGATGGAAGTACTCGTGATATTATTTCCGATAAATCTTGGAAAGTTAGTACCAATAATATTAAAGACTGGAGTCTGAGAGCCTTTGATGATTCCAAATGGAATAATGCTTTAGAGCTTGGTGATATTAATATGAGGCCTTGGGATTTAGCAAAGAAGTTAAAGGTCAGTGGTTCTGATCTAGCTTTTGGAGGAAGATTTCGGGAGGCGTTTCAAAACAAGACACCGCTCACCACAGCTCTCGGGCGACCGAATCGTGAGCAGGTGAGCACTGTTCGTCCCTCGGTAGCAACTACTCTACAGGCTTTGGCATTGACTAATGGCGACGTGATTTCTGGCTTAATTAAAGAGGGCTCGATTGCATTGTCAAACAAAGGAACTGAAAAACAAAGTGTATTTAATCGAGTCTTTCAATATGCATTAGGTCGAAAGCCTAGTGATTCGGAAGTTATGATGATCCAAG
>NYWG01000033.1 GCA_002684915.1 Verrucomicrobiales bacterium
CCAAGTTCAATGGCAGAAGCTCGCAGGATGGCAATGATTTCCGGAGAGAAGATGAAACAGGATGGAGGCATCATCAATAAAGCTACTATTGAAGGGCTAGATGCTAAAGCATCTCCATTTGGAAATTATGATGCTCGTCTAATTGCTGCAATTCAAGATCGATGGCACAATATCATTCCTTCCGTTCGAGAAGTAGGACGAGTCGTGGTTACCTTCAACCTTTGGGAAAATGGTGAGGTGACTGATATTGAGGTCGAACGAAGCACTGTAAGCTCTATCTTAAGCCTAAAGTGCGAACGGGCGGTAAGAGAACCAGCTCCTTTTGATCCATGGCCAGACAAGATGCGGGAATTTATCGGTAATGACCGTCGTTTTGTACGCTTTACCTTTTATTACAATTAGATATTTTGATAATCCAACAAAAAAAGACGGCTTATAAAGCCGCCTTCTTGATAAGATATAGTTTAAAATTTAAATAAACTCGTTGATTAGGTTCTCAAGAAATTCCTGCCGTCCACTTTCGTTTTTCGAAACCTCACCTTTCTTAAGAATATAGGTTTCAAGAGTTTTAAAACTCGCCTTTCCCGACTCTATTTTTTTACCAACACCAGTATCCCATGATCGGTAACGATTTTTAACAAACTCTTCCAAACGACCGTCGGCACGAATCGCAGCCGCAATCTTAAGACCTCTCGCGAAGGCATCCATGCCTCCTATATGAGCATGGAAAAGGTCAACCGGCTCAAAACTTTCACGACGCACCTTGGCATCAAAGTTGACACCACCCGTGGAAAAGCCCCCCATTTTTAAGATTGGCAGCATGCATTCTGTAGTGAGATACACACTTGTTGGAAATTGATCAGTATCCCAACCCAACATTGGATCTCCTGTATTGGCATCAATGGACCCAAGTGCATCAGCAGCAACAGTCACTTCCAGTTCATGCTGCATCTCATGACCAGCTAGCGTGGCATGGTTGGTCTCAAGGTTAAGCTTAAAATGATCTAATAAATTATACTGTCGCAGGAAGTTCAAACATGCTGCCGCATCAGAGTCATATTGATGTTTTGTTGGCTCCTTCGGTTTTGGCTCGATATAGAATTGCCCCTTAAATCCAATTTTCTTTTTGTGATCTACCGCCATTTGCAGGAATGCACCAAGATGATCAAGTTCACGACCAATGTCAGTGTTCCACAGTGTTGAATAGCCTTCACGACCACCCCAGAATGTGTAGCCTTCGCCACCAAGTTGGTGTGTTACTTCAATAGCTTTTTTTACCTGAGCCGCTGCGTAAGCAAATGCATCAGCATTACAACTGGTAGCTGCACCGTGCATATAGCGCGGGTTGGCAAAAAGGCAAGCAGTCCCCCAAAGCAGCTTAATACCAGTTCTTTCCTGCTCAGCTTTGAGAACCTTAGCAACAGAATCTAGATTTTTGTTAGAAGCTGACAATGTCTTACCCTCCGGAGCTACATCCCGATCATGAAATGCATAATAAGGGACTCCAAGTTTTTCCATAAACTCAAAAGCTACTTTTACACGTTTCTGAGCATTCTTGACTGACTCACTGCCATCATCCCAAGGACGCAATGCAGTGCCTACCCCAAACGGGTCGGAGAGTGCGTTCCGAAAAGTGTGCCAGTAAACAACCGAGAACCTTAAATGGTCCTTCATAGTCTTACCTTCGACAATTTCATCCTCGTTGTACCATTTAAAAGCCAACGGGTTTTTACTGTCAGAACCTTCGAACTGGATCTTTTTTATCTTCTGAAAATAGGCCATAATATTAACCTTTGTAAATTTGGGCCGCTTGACGCGGCGGAATTGCTAAATCGAAAAACAGTAAAATACAAATCAAATCCGGTGTTTTGACGTTGTCATTTCCCAATAGCTTAGCTTTGACTGTCTGTATGCGCTTATTTCAACTGATCTACAGTCTCGTTATAATTTGTTCGATTGCCGATCTGGCCTACCCGGCGGAATCTGCAAAAAGGCCCAATTTTGTCTTCGTCGTTTCCGAAGACAACTCGATTCACTACTTGAGCCTTTACGGCAACAAGCTTGGAATCACGCCAAATATAGAACAGCTTGCTGATAATGGGCTGACCTTCAATCATGCTTTTTCAGGCGCACCCGTTTGCTCAGTCGCACGCACCACACTAGCCACAGCAATGCACGCACCACGCTTGGGATTTCAGTACCATCGAAAGTCAGCTCTGGCCACTTTACCATCAGGAGTGAAGCCGTGGTCGCAGGTATTACGCGAAAACGGCTACTACACATCTAACAACTCAAAGACCGATTACAATTTTAAAGTGGATAGAAAAGATGCATGGGATATGTCATCTAATAAGGCTACATGGCGCAAACGACCAAACAAAGCAATGCCATTTTTTCATATGCAATCATTAGCCGAATCACACGAAAGCCGATTACATTTCCCTATAAAAAAAATGGGAACCCCAACTAAAACATCACCAGATGATGTAGTATTGCAACCCTACTTTCCTGACACACCAATCATGCGCTATACCAAGGCACAATACTACGATCAGATGAGACTCATAGACAACCACGTCGGCCGAATCATAAAACAACTTAAAGAGGATAGCCTACTGGAAGATACGTTTGTTTTTTACTTTGGAGACCACGGGGGAGTGATGCCTCGAAGTAAAGGTTACGCATATGAAAGCGGCCTGCACATACCACTAGTCGTACGCATCCCGGAAAACTTTAAACACCTCATCGACCACAAACGCGGCACCCGAACCGACGGCTTTGTAAGCTTCATCGACTTCGGGCCAACCGTGCTCAATCTTGCCAGCATCGTGCCACACAAGGAACTAGATGGGGAGGCATTCTTCGGTAAAAACATCTCGGCCACCGACTTGGCAAAGCGGGATGAAGTCTTCGGCCACGCAGATCGGTTCGACGAAAAATTCGATATGGTACGCACATACCGCAAAGGTAAATGGAAGTATATACGCAACTATCAAGCCTACTATGCCGACGGTCTGCAAAACAATTATCGTTACCGACAACTAGCTTATGACAACTGGCGCAATCTTTATAGGGCAGATCGATTGAACCCGGTACAACGACAGTTCTTCGAACGAAGACCGGTCGAGCAGCTTTTTAATCTCGAAAACGACCCGCACGAGATCAACAACCTCGCCGCTGATTCGGATCAGGCCAAACGATTGACCGAAATGCGCCGATTATTGAAAAACAAAATGAAATCCATCAATGATCTCAGCTTTTATCCAGAGAATCGCATGGTCGCCACCGCCCTGAACGACGGAGTGGCATTTGGGCAGAAACACGCAAAACAACTGAGCCGCCTCTCTGATCTGGCCGACACCGCCCTGCGTCCATTCGATGAAGCACAACAAACACTTGTGAAAGCACTGGAATCCAAAAGTGCTTTGCATCGTTACTGGGCGCTCAAAGTCTGCTCCAATTTTGGCAAGAAAGCTAAACCTCTCACATTAAATGCCATGCCATTATTGAAGGACAATAATCTGATGGTGCGTGTTAGGGCTGCAGAATTCCTCGGGAGTATCAATGCGATCGACCCTATGCCAACGCTTTATAGCGTAGTGAACAACGCCGAGACTGAGCAAGCGCTGATGATCGCCTTCAACACCATCGTCTACCTGCGTGATCAGGTTGGACACAAATATGACCCTGAAAAAGTGAAGTTGAAATTCAAAAAAGGCGAAGTCTACCGACGCGTGCAATACCTCGCCGGAACCGAACCAAACACGAACTACTAATCTTAATTATGCAAACTAAAGTCACACTAAAAATAAAATTTGCCGGCCTTGTAGTTGGCTTGGCTTTATTGTCTCCGAATTGGATCCTAGGAGCTGAAGCCAACTGGCCGAACTGGCGCGGCGCAGGCGAAAACGGATCGACCTCGATCGGGAGCTACGTCGCAACATTTGACAACAGAAAAAACGTTAAGTGGAAAACTAAGTTACCGGCCAAGGGTTGCTCGACGCCGATCGTATGGCAGGACCAGATCATCATCACAAGTCCGAATGATGGCAACGACACACTGATTTCATATGACTGGAATGGCAAAAAACAATGGCAAACCACTATTGGTAGCGAGCGAGCCGGCAAGCACCGAAACGGCTCTGGCAGCAACCCCTCCGCGATCACCGACGGCAAGCTATTGTTCGCCTATTTCAAAAGCGGCAACCTCGCCAGCTTCACGTTGAACGGTAAATTACTCTGGAAAACCAACCTACAAAAACGGTTCGCACGCGACACACTATACTGGGACATCGGCACTTCACCAGTGTTGACCTCGAAACATGTCGTGCTTGCAGTAATGCACTCCGGCGAGTCGTATCTCGCTGCGTTCAACAAGAGCACCGGCGAATTGGCCTGGAAGGAACCCCGCAACTACAAAACACCTGTCGAGTGTGATCACAGCTACGCCACACCTCATGTTGTGCAGTATCAGGGCCGCGAGGCAATCGTCGTCTGGGGCGCGGAACGACTGACAATTCATAATGCCTCAAACGGAAAACTATTTTGGACCTGCGAAGGCTTCAATCCAGACAAGCGTGGAAACTGGGTACAGGTAGCCTCTTCGGTACTCGACGGAAACATGGCAATCGTTCCGTATGGTCGTGGCAAACACATCGCTGGAATCGAATTGAGCGGCGATGGAAACGTTACCCAATCTAATCGCAAATGGACACTCAATGGCACCGGGTCATTCGTACCTACCCCTGCTATACAAGATGGAAAAGTCTACGTACTTGGTGATCGCGGACAGGTGGCCTGTCTGGATGCCAAAACCGGCAAGAAACTTTGGGACGGCCAATTCCCTAAACACCGTGCTAGCTACTACGCCTCGCCGACCGTAGCCGACAGCAAGATTTATGCACCGCGAGAGGATGGCATCATCATGGTTGCCTCCATCTCGGACGGATTCCAATTCCTCTCCGAAAACAACATGGGAGAACGAATTATAGCCACTACCGTCCCGGTACGCGACCAACTACTAATTCGAGGCGAGAAACACCTATTCTGCATCACAAAGTAAACAAAACTTGCAAGCCAGAAGCCATCCCTCAGTAACTTATTCAAGTGGGCGTTGACTTGCCTTGATGCTTGGCCAAGGGCAAGATTTGCGCATGCGCTTTTCATTGGTTTTGTTTGCAGCTTTGGTGTTTTCGGCAGCAAATTTCGCAGCTGAAAAAAAGCCAAACGTGTTGTTCATCGCCATCGATGATCAAAACGATTGGATAGGTTACCTTGGTGGGCATCCTATGGTGAAAACGCCACACATCGACCGCTTGGCCAAACGCGGCACCGCTTTCACTAATGCANATTGTCAGGCACCTTTGTGCAACCCTTCACGCACGAGCCTGATGACAGGCCTGCGCCCAAGCACNACCGGCATTTACGGATTATCACCNTGGTTTCGAACCGTACCTGAGTTAAAAAATCTCGTTACCCTTCCACAATACCTTAAACAACAAGGCGGCTACAAAACCTATTCCACAGGTAAAATTTACCATGGGCGATACGGCCTCCAAAATAATGATCAGGAGTTTGACTTGATCGGCCCTAGGGCCAGCGCAATGCCGTTTCCTCCAAAGAAATTGATCGGATCGACCCCGTTCGGAAACCACAAACTAATGGACTGGGGCGTGTTCGATCACAAAGATGAAGACAAAGGCGACTGGAAAATCGCCTCGTGGGCAGTAGACCAACTTGACACTAAGCCCAAGGAGCCATTCTTCATGTCGGTCGGGTTTTTCCTGCCGCATGTGCCGTGCTTCGCCACGCAGAAATGGTTCGACCTTTATCCGGATAACGACTCCGTGCTACCGAAAATCCTTCGCAACGACCGTGCCGACACGCCGCGTTTCTCCTGGTACATGCACTGGTATCTGCCAGAGGTTCGGCACAAGTGGCTCGAGGAAAATAACCAGTGGCGCAATCTCGTCCGCAGCTACCTCGCCTGCACCAGTTTTGTTGATAGCCAAGTCGGCCGATTGATAAATGCACTCAAGAGAAACAACTTCAGTGACAACACTGTAATCGTGCTATGGTCAGATCACGGCTGGCACCTAGGCGAAAAGTCAATCTCAGGTAAAAACACTCTTTGGGACGACAGCACACGCGTGCCACTGATCTTTGCAGGACCGGGCGTCAAGCCAGGCCAAATCTGCACGCAACCGGCCGAGCTGTTAGACATCTATCCGACGCTAAACAAACTGCTCGATCTTCCGAAAAAAAATGGGCTCGACGGACGCAGTTTGACTCCTCAATTGATGAATGCAAAAGCCAAGCGAAAGTGGCCAGCTATAACCACGCACAACCATAACAACCACGGTGTTCGCAGCGAGAATTGGCGCTACATACAATACGCCGACGGTAGCGAAGAGTTGTACGACATGCGTAAAGATCCAAACGAATGGAACAACCTCGCCAATAATTCGAAACACGCAAAAGTCATCGCCAGACACAAAAAGTTCCTACCTAAAAACAATCGGAAACCCGTACCTAATAGTAAGCATCGAATTTTGCTCTACAACAACGGCAAAGCAAACTGGCAAGGTTCTGACATTGACCCAAAGGCCCCCATTCCGGGTATCGAGGATTAAAAATATGAAACAATTAATCTCACTACTTTTACTAACCCTAATCTACATTGAAACCATAGATGCAAAAACTCCAAACATAGTTGTCATTTTAACAGATGACCAAGGATATGCAGATATTAGCTTTAATCCTAGTCATCCCACCGAAGTCACCACCCCACACATGGATGCATTGGCTCGCGAAGGCGTCTTTTTTAGTCATGCTTACACCAGTGGTGCGGTGTGTTCACCAACCCGAGCAGGCCTAATGCTTGGACTGTATCAGCAACGAATGGGCATCTATACCGCAGGCGACGGTGGCCGTGGATTTAATCCGAAAACAAAAATTTTTCCTTCTTTTTTGCCGGACAATTTCATCAGCACGGCTATCGGAAAATGGCACTTGGGATTAGACACCGACTATCCCACTCTCAGTATGCATGCACTCAATCGTGGCTTTGATGAATGCTACAAGTTCATGGGGCGAGGTGGCCACGATTATTTCAAATTGATCGGGGTAAAAGGTACGGATTACGCACCTATCTACCGCAACAAAGAACGCATTAAGGAAAATAAATACAACGGATATCTGACTACACGACTGACTGAGGAAGCGGTATCATTTATCGATCGTCAGAAACAAAACCCATTTTTTCTCTACCTTGCATACAATGCCGTTCATGCCCCTGCACAAGCGCCTAAGAAAGACATTGAACAGATGCAAAAACGCTTCCCGCACCTCGATAAAAAACGGGCGATACTGATGGCCATGCTCAACCACCTTGACCTCGGGGTAGGGGCTGTGGTGGACAAGTTGAAAACCCAAGGACTCTGGGAAAACACTCTACTATTCTTCCTCACAGATAATGGAGGGTCTAAAGCCATGCAAGCAAACAACGGACAACTGCGTGGCTTTAAGGGCAGCCTATACGAAGGTGGTATCCGCACACCATTTATTGTGAGCTGGCCAGCAAAATTCAAAGGTGGTCGCACTATCGATGAACCGGTAATCTCATTAGACATTCTACCCACAGTGATCGAAGCCACAAATATAGGACGCTTGGCCGAACGAAATTTTGACGGAAAAAGTTTACTGCCGCTGCTCAATGGAAAATCGACTAATCATCATCCCGTGCTCTTTTGGAACAGCGGCGAGGAAAAGTCTGAGTGGGCCGTGCGAGAAGGTAAGTGGAAAGCACACAGCTTTAAGGGGAAACTCCAGTTATTCGATCTCATTAACGATCCCTATGAAAAAAACAACATTGCTAATAAAAACCCCGCCTTGGCCAAACGATTGGCCGGACTGCATTCAGATTGGCATGCTAAAATGCAACTTTCAGAAGTAAAACTAACTGGATCAAAGCCAAACTTAAAAAACATCTCAACTAAGCTAAACGCGCGGGAACTGAAACGTAAACAAAAACGGGAGGAGCGCAAAGAANCTCGCCTAAAAANAAAACAAGCTAAGTGAATTTAGTCCAAAAACTCTCCGCACTTATTTGCATTTTCATTNCCAGTAATACAGGGAATTCCAAGCCGAATGTAATNCTTATTGTTTGCGATGACCTGAACACTCATGTCAGTATATCTGGTTATCCTCATATTAAAACTCCCCACCTCGATCAATTGGCCAAAGCCGGTGTCACATTCAAAAGAGCTTACTGCCAATATCCTGTCTGCGGCCCATCCCGGGCGTCGTTTCTCAGCGGACTGTATCCCGAGTCAACAGGCGTTCTGGATAATAAAGCTGACATTCGCGATACGCGACCCGGCATATCGTCTCTCCCACAGTTCATGAAAGAAAACGGCTATTGGACTGGCGGAGTTGGAAAAATATTTCACACCCCACGCCACGAGCCAGGTGGCCTTGGATGGCACGAGTATCATAGATTTGAGAATAACGAGTTCCCTTTCGTAACCAATGAACGAAAAAAGTTCGAAAAGGAAAATGGCTCTGTGGAACAAGGTAAAACCCGACGTCAATGGAAGCAAAGGGTTCAGGGACTATTTACCCAGACACGCGGCCAACAGCAACCTGGTTATGGACCAAGTGGATTGAAAGACGATCAGCATCGCGACGGCCGAAATGCCCGCAAAGTCGTCGAGTGGCTCGATAAAAAGAGCTACGGCGACAAGCCTTTCTTTATTACGGTTGGAATTCACAAACCTCACGTTCCGTTCATCGCACCACAAAAATATTTCGACCTTTACCCTAAGCAGAAACTTCAATTCGAACTCAGCCCGAAGAACGACTGGGATGACATCCCAAAGTTGGCAATGGTAAAGCGTTTCAAAGGATTCGGATTTGAAATCGGCAAGGAAAACGACGCGCTTCGACGCAAATACACTCAGGCCTATCATGCTTGCGTGTCATTTGTAGATGCTCAAATCGGACTAATTATCGACAAGATTAAAGCGCAAAAAATTTGGGATGACACGATCGTGATTTTCACCTCTGATCACGGATATCATCTCGGCGAACATTTTATGTGGGGTAAAGTCACTCTATTCGAAGAATGCGCACGCGTACCACTGATTGTACGCGTACCTGGTGGATCTACGGCAGGAGCAACTACCCACGGTTTAGTCGAGACTATTGGCTTATTCCCAACCTTAGCCGAGTTATGCAACTTAGATGCCCCTAAACATCTTCAAGGCCTAAGCTATTCGAGCCTCATCAGGAATCCAAACGGTTCTGGTAATTCTAGTGCTTACACGGTTGTTTCACGAGGCTCCCAACTTGGACGCTCAATTCGAACAAAGCGCTGGCGCTATGCCGAATGGGGCAAAACCGAAGCCGCCGAACTTTACGATCTAGAAAAAGACCCTAAGGAATACATCAACTTGGCCAAATCCCAAAAATATCTCAATATCGTTAAACAAATGAAGAATCGCTTGGCTAAACGCAAACAACACGCAGCCGAAAATAAATAGTTTTTATTAAATGAGAATTCTCATTCTTTTAATCGTGTCGCTCTCAATCTGGTTAAGCGCCATAGCACAAAAGCCAAATGTCGTTTTGATTATGGCCGACGATCTCGGTTACCATGATCTTAGTTGCTACGGGCATCCGAAAATTAAAACACCAGTTTTGGATCGACTTGCCAAACATGGCGTGAAACTCACAGGATTTTACGCTGGAGCCACCGTTTGCACTCCATCGAGAATCGCGCTAATGACCGGCTCCTACCCAACGCGACTCGGTTGGAGCAAGGGGGTAGTAGGACACATTTTGTCGACTGATCACGGCCTGAGTCCAAAGGCGCTAACAATGGCAGAACATTTCAAGTCTGCAGGCTATAAAACTGCAATATCTGGAAAATGGCATCTTGGCGACCGACCTTCTTTTAGACCACATCGGCAAGGCTTTGATCGCACATTTTACATTAACAAAAGTAACAACCAAACGGATGAATTATGGCAAGCTGACAAGCTGCTTGAGAAGCCCTTTAAGAACCGTTTTCTCACAGAGAAATTCACACATGAAGCGATCAGCTTTATCCAATCGAACAAAGACAAGCCTTTCTTCCTTTACCTGCCATATTCTGCTCCACACTTTCCAGTAGAGCCTCATCCAGACTGGGAAGGTAAATCCAACTACGGTGTTTATGGTGATGTCGTCGAGGAGATGGACTCCCGCATCGGTGAAATATTGGACATACTAAAAGTCGAAAGCCTGAATAAGAAAACTTTGGTCATATTTTGTTCTGATAACGGTCCGGAACCTATGATCAAGGAGTCATTGGCTAAGCCGTTTCGTGGCAAAAAATGGAGTTCACTAGAGGGAGGAACCCGCGTGCCATGCATACTCAGTTGGCCAGGCACCCTTCCTGCCGGGCTAAAAACAGATGCGATTATTTCTGCAATGGATCTGCTACCAACCCTTGCACACGTTTGCGGAATTGAATTAATCAAACTCAAGACCAATCACGTGCCTATCGACGGCGTAAACATCTGGAACACACTAATCGGAATGAAAAAACCACATATACGCAATGACCTGCTTTACTGGCATGGCTCGAAAGGATTTGAAGCCATTCGTGTAGGAGATTGGAAACTTTTCCCAAAACGCGTTGGAGCCGAGCTAAAAGGCAACGGTCCAGCATTGTTCCACTTAAACAAAGACATAGAAGAAAAAAATGATCTTAGCCAACTACATCCTGATCGGGTGAAATCAATGCAGAATCTGGCTAATCAGCGCTTATCTGAAATTCGTGCTAAATTCATCCCTCTTGGCCGGTCCCATACAGATTGAAGCTACACAATCAGTGACTTAAATGCATTTTCCAATTGCCATCCCTTGTGTGTTGGGCATCCTTTGAACACACACTTTTATCGCATGAAGAAACCAATTCTATTGCTCATTATAGCATGTGCCTTATTAACGGGTTGCAAACACATCCAACAATCATCAAATGTTGAAGGTGCATTGAAGCCTCACCTTGGCGAATCAGAATTTGAGCTAAAACCGTTATTCTCTAGTGAACGATTTGGCAACATCGTCGTCTCAATGAAAGGCACTTTAATTGCAACCTGGGGATCAAGCTACGTACGAGCACGACGCAGTGAAGACGGAGGTAAGACGTGGGGGCCAGAAATTGTCATTGCCAAGCCAGCTTTTCAACCTGGCGGGCTGACGGTAAACGAAAAAACAGGTGATATCATTGCATTTGTCGAGGACAGTCATCCTCCTTCACCAATTCATATCTACGTTAGCAGCGATGACGGTATTACTTGGAATAAAATTGAAACTAAAATCAAACCCGACTCCAAAGGGCATGCCCCCTCAATGCATATGAACGAGCACGGAATTACCTTGCGTCATAGCAAGTACAAAGGCCGGTTAATTCGCCCCTCCAGATGGTATGCTGGAAAAAATGATAGTGCTCGATGGCCCCAACATTATACTAACGCAATTTATAGCGATGATGGCGGTCAATCATGGCAAACCAGTGACCCATTTCCTGCCAACGGTACTGGGGAGGCAACCATAGCCGAATTAAGTGACGGAACTATCTATTATAACTCACGACGTCATTGGGCAGAAGAAGGAGCCAATCCTCGGCGGAGGTGGACTGCAACTAGCGATGACGGCGGACAAACTTGGGAAAACCTTAAATTCTGTGAGATCCTGCCAGATGGGCCACAAAATACCAATTATGGCTGCATGGCTGGCCTAACTCGTCTCGCAATTAAAGGTCGTGATATTTTGATTTACAGCAACTGCGACAGTCCAAGCGGACGCGTTAAAGGAACCGTTTGGGCTAGCTTTGATGGTGGAGAATCATGGCCTATCAAGCGAATGGTGTACAAAGGTCGACATGCCTACTCATCATTAACATCAGGCAGGCCAGGAACAATCACTGAAGGTAAAATTTTTCATCACTTTGAAGGAGGACCAAAAGGAGGTTCTGCGGTAGCACAATTTAATTTAGCTTGGATTTTGGAAGGTGGAACCAAAACAGGAGATGGAGAACTTCCATCTGAATTAAATTAAAATGCCAACGAATATATGATTCGATTCTTACTATTTCTTGTATCGATTTCGAATCTAGCTCTTGGTCAAACTGTAGATCAATCTGCAATTGAATCTATTAAAAAGAATGGAGGCTTGGTTTTACCTTCTCCGGGGGGGGATAACCAATGGGAGATTCAGTTTCAACTTCGAGGACGCAACCTCAATGACGCTGGATTGGAGGACGTAGCCAAACTTAAGAACGTAATAGAACTTAACCTCCGTGACACAAAGATCACCAGCGACGGTTTAACGCACCTAAAGGGTTTAGTGAAACTCACGCGCCTACACCTCGAACGAACAGCTATTGACGATACAGGAATAGCACATCTAAAAGGGCTAACCAAATTGCAGTATTTAAATCTCTACAACACTAGAATTACTGACAAAGCACTAGAGCATTTGGCGGATTTAAAGAACCTTCAGCAACTTTACTTATGGCAAACTGATGTAACCGATCTCGGGATTGCAAATTTAAAGAAAAAACTACCCTCCATTAATATTGTCAAGGGGATCGACCTTAGCACAGTGATCCCGGTCAAAAAGGATGAACCAAAACCCGAGCATAACCTGAATTGGCTGCCTGAAGGAGGAAACGAAAAGCCTCCTGAAAAATCATTTACAGGCGAATTCACAATCATTCGGTTCATCAATAAACGTAATAAGCCAGTCAAACTGTTTTGGATCGACTATGGTGGAAAACCAAAATTGTACGGGATGATAAATCCTAAAGCGGAACGCCGACAAAATACATATGAAGATGCTGTATGGATGGTAACAGATGAAAAGGAAATGCCGTTGGGCTATTTTGTCACAGGGAGCGAATTTGCTCGTGCAATTATTCCAAAATAATTTTGGGAAATCTTGCAACTTAGCAAAAAAATCCTGATATTTTTTACTCTTCAATCTTAACCAGTGCTTAGCTTACAACATACACGCCGAAATTTTCTCCGGTCCAGTGTCGGCCTAGCTGGACTTACCCTACCAACCTTTTTCAAGGCACAAGCCGCCTCGAACACAAAGCACCGTAAAGCAAAAGCCTGCATAGTCATTTACACATGGGGTGGGATGAGTCACTACGAATCATTCGATCCCAAACCAGAAGCCCTAGTGGACATTCGCGGCGAATTCAAACCAATCAACACTGCTACGCCAGGAATCCAATTCAGCGAACATATTCCTCTAATTTCCAAGCACTCAAACAAACTCGCTATAGTGCGTTCTGTTCACCATAACAATGGGGCACACTCTGGAGCTGTTTACCTCAACCTTACAGGGCATCGACCTGAAGGTCAGATTAAAGCCAAAGGACGAAAGAACTGGCCTTCAATCACATCGGTTATTTCTCATTTCCATCGACCTGTGGCAGGAATACCTAACGCTATTCGTATGCCTTATTCTATGTACGATAACGGCAGACAAATGGCTGGTGAAAGTGCAGGTTGGCTTGGAGCAAAATACGATCCCATTCTCATGCGAACGCCAGCCGGGGAACCTTATGGGGGGGTAAGCCGATACGATGATCCAGCACTTAATCTAAAATTAAATTTAGATAAAAAACGCATTTCTGAACGATTGACACTACTAGAACAACTCGATCATTCACTCGGACAAAGACTAGGTGCCTCTACAGCATACGAAAAACTTGATCATTATCGACAAATGGCAGCCGATATGCTGCTCGGCTCTCCTGTGCGTGAGGCATACGATCTTGAAAAGGAAGATCATAGAATTCGTGATATGTATGGTGACCATATTGGCGGACAGTCACTACTGCTGGCTAGACGTCTAGTGGAAGCAGGAGTCCCAGTAGTACAGGCCGTATGCTCAGCCGGCGATCTAGCGGGAGGCGGCGGCGACAACTGGGACACACACCGAAACCATTTTCCAAAAATGAAAAACCGTCTTCTACCAGTCTTTGATCGAGCAGTTTCTGCCCTTTTGACTGATCTTGAAATGCGCGGAATGCTAGATGAAACGCTAGTTGTTTTTCTCACCGACTTTGGCCGCACACCCAAGATTAACGCCAACGGCGGCCGAGATCATCATCCTGGTGTATATTCACTAGCGTTTGCCGGTGGTGGAATTAATGGAGGCCAAATATATGGTGCAAGTGACAGGAACGGCATTGAACCCGCCTCTGGAGCTTGTACTCCAGCAGATATTCACGCCACAGTTTTTAAGGCAATGGGAATTAACCAAAACGCAGAGTTACATGATCAACTCGACAGGCCTTTTCGTATCTGTGATGGGAAACCACTCCCAATAGCATAGTGCTCTACTATTTGGCCTCAATCCGATGGCGATGTCTGGGTTATTTCCTAGCACTATACATTTCGAACACTCTTCAAGCCGAACGCCCCAACATAATTTTTATTCTGGCCGATGATTTAGGTTGGTCAGAACTTGGATGTTACGGCAATAGCTTTAACGAAACTACTCATATAGATCGACTCGCAAAGAAAGGGGTTCGATACACCGATGCTTACGCTTCTGCCCCAGTTTGCTCACCATATCGCGCAGCATTCCTTACCGGACAATACCCCGCTCGGACAGGAATTCTGGATTATCTTAGGCCGAATTCAGAAAACGGCCTTTCAACAAGACTAATTACCCTACCAGAACAACTTCGTGACTCCGGCTACGTCACTGGTATGATCGGCAAATGGCATCTCTCTGGCTACCGCTATCACGGAGCGAAGAGAATCGTCAGGCCTACAGATCACGGATTCGTATGGAATATCGGAAGTGAAATCAAAAGTGTTGGCAATGGTGCAAACTTTTGGCCTTACATTTTCCGCACTCAACCCGTCAAATGGCTAAATTTTAAGGAACGGAAATTGGGTGAAAAAGAATATCTTACAGATCGCCTCAATCAAGAGGCTATTGAATTCATAGAAAAAAATAAAGATAGCCCATTTTTTCTTTTCTTAAGCCACTACGCTCCACACACAATTCTAAACGGCAAACCAAAAATTGTCGCAAAATATAGAGCAAAACATCCCCCTGGAAAAAGCACACGAAATAAATGCTATCTTTGTCAGGATGCAGCCCATGAGGGGGATCCACAAAACCACTGGGCAGGCAATCATAATCCTCACCTAGCAGCTATGCTCGAAAGTATCGATGATGGAGTTGGCCGAATTCTGACTAAACTTAAATCTCTTAACTTAGATCAAAATACAATTGTGATATTTACCTCAGACAATGGAGGTGAAACGAAAGTGACATCGAATGCTCCTTTGCGAGGAGGTAAGAGCCAACTCTACGAAGGGGGAATTCGAGTACCATTAATTGTCAGCTGGCCCGATGCTATATCACCTAGCCGAGTATCAACTCATCCAACATCGAACGTAGACTTTTATCCCACACTCCTTGAGGCAGCAAAAATACCTGCTAACGTTCAACAGCCGCTTGATGGCATTTCACTTCTAAACACGTGGAAACATCCTGATGTATCTCCAAAATGCAGAGCATTATTCTGGCACTATCCGCTCGAGAAACCACACTTCCTAGGCGGTGTCTCTAGCGGAGCTATTCGGCTTAGTAATTGGAAATTGATTGAAAATTTCACAAATAATTCAATTGAACTATACAATATACCTAAAGACCCTAGCGAATCAGTAAATCTTGCTACAAAGAAGCCGACATTAAGTAAATCGTTGCTCAATGAATTGATAGCGTGGAGAAAATTAATTGGAGCTACAAAGAATCCGCCTAAACGCTAAACCATTTGCACCCAGCTAACTGTTAAGGAAGTATCACCGCGTGATAACAATTAAGAATTTTAGTAGGCTTTTAATTGCTGGAACATTAATGACTTTTAGTAGTCTAACTAAGGCTACAGATAAAAAGATCGCATACAAAACCGATTTGAACATCTCCTATCGTTCCGGTTCAAATTTAACTAAATATATGAAAGACCGGTGCCGCTTAGATATATATTACCCCTCCAATAAAAAAGAATTTGCAACTGTCGTATGGTTTCATGGTGGCGGATTGAAAAACGGTAATCGGTTTATACCTGCCGCTTTAAAAGAAAAAGGAATCGCTATCGTAGCAGTTAGTTATCGCCTACATCCGAAGGTAAAATCCCCAAAATATGTCGATGACGCTGCCGCTGCTGTAGCGTGGACACTGAAGAATATCTCAAGTTACAGCGGTTCATCAAAAAAAGTATTTGTAAGCGGACATTCTGCGGGCGGGTACCTCACGAGTATGATTGGGCTAGATAAAATCTGGCTGACAAAATACGGGGCGGATCCAAATCAACTTGCAGGTCTAATTCCATATAGCGGACATACAATCACACATTTTACGGTTCGTGCCGAACGTGGTATCGAAGGCACACAGCCAATCGTCGATAAGATGGCTCCACTTTATCACATTAGGAAAGATTGCCCCCCTTTTCTACTAATAACAGGTGACCGAAAATTAGAATTACTTGGCCGCTACGAAGAGAACGCCTACTTCTGGCGCATGATGAAAGTCATTGGACATCCCGACTCCACACTTATGGAACTGGATGGCTATAATCACGGTCAAATGGCAAACGCTGCGCACCCCATTCTGCTTCGATTTATCAATCGAATTTTAAAAGAGCAATAGATAGCTCAGTTCTTCATATTTTCTTGGAAAACAATGAAACAATAATATCAATTAATCCTATTATGGATCCATTAATCGTGCTTGCTTGTATCGGACAACATGTTATTGTACCTCAACTGTTTCCAAAAAAAGAAAGAAACAAATATTATGAAAAAATTAATCGCATTATTTGCAATGGCCGCTTTTGCGTTCAGTGCACAGGCTGCTGAAGTAAGCCTGAAAGTTGACGGTCTTGTATGTGAAAAAGGATGTGTCGCCAAAGTTAAAACCAGCTTGGGCGATGTTAAAGGAGTAAACCTAAAGGGTACAAAGTTTGCTACTGGTAAGAAACTTGGCGCCGTAAAGGTTTCCTTCTGTGACAAGACCACTACCAAAAACAAAATCATGGCAGCCATTAAGAAGGCAGGCTACAAAGTTGCTGAAGCTCCAAAAAAGAGCAAAGCCAAGTCTAAAAAGAAGGCCTGATTTTTTCTAACGTTTTTATAATCGGCGTTCCTTTATTGGGGCGCCGTTTTTTTATAGTTTGATTGAATTATGGATTTTTACTTTGCAACGTTGCCTTGTTAACGTTTGCTTTTCACAGCTAATGACCAAATGCCTTTCAAGCTGAAAATCTGACCATGATAACTTTATTAATTGCTCTCCTTTCCGGTTTCGGGTTTCTGGTTGCCTACCATACTTACGGGCGTTGGCTAGGCAGTAAGATTTTTAGACTTTCCGCCAATGCAATATGCCCAAGTGAAAGACTTAAAGATGGCATTGACTACGTACCAACAAATAAATCAGTGGTATTCGGTCATCACTTTACCTCAATCGCAGGCACAGGTCCGATCGTTGGTCCTGCAATCGCAATCATGTGGGGATGGGTGCCTGCACTCCTTTGGGTAGTTCTTGGATCAATATTTATCGGCGCAGTGCATGACTTTGGCGCTTTGGTAGTAAGCCTGCGTAACAATGGCCAAACAGTGGGAGATATTGCAGGAAGAGTATTAAACAAACGCGTAAGATTGCTTTTTCTACTAACACTATTCATGGCTCTTACTGTGGTGCTGGCAATTTTCGGATTAGTAATCGCTGCGGTATTCAAGCAATACCCGGCTGCAATATTTCCATGTATCGTACAAATTCCAATTGCAGTTGTAATAGGAGTACTACTGCACCGAAAAAGAATTGACCTTTTGCTTCCTTCCATAATTGCACTGGTGATCATGTATATTACAGTAATTTATGGAGATTTTGGTTTACTAAAATCATTTAACGCTTCGCTAGCTGGCTGGCCAATATGGACTTGGGTTATAGTCTTATTGGGCTATTCCTATGTTGCATCGGTTTTGCCAGTCTGGACGCTTCTACAACCCCGCGATTACATTAATTCACTGCAACTGATTTCCGCTCTAGCTTTAATCATGTTTGGGCTTTTTGCTGCAGCATTCTCTGGATACACGCCCGAAGGTGCAACAAGCCCACAGACATTGGAATTTGTTGCACCTGCATTTCAAATGAATCCGGAGGGAGCACCAATGATTTTCCCATTTTTATTTATCACTATCGCCTGTGGTGCAATCAGCGGCTTTCACTGCCTTGTTTCCAGCGGGACAAGTAGTAAACAATTAAAAAGCGAACCCGATGCTCGCTTCGTTGGATATGGAGGAATGTTAACTGAAGGCTTCCTAGCTACGATAGTAATCATTGCCTGTGGTGCAGGACTGGGATTAGGACTCATGAAGGAGGGGGTATTACTAACTGGAGAAGAGGCCTGGCAGGCTCAATACTCTTCATGGACAGCAGCAGGTTCACTCTCTTCAAAGGTAGGTGCATTTGTAAATGGTGCAGCAAACCTACTACAGTCGATTGGATTACCCCCAAATATTTCAATAGCACTAATGGGAGTTCTAGTTGCCTCCTTTGCAGGAACAACTCTCGACACCGCATGCAGATTGCAACGCTACGTTGTTCAGGAGCTTGCAAGTACAATTGGAGGTAAGGTCGGAGAAAAGAATAAAAATCAACCTATGGTTCCATTCGCATTGCTACAGAATAAACATGGTGCCACAATTTTTGCTATTGTTATTGCAACTGGTATGGCCGCAATTCCACCAGGTGGAGCAGATTGGAGCTGGACCAACGCAGGAAAAGGCGGACTGATTCTTTGGCCATTGTTTGGTGCAACAAATCAACTACTCGCTGGTCTTTCTTTTTTGGTAATAACTTTTTATTTATGGCGGCGTGGCCGTGCAGTTTGGTTTTTAGTTATCCCGATGATATTCATGTTAATCATGCCGATATGGGCAATGACATATCAACTCTTCTTTGCTCCAGGATGGTTGATCGCTGAAAAACCAAATATGTTATTAGGTAGTATAGGCCTTGCGACCATCGGACTTGAAATTTGGATGATTATCGAAGCAATCAAGCTCTTTCCTAAGGCAAAAGGCATCCTTGAAGAGAACGCCTTGGATCAGAAACCAGCTAAAGTAGCACACTGAAAACCTTTAACTCCATCGGCATTTTCGGAGGATCTTTTGATCCGGTTCATAACGGGCATACATTGGTCGCTATGGCCGCACTAGAAGAACTGAAACTCGATCGCCTGTTCATCGTACCCGCTGCACATTCCCCTTTTAAGCCAGAACAAAAACCTACAAATGCAAATATACGGCTTCGCCTTTTGCGGATGGCGTTTGCAGGACAAAATCAATGTGAAATTGACACTCAGGAATTAGATCGAGATGGTGTTTCATACTCGATTGACACCCTGATCAATTATTCAAATCGCTTCCCCAAAACCAAATTACACTACTTAATCGGAGCGGATCACATATCAACCTTACCGCAATGGCGAGAAGCAAGCCGATTAGCCAAACTTGCTGAGTTTGTTGTCGTCCCCCGGCCTGGACAAAAAGTGGCAAATTTCCCAGAACCTTTCCGAGGTCAAAAACTTTGCGGGTGGCCATTTGAAGTATCGTCTTCTATTATACGAAACCGACTTGAACTCAATCAGCCAATCAATGGTCTTGTCCCGTCTAATGTTGCAGAGATCCTCACAAAAAATAATCCTTATTCAGCGGCCTAGTTTTAATCATTTTTAGCGAATTTACGGATTTTGATTTCCTTAAACTCAACTCTACCTGTGAGGTGGTGCATCTGAAGTAATATGCTCCCTTTTTTATAACGGTTATAAGGATCGCGACAGTCGGCTGCGGGTTTACCGTTAATCCAAGTTTGCAAATGATTACCAACCGCACGGATCCGCATCTCAACCCATTCCCCATCTTTCGTCGCAGGTTTTTGAGCGCGCGCGCCTTCTATATTTAAAGCGTAAATACTACCTGTGGGATTGTTATTGTCACCATGGTCTAGCTGCGCCTCGTA
>NYWG01000034.1 GCA_002684915.1 Verrucomicrobiales bacterium
AACCTGTTGATGAGTTGCCTCCATTACCTGACGAGATTGAAGGTTACAAGACTGTCTCATTTGATAAGTTGGCTTCTTTTGCCTACGAGGTTCCATTGGACCCTGTGACCAACAAGGTTGAGTTAGCTAAATTAAACTCACAGATCCCGGAAGTTATAAAAAAATTCGACAAGAAAGCGGTTGCTATTCGAGGGTTCATGCTTCCGTTAAAGGTTGAGAACGGTAAGGTAACTGAACTGTTAATTATGCGTGATCAATCGATGTGTTGCTTTGGAACTGTTCCAAAGATTAATGAATGGATCAGTATCAAGATGGAGGGTGACGGGGTAGATCCGATTATGGATCAAGCTGTCACATTGATGGGGCAGCTTATGGTGGGGGAAGTGCTGGAAAATGAATATTTGGTGGGCATCTATGAGATGTTGGGTGACAAGATGATAGGCCCGTTGGATCTTTGATTGATTCAGCTTGCTATACGGTGAATGTAATATGGAACACCGGGCGGATATCGCAGTTATAGGTGGTGGGTTTGGAGGGGCGCTTATGGCCATGGTTGCCCGACAGCAGGGTCATTCGGTTGTCCTTATAGAAAAAGGGGCGCATCCACGTTTTGCGATTGGAGAGTCATCCACCCCGTTAGCTAATTTATTTTTGCAGCAAATTGCTGAAAAATTTAATCTTCCACAGTTGTTGCCGTTTCGTCGTTGGGGTGAATGGCAGCAGAAATTTCCTGATATTGGATGTGGGTTAAAGCGAGGTTTTTCGTTTTTCCACCATGAAAGTGGCCAGCCTTTTTCAGACAATCCTGAGCGTAGTAAGCAACTCCTTGTTGCGGCTAGTCCGCGTGATGAATTGGCTGACACGCATTGGTTTAGAGAGGACTTTGATCAGCACTTTGTTAGTGAAGCCCAATCTTTGGGGGTTGAGTACTTCGACCGAACTGAGTTGATTGATTTTCATGAAATCTCTGATCACGTTCTTCTAATTGGCAAAAAGGGAGGGGAGAAAATAAATTTTCGGGTAGATTTTGTTGTGGATGCCTCTGGCCCTCGTGGATGCTTGTTCCGATTATTACGATTGTCTGAACGAAATTTACCGTTGATGCCGGCGACAAGTGGGTTGTTTGCGCATTTTAATAATGTTGATTCTTGGGATAGCGAAGAGGGTGTTCCATATCCTGTAGAGGATGCTGCAGTGCACCATGTTTTTGATGGTGGCTGGGTTTGGGTTCTTAAATTCAATAATGGTATTACAAGTGCAGGAGTTGCTGCCACTCAAGAAAAAGTTAAATCACTTCGTTTAAGCGAGGGAGCCGTCGGGTGGGATTTGTTGTTGAATCATTTACCAACATTGGCTGAACAATTTCGAGGAGCGGATACTCAAAATGACTTTGTTTTCGTTCGGGAATTATCTTTTGGACTTGATGAAGTAGTTGGAAATCGTTGGGCAATTTTGCCTCCTGCTGCGGGGTTCATTGATCCGCTTTTATCTACTGGTTTTGCGCTGACGCTACAGGGAATAATTCGCTTAGCTGAATTACTGCCTTCACCAAGCAAAGACGATTTATTGTTATACCAGCGCCAGACATTGAATGAGTTGGATCAAGTTTCACATTTAGTCGGCGCTCTTTATTCGAACATGGATGATTTCGAAATTTTTACCGCGCTGACACAGCTTTATTTTGTCGCTGTAAGTTTTGCTGAAACCGCTAATCGTTTGGGAAAGCCAGACTTGGCCAATTCGTATTTATTGTGTGAACACCCGGATTTTGGTCAATCGACTCGGGAGATTTGTGAATTAGCTGTGCACTCAAATAATCGTGAAACTATCTTGAGAAAGATTTCCAAAGCGATTGAGCCGTTCAACATTTCAGGGTTAGCAGATCCTTCAAGGAGGAACTGGTATCCCGTGGTGCTCGACGATTTGTTTTGTTCTGCGGCAAAGCTGCAGTCTACCGATTCAGAGATTAGAGAGATGCTTTTGCGAGAGGGGATGTTATAGTTTCTGCCGATGAGTTGGTTGATGGTAGCATTGGGTGGCGCACTTGGGAGTGTTGGAAGATATGGGGTTGGTTTAGCTCTCGAGCGTTTTGTGACGTTCCCTTTGGGTACACTGGTGGCTAATGTTCTGGGTTCGATTATCATTGGAATATGTGCAGGGTTTTTTGATTTGGATCAAAAACGTCCAGTGGCACTATTTCTAATGGTTGGATTTTGTGGTGGATTCACTACTTTCTCTACGTTCAGTCTAAATACTCTAACCTTATTGGAGCAGCATGCGTGGCTAAAGGCTGGTGGTAATATTTTACTATCGATGGTGCTTTGTCTTTTTGGGACTTGGTTAGGATTTATGCTCGGTCAAACTCTTAAAAAGGTGATATAAATTTTCATGAAGATTCGACGTGAGGATCGCCTTAGTCTAAATTCCTGCCACTTGAATGCCAAAACGCACTGACATTAACACGGTTCTGATTATTGGGGCTGGCCCTATTATTATTGGGCAGGCATGTGAATTTGATTATTCCGGCACGCAGGCATGTAAGGCCTTGAAGGAAGATGGCTACCGGGTAGTGCTCGTTAACTCTAATCCGGCAACAATCATGACGGATCCAGAGTTTGCTGATCGAACTTACATTGAACCTATAACGCCTGAGACTGTTGAGAAAATCATTCTCATAGAAAAGGAGGCTATAGAAAAGGGAGGTTCAGGAGGGAAACTTGTTTTACTTCCGACATTAGGTGGGCAGACTGCGCTTAATACCGCGATGTCGTTACATCGTAGTGGGAAACTGGAGGAATTGGATATTGAGATGATCGGTGCCAAGGCCGATGCAATCGAAAGAGGCGAAGACCGTCAGGCATTCAAGGATGCAATGCTTAGGATCGGACTCGACGTGCCATCAAGTGGTGTCGCTCATAATCTTGATGATGCACTTGAGATTGCTAATAAGATTGGAAAGTTTCCTTTAATTATAAGGCCAGCTTATACGTTGGGTGGTACTGGTGGCGGCATTGCATATAACCGTGACGAGTATGAGGAGATGATCAAACATGGATTAGATTTATCTCCGGTAACCGAGGTTCTAGTTGAAGAGTCATTGCTCGGCTGGAAGGAGTACGAAATGGAAGTTATGCGTGATCGCGCTGATAATTGTGTGATCATCTGCTCGATCGAGAACTTTGATCCTATGGGAGTTCATACAGGGGACTCAATTACTGTCGCTCCTACGCAAACTTTGACAGATAAGGAATTTCAGATCATGCGTGATGCTTCTTTTGCTGTGATTCGTGAAATTGGTGTAGAGACAGGCGGGTCAAATATTCAATTTTCCGTGAATCCTGAGAATGGGCGTATGATCGTTATTGAAATGAACCCTCGTGTTTCACGTTCTTCTGCTTTGGCATCGAAAGCGACTGGTTTTCCAATTGCAAAATTTGCAGCCAAGTTAGCGGTCGGATACTTGCTGGAGGAGATTCAGAACGACATTACCCGCGAGACACCTGCTAGCTTTGAGCCTACCATTGACTATTGTGTAGTTAAAATTCCACGATTCACATTCGAGAAATTCCCTTCGGCAGATCCCACCTTGAATACTCAAATGAAATCTGTCGGCGAAGCAATGGCGATAGGTCGTACTTTTAAGGAATCCTTACAGAAAGCCTTACGCTCACTTGAAATAGGCCGCTCTGGTTTAGGTGGTGACGATAAGCCTTGGAGGATAGGCAGCGAGGTTTACGGTGATAGGGATATTTTACCGCGAAAAATTATCAACCAAAAACTTAGCATTCCGAATGCTGAGCGTATCTTTTTTATTCGACACGCTATGCGTGCTGGTCTTTCTGTAGAGGAGATTTTTGAACTTACAAAGATAGACCGCTGGTTTCTTGCTCAAATCAAAGAGATCGTTGACTTTGAGGAAGAATTAGCTAAGACGGCATAAAGTTTCTGGATTAGAGAATTTTTATCAGTGCCTCGGCCATCTGGGATGGTGTTTCAGCGACGCTAATTCCGGCATCTTCCATAGCCGATATTTTTGCTTCGGCAGTGCCTTTCCCGCCGCTGACTATTGCTCCCGCATGACCCATCCGCCGTCCAGGAGGGGCAGTTGTTCCAGCAATAAATCCTGCGATTGGTTTATTACAATTTTCTTTGATCCAAGCCGCAGCTTCTTCTTCCGCAGATCCTCCAATTTCGCCGATCATTATAATCCCTCGTGTTTCAGGATCTTCATTGAACAGTTTAATTATATCTAGATGGGTGCTTCCTGGTACGGGGTCGCCCCCAATGCCAACGCAGGTTGATTGCCCAAGTCCATTACTGGTCAGCTGCCAAACTGCTTCGTAAGTAAGTGTGCCACTTCGACTGACAACGCCGATATCTCCCTTCTTGTGAATGTAGCCGGGGGCAATGCCTATTCGGCAGCCTCCATGCGAGTTTTCACCTGTTCCAGGGGTAACAACACCTGGGCAATTTGGGCCAATTAGGCGAGTTGGTGATCCTCGGAGAGCTGCCTTGACCTCTATCATATCTCTTACGGGGATACCTTCTGTTATAGCCACTACAAGTTCAAGGCCGGCATCTACTGCTTCAAGAATAGCGTCAGCCGCAAAAGGCGGTGGAACAAAAATAGCTGATGCAGTTGCCCCAGATTCTTTGGCGGCTTCCGTGACGTTGTCAAAGATAGGGACTTTATCTTCAAAAACTTGGCCTGATTTTCCAGGGGTAACTCCTGCAACAATTTGCGAACCGTATTCAAGGCTAAGTTGGGTGTGGCGTCCTCCAAAGCTTCCTGTGATGCCTTGGACGAGTACTTTGGTATCAGAATTAACTAAAATTGCCATATGAGATTTAAATATTGTTTATGGTTATACTGTGGCTTCGGACACGACTTTTTTTGCAGCGTCCGCTAAGCTATCAGCGGTTATCAGGGTAATTCCGGATTCGGACAGTGTCTTTCGCCCGGCTTCAACGTTATTACCTTCAAGTCTGACCACTAAAGGTAGTGACAATTGCGTTTCAGCAGCAGCAGCAACTACCCCCTCAGCGATAGTGTTACAGTTCATAATGCCTCCAAATATATTCACAAGTATGGCTTTTACATTAGGATCCTTTAGTATGATCTGAAATGCAGCAGTAACCTGTTCCTTGGTTGCTCCGCCACCTACATCAAGGAAGTTTGCTGGATCACCGCCGAAATGCTTAATGGCATCCATTGTTGCCATAGCCAGACCGGCGCCATTAACAAGGCACGCAACATTACCATCTAGTTTGATGTAATTTAGATCGTATTTACTAGCTTCGACCTCTAGTTCTGCTTCTTCGTTAAGGTCGCGCATTTCTGCAATATTTTTATGACGATAGAGGGCATTGCCATCTATGGAAATCTTTGCATCCACAGCGGACATTTTTTTTGTTCCGTCTGGGTTTTCCACAATACAAAGTGGATTTATTTCTACCATTGACGCGTCGCATTCCCACCAGGTTTTGTATATGCCAGAGATAAGTTTTGCGGCTGATTGAATCATTTTGCCAGAAAGGCCCAGTGCCTTAGCCAAATTGCGAGCTTGGTAGGGCTTAAGGCCAAGGAGAGGGTCTACTTGTAGTTTGATGATAGCATTTGGATTGGTTTCTGCCACTTCTTCAATATCAACTCCACCTTCGCATGATGCCATGATTAAAGGCTGGGAACTTTCTCGGTCGAGCAATACGGCAAGATAAAACTCTGATAATATTTTTTCGGCGCTGGCAATCAATAGTGTATTTACTTGCCGACCTGTTTCACCTGTTTGTTTAGTTACAATGGTTTTGCCAAGCATTGATGTGGCTTTTTCGTAAACATCTTCAGCTGACTTGCATAGATGTACGCCACCTTTGAAGCCGTCCTTGAAAACTCCTTTACCCCGTCCGCCTGAATGGATCTGTATCTTTACAACAACCATATCGTGGCCTTCAGTAAAAAGCTTTTCCGCAATGGAACGTGCTTCGTTGGCTGTTGTACATGGTTGACCACCAGGTACTTCAACTCCGTATTGGGCCAGCAATTGCTTGGCTTGATATTCGTGAAGATTCATTTATTCCAAAATGCTGAATAACAGCGTTGGGGTATTGTGTATGTCGAACTTTCTCAGGAAGCAAGTCGCATTGAGTTTTTAGATACTGAAAAGATGTTTCTTTTGTAAAATTTGTTTATGTAATGCCTAAAAAAAATATTTTGTATAATTTTTATTTTTTGTAATACTGGCCCGTTGATTGCTATTAAAACTAGCTTGCAAAATTTAGATAATGAGTAAGAAACAAGAACTTTCAAGTGAAGAATGGGACTTTTCCGCATTAGAAAAAGCCCCTAGAACTTTGATTCATAGGGCTTTATTATGGGAAGTAGATCGCGAATTGGGAAGTGGTCGTGAGCCATTTTTGAAATCTGCAGAATATCGTCGAGCATCCAATAATGGATTTAAAGGGAGTGCTTCAGGAGTCGTAGAATTGGGTAAATCCGGTGAAAAGGCAATGCCATTTGAGGATGGTTATAATTTTCGCATAGATTGGTCGCAACCCAGAGAGGAGTTGATGGACCAGTTTGGCGAATGGTTAGACTCTCAAGAGCGTACTGGTAAAATGATGGAAAAGCCCGCTTTGGGTAAGCCTCGTCAGGCTCTAACTATGCTTCGTAAGATGTCAATTGTTCGGCTTAAGAACAAGGGTTATTCGCTTCGTACTGCAGGGGAGGTTTTCCCTCAGAAAAAACGATTTGTAGAAAGTTTGCAGAAGATTAATTGGACTACGGCTTCTCGCGAAGTGGAGAGGGCTATGAGCCGTCGACGTAATAATCTCAAATCAATCGAAAGGGATCTTGGTAGTAACAACTGGAAGTCCGGTTTATACGGCAAAGCGTAATTTTATATTTTAACTAAGTTGTTAATGTTCGTCGGAGGGTATGTATTCGACGGGCATTTTTTTTACAACCATTACCCATCCTAGGCATAGGCGCTGAGCAGGTTTAAATATGTTAATTACAGAGCAAAGTTGATTCACTACTAAGCTCAAAGTTACAGAGTAAAGCCTCTTTAAAAACGATTGGCTGGTGTTGTTTAGTTGGGTGTCAAGGAGCATCTGTGCCATCGTTATGAAATTGTTGCCTCTTGGGATTTCATCTAGAATTTCAAAATTTGCTTTTTGCAGTAGGTGCCGAAGACCGTGAAGTGTATAGCGAAAAAAATCGTACGGTTCTTCGTGTAGCGGCCAAGTCATAGGTGCTGATAGAATCATAATACCTTTCGGTTTTAGTACACGGCTCATTTCCTGAATTACGTTTTTCGGATCACTGACGTGTTCAAGCATTTGGGTGCTGAGTAGAGTGTCGAATGTATTATTTTTGAATGGCAGCAAAGTGCTCTCTGAAAAGAAGTCTGCTTTTGTTGATTTCCCGTACGACCCTTCCATTGTGATCGGATAATCGGTACCATAATAGATGGAGCCTGATGTGTTGAGTAGTGACTTGTACGGTTTCATGCCGCAGCCAACATCCAGAATTATTCCCGACTTAACTTTGTGACGCACTTGTTTTAGCGCATTGACAATGCTGATTCGTTCCAGATAGTGAGGACGACGTTTCGAAGGTCTTAAAAACTCTCGTTCAACGGCGGACTCTATTGTGTCGCTTTTTTCAGTCATTGCGTCGAAAGCATCCGTTCGGCCACATGCGTGTCATTAGACCAAAGGGAAGTTGATCAGAAAAGTAAAACGGCCGTTTTGGTAATTGTTCATTGGATATTCTAGGTAGATCGACGATTTGTTGAGTGAATGAATCGAAAATACGAAAGTATTCGGATTCACTATGGCGAGCAGTCAAATTTAAGGCGTTTACCCTTGATTGATGAAGATTAGCATTAGGCTGTTCCAAGAGCAGATTCAAGTTGGACGCTGCTTGGTCAAATTTAAATGCCTTCCATATGAAATTATTACCGAGTTTTTCTGCATACTCATCACCTCCACTACCGATAGCTGGGTAAAGAGGAAGAACCCCTACACTTAATGCTTCAAGCATTGAAATAGGTAGCCCTTCATAGTCGCTCACACTCGTTATGAAATCCCATTTGCTTAGAGTGGAGTAATACTCATCTCCAGACTGTCGTCCGTGAAACACTGTTCGATTTGCAGGCAGATGTTGTTCTAGCCATCCTTGCATTGGGCCATCGCCGAGAAGCTCAAAGCGATAATCAATTTGAGCGTCGTCGAATGCCTTAACAAGGTCTGGCAATCGATCCACTCGTTTTTGTTCTTTTTGCATGCGTCCTATCCAGCCAATAACAACTGGGCGTTTAACTAGTGGCACACGATTCGGCATGCTAGGAACCCCGTCTATCGGATAGGGTATTAGTTGGATTCGATTGTCTTTGGTTAATTCTGGTAGGCATTCGGTGACAAGTTCCATTAATTTGTTACTGACACAGAGAACACCATCAAGCAGTCCCTTTTGTGATTCAAGGAAGGGGCGGAGTGTTGTCCAGTCTGAATGTAATATTCCAATTCGTCGCTTGGCGTGTATCAAGTCGGCTAGAAACTGTAATCCCCACATGTTGTGGCACACTGCGACTGAGCTAGGAAACAAATCAGAGTGATTGGCTAATTTTTTCCGAATACTTCTGATAGAATCCCATCCATTAATTCCAAGGCCTGATATGTTTGGTTCTTTGAAGTTATCAGTCTCGAAGCTGAATAAAAAACGGGAATCATGTTCTCGGGAGTTATCTGAGTGATGATGACGTTTAAGGATAGATTGTACGCCTCCTAGATTTCGGAAATATGTAAAAAAATGTGTCAGGCGCATTGCGAAGCCGGGCGTATGGTCTTTGAGCCAAACTTTGGAGTCAAATGAAACCACCAGAACTGTGGATGTATATTAAGTAAATAAAGTTCAAAATGTAATGACAATGTATTGACAATGTATTACATAGGGCTAGTTTTGGGGTAGCGAATATGGATTTCGACTGGGCAGATATGCCGTTTGAGTGGCAAGGATTGACTTCGAAGGACGTTGAGGAATCGTTCGAAGACCCTTTTTCTTGCAAGTTTTTACCTGATTCAGCCCGTTTTTCTGAGCAATCACGTTATTTTAACTTAGGTATGTCGACTTCAGGTTATGGTATTTTCAGTGTTTACAGGACGAATGGAAAGCAAATCCGAGTAGTCATGGCTCGGGGTTTCACGGAGGATGAAACCTTTTTTTATCAGAGAAAGATGAATCAATTAATCAGTTGATAAGCCATGAAAGGAAAAGTGAGTTTTAACCGGAATGAACCAGATAACCGATTGGGAAAACGTCCCTCAGTTCGAGGACGAAGTTGCGGAAGCAGCGTTTTGGGCTGGTACCAGCATTTCTCCCCGAATGATGGAACTAGCGTTGGTGCGGAGTGGAGAGAGTACGGAATCAGTCACCATCTCATTAAGGATGGATCCCCGAATGCTTTCCAAGATCAAGCGGTTGGCACGAGTCCGGTATCTTGGGTATCAAAGCATGATCAAGCAATGGTTGAGTGAGAGACTGGAGCAGGAAGCAAAAGATTAATGAAAATAAGTAGTAAAGAAGGATTCACACTAATTGAGTTGCTGGTAGTTATCGCGATTATAGCTGTTCTGGCATCTCTTGTTGTTGGATTAAGTGGCACAGCGGGCCGTAAGATGAAAGAGTCGAGGATACAGGCCGAAATAGCTGCCATAGAGACGGCTATCGAGGCATATAAGGGTAAGTTTGGCCATTACCCTCCGGATAATCCTGATAACCCAGTTCTCAACTCTTTGTACTATGAGCTTACGGGAGCGCTTTACAGTCCGACTAGAGGGACGTTCAAGGATCCCATGTCAGGGAATATTTTGAATCCCCAACTCATTAAAGAGCACTTTGGTGTTGATGGTTTTGTTAATGGGAGCAAGTCGCAGAGTGAACTTAAAAAGTTTTACGAGCCTCGTGCAGAAAATGTTCGTCACCTCAGTGAAGAGCATGGTGAAGATGACGAAGGCCATGGTCACGAGTCGCACCACTCTGATGAGGTGCATATACTTTGTGTACCTTCGCCTTGGCCATTGAGTAGGGATGATCAACCGGTTGTGCATCATGGAAAAGTAGCCAAGGGTGTTAATCCTTGGAGATATGTTTCTGGTAGACCGGTAAATAATATCAAAAAATACGACCTCTGGGCAGAATATGTGGTAGGGGATGAAGTGTGGATAATCAGTAACTGGAGAAGTGAGCCGTTTCCTCGTTCGCAGCTCTCTCGATACTATAAAAAAAGAAAGAGATAGAAGGATGCTTTTTATGAAATCAATCAATATGCAAAAAGACCAACGTTTGGTTCAGTGCGGCTTCACGTTGGTGGAGCTACTAGTAGTTATAGGGATTATTTCCATATTAGCTGCTATGTTGTTGCCCGCATTGAGCGGGGCGAAGGATAGCGCTAAGAAGGCGCAGGCTAAGACCGAGATGCAAAATATTGCTGGTGCGGTCCGTCAATACAATGCGGAGTATAATCGTTATCCAATACCTCCGCAGATAGCTAAAACTCTTACCGCAAAGTCTCCGGACTATACATTTGGTACCATGCATATGACAGGCAGCAGTGCTCGCCTTTTGAAAAACAACAAAGGAGAGAGTCTGCCAAAAATCGCCTCACCGGGAAGGCTTCAGATTAGTAATGCCGAACTAGTAGCCATTCTTCAAGATGTAGAGGCATTTCGGAATGGTCGACCGACATCAAATCGAAATCACAAGCTGAACTCTCGGAAAGTGATGTTTTTGAATGCTAAGGATGTTACTTCCGAAACTCAGCCAGGTGTAGGGAAAGATGGAGTTTATCGTGATCCTTGGGGCAACCCTTACATTGTGACGGTTGATGGAAATTATGACGGCAAGGTGATTGATGCTTTTTATGGTCGAGGTTCTGTTTCTGCAGCCGGAGATGGAGAGGGTTTGAATGGATTAGTTAAGGTCAAGGGTGGTTATCAATCAAACACACCTGTAATGGTCTGGTCCCTCGGCTCTGATGGTTTAGCTAGCGCAGATGAGAAGGCTAATGTTGGTGTTAATGATGATAATATTTTGAGTTGGCAGTAAGTTTACCAATTAGGGCTAAGCAATGGACGAAAGACGAACAAGCCAGCAGGGAAATCCAACGTTTGTAAAAATGTTTGGGCAAAAGCTCTATAGTGGTGTTAGGGCTTTCACTCTGTTGGAATTGTTGGTTGTTATTAGTATAATTGGCATTTTAGTAGGTATTTCATTACCTGCACTAAAGGGATTGGGTCGAACCGGTACTAACACTGGTGCGGCACGTCAGTTACTGGAGGATTTGAGGTATGCTCGCCAGTTGGCTTTGCGTAATCGGTCGGATGTGTACATGGTTTTCAGTCCCACCAATATTTGGGATGTGATACGTAATGTTGATCAAGAAAGATTACCTCCGCGTAAGAAAGATCCTAGATTGTTATCTTTGACTAATATGATTGAGAAACAGTTTAGTGGCTATGCGATTGTTTCAATGCGGACGGTAGGGGATCAGCCAGGCCAAGAGTTTCCTAATTATTTGACAGAGTGGAAGAAGTTGCCTCAGGGAATGTTGATTGCTCCACATAAAATTGTCCAATCGGGTCGTCCTGGAGGATTTAGCACTCAGGTTGTGCCGTTCCCGTTGGCAGATAGTTCAACTGCGGTTTTACCTGTAGTGGGTTTCAATTCTCGTGGGCAACTCAAGTCAAATAGTGATGAAGTCATCCCGTTGGTTACTGGTAATGTGCTGCATGAAAAGGATCTTTTCGGGAATTANCTTCCNTATAGTCCAGATGTNTTAATTACNGGAGGTTTTTCTGATGTGATTTCAGAGGGTCAATTGAAGTCNANGTATCANGATCAGATTCGTGTTAATTACATCACAGGTCGAGCACAACTTGAAACATGGGAGGGA
Source organism: Verrucomicrobiales bacterium (assembly GCA_002684915.1). Classification (GTDB taxonomy): domain Bacteria; phylum Verrucomicrobiota; class Verrucomicrobiia; order Limisphaerales; family UBA1096; genus UBA1096. The sequence continues at coordinate 11,955 of NYWG01000034.1, forward strand.
GAAGAAGAGGTGAAATGAAATTGATTCGATTATATAAATCGAGGTCAGCGGAAGCTGGCTTCACAATGATTGAGTTAGTCATGTGTCTTGGCATTATTTCATTCGCTCTTATAGCCATTATTGGTGTTTTGCCTGTGGGTATTAATGTGCAAAAAGACAATCGTGAGGAAACCATAATTGTCCAGGACGGAATGTATTGGATGGAGGCTATACGTAGTGGGGCTACTGGACTGGATAATTTAACTAATCATGTTGAGTATATTCGGATTGACGAGACTTCAAATCGAGCAGGATATCGTTGGGAACCAGTGCCTGTTTCTTCTGGTGACAATCATTTATTTTTGCCAGGTGGTGCTGCGATTATTGGTCTGTTAAGTATGCCGGTTCAGGCAGATTTGGTAGGGCCTATACAGGTTAAAAACTGGCCGCAAATTGATACTGGATCTCGTGAGTATAATTATATTCGTGCGAAGGTTCGTGCGATTACTGGTAGTGCTGTGGACCAAGCGGAGTTTGCTCGAGATTTGGCTTTTTCATACAGAATGACATCTGAAGTGCGTCCAGTTCGAACAGTGGAAGACTGGAGTGGTTATGGGGAACGTCGCCCGGTTGTTGGAAACATCAATAAGTTTCGAAAACTAAATTTTTACGAGATCAAACTAACGTTTGAATGGCCGGTTTTTGAATTCGATGACGAAGAGACAGTCGGGCCGAACCGACGTGTTTTCCGGTCAATGGTAGCTGGTCGTTTGGTGAACCGTGAGTTGAATCGTAAAGATCCGGCTACTGGGCAGTGGCTGGAGAATCCTAATTCTGCTTTTTTCTTTTTTGAGCCTCTTAAGTTTAGTACGCCGAAGTATGTTGCGCAGTAGATGAACTTCATCGCTAACAGTCGTCCATTACGGACCAGATTCAAACAGGCATTTACCTTGTTGGAAATGCTTGTTGCTGTCTCTGTGATGACACTGGTCGTCTATGTATTGTATGCGCTGTTTGATCAGACTCAGAACGCTTTGAAAAAGAATGCTGCGCAGGTCGATGTTAATGAAGGTGGCCGAGCGGCAATGGAAATGATTGTTCGTGAGTTGTCTCAAATGGAGGTTAGTGGATATCCGCCAGTGATGGATTTTCAAAGTGGCTTAGTTCTTTCAGGTAGTAAAAGTTTCCACTCTAGATCTACTCCTAATACCACACCATTATTGCTTGCTTATCAGCCAGATGCATTGACGCCTGAAGGGACCACTGATGACTTAAAGCAAGGTTTTAGAACTAATATTTTGCAGGATTTTACATTCACCAGTCGAGGAGGTTTAGGGTTTGATATTACGAGTTATAGGGTTGTGAATGCCGAGAATGGAATTGGCACCCTTGGACGTTATATGGCCAGTGGATCGCTTCACTCGACCGATCCTAGGTCTTCGTTGGTTAATAAAACCTTGGCGTTCAACTTGCAATTCGACACGATTGTTAATCAGCCTTCTGAATCTGAAATCTTTCAACCGATTACTGATGGAGTAATTCATTTTCGAATCACGGCGTTTGATCAATTTGGCCGTGAAATTATGGCGACTGTTCCTTGGTCGAATCCGCTTGGGCTAAACCTTCAACGACTTAGTCCTCAAGGTAAGCCGTTGTATGAGGTTCGCACTGATCGACCGGTGGATGGGACTTTGGTGCAAGAGGAAGGAGGGCAAACTCGTGCTTGGTTTTATGGAGCTTTACCTTCGTATTTCGACCTAGAGATTGGGGTAATTGAACCTAAAGTACTTGAACAAGTTAGGGCCTTGCCTCCTCAGTTTCAGGCTAATTTCTTAGGGCAAAAAATTAACAAGGTCTCGTTGTTCCGGCAGCGTGTCCCAATCAGGCAATTGCGGTGAATTTTTTTAGAGCACAACGTGGCGCGGCGCTGGTAATCACTCTTATTATGTTGGGGATGGTCACCACGATGGCAGTGGTGTTTCTTTCTATCAGTCGACGTGAACGGGCATCGGTATCGGTTGTTACTGATCAAACCAGTGCGCAATTAATGGCTGATACGGCTGCAGCTCAAGCGTTATCAAAAGTGGTTGGAGAGATGGTGGCTACTCAGAATCCGTTGGCTTATGGTTTTTCGGTTTCCACTAACTTCATCAACCGATTCGGGTATCAACCTGGGAATTTATCACCCACCAATGTTGGTTATGTTTATCCAAATGGTCGTTCATTATCTCAGAATGATTTGCTAGTGAGTTTGGCTAAATTACAACATTTGCCTCGACCGCCGGTGTTTGTTGATACCAACGCACTTGGCTGGAGGCCTAAAAATTATACCAGAGTTGATGACTTTCGTTTTTACCTGGATTTAAACAGAAACCGTGCCTATGAGCCAACTGGGCGACAGGTGGTTACTAACTTTGCCGGCCGGCCGGTTGTTGATCAGAGTGGCCAGTTGTTAACAGATTATTTTATTGGTGATCCGGAATGGATTGGTCAGCTTGATAATCCTTCTAGACCGCACGGGCCTACTAATCGTTTTATCGGGCGTTACGCTTATATGGTATTGCCGACTGGCCGTTCACTGGATATTAATCATATTCATAATCAGGCTAGGGAACCCATGAAGCGAAGTCTGGATATGCCCAAGGGTCGAGGTAACCAGTATCTTTACATGCGTAATCAGGGTGTCGGTTCTTGGGAGTTGAACTTGGCAAGTTTTCTTGCCCAATTAAATCCCATTCAATGGTGGTACTATTACGATTGGATATCCAAACCGGTTAATCCGAATGGATTAACTTTGCCTAGAGCGGACAGATTATCATTTTCAGATGCCCGAGATATTTTGATGTACCGTTATAATGGTGCAAGGCGAGACTGGGTGCCGGGAGATAATGTGCCGCAGGGGCTGATGGGTATGATGCCTTCGCTTGGTTTACCACTTGATCAGACATCATTAGCCCGATCTTCATTAAATAAGGTGGATGATTATTCTGATGGCCCACTAATTTTAAGTGATACACCAATATTTGATAATGAGGATGGGGTGCGAATGGATCCGGTAATAGCGCCTTGGCCAGGTTCAGATAACCCTCGTCGTTTTACGGATGTTCAGGAGTTTTTGACATTTCAAGAATACATTGATCCGCCTATGCGAGCTACTAACTTTGTAAGTCGTTTGCGCCAATCGATGGAGGTTCATCCTAAGAATAGTCGGGCCCGGAAGCGTCTTGATTCCTATGACCGATACACATTCTACAGACTGCTAGATCAAATGGGTGTTGATTCTGCGCCAGCTTTAAGAGGGAAATTGAATGTGAATTATGCTAATGATTGGAATACTGGTTATAATGCACAGACGAATTGGACTGCTAACGAGTTTATTAACAGGGCTGCTCATGCCATGTTGCGTGCGAGTGTCTCCTCACAGTTTTTAACAAATAAGGTTACTGGTGCAGCTTATAATAATTACTCTATTGGAGAGTCGTTGGTGAATCCTGATGTTGGTATTGCCGGTTTGCAGCATCCTAAATTTCCTATTCCGCAAAACTACCTGTTCTTTAATCCGACAAATGCGGTTTCTACGGGTATTCAGATTTATCCAACCAACGCTTATTCAGCTAATGTACATCGGTTGATACAATTATCTGCGAATATTTATGATGCTTCTAGGGCTAATAAGTATATGCCTCTTTCAGATTTGACTCCGGATAATTATGTGCCTGATACCCCGACGGTGATGCGACCAGTTTTCCGTAAGTTTCGTGATCCAAATAACGGGTCTCCAGGGGTGTTTATTTCCCATTATGCTCAAGTGACGAACGACTGGCGTAAATATGCTCGTCCGCAAAGGTTTTTTGATCTGACAAATGTGATTAGTTCAAATCGTTTTCCGTTCTATGACGGGACACCGGATACAGATTTAGATGTTAGTATTCATGGGATGCCATGGATTGTGGGTGCCAAGAAGGGTTTGCCCAATTTTAATGAATATTCGGTGGAGTCGCTTGTACAAGTCTCTCGTCGGCTAGAGGTTAACAAGCAGCATATTAATAATATTCTGCCTTCAATGAGTAGTAACTGGCGTACAAACCAGATGTATACACTTGGTATTACTAATGTATTCGGGATCGAGGCGTGGAACTCTTATATTAATGCTCCGAATACAAACGGTTATCCTAGGAGGTTGGCCATGGATGTCAGACATCGTTATGAAGTTGGATTATGGGATCATAGTGTTGAAGGGGCAGCCGGGCAGAATAGCCCGATCCTTATCACAAACATCGTATCTCGACCTTATAGAAAATTTGAAACGCTAAAGAATGGCTGGAAGGGTGGAGAATACAAAGTTCCTCTCCAAGCAGCATTAACTACGGTTACTAACTCTATTTATAGTACGGCCCGAAAGCGTTTTTATCCGGCCAACCGGGCATTTACAAATGTGTTTGAGGCCGGTTTTGCTGTGCCGGATTGGAAGTTGCATATTACAAATCGAGTCCAGTATTTCTTGATAGATCTCGAGGAGAACCAGTTAATAGATGTTGTTAATCTCGATGAAATGGTTACTTCGATGGATATTACCATGCAATTGAGCGGGCAACAGGCCGGCTCTGCTGGGCTTTTTGCAGGTTCCGGAATTAATGAGGGAACCTTTTGGAAAACTAATCGTTTGAATCCGACGCAAGGTAATCTGAGCCCAACACTCGGTGTAGTTGATCAAATTCAAGTTTCACGAGGGCAGCGTCAAGTTAGTCAGGGTTTTTGGCGTAGTTATAATAATGATCCATATGCTGGAAGAAACAAAGACAAGGCAATTCGAGATTTTGAAGACTTTCTTCAAGGCCGTAATCGTCCAAGGCGTCCGTCAGATCTTATTCGTAAGCAGGCACCTTACACTCCAGCTAGAAAATTTTATAAGCGTACTTCATGGCAAGCCAACGATCCGCTTGTTCACTATACCATAAACGATCTAACAGATCCTCTTGTAACTGATGCAAGAAGTACGAATAACGTAATTCAGATTAGACCTCCAAGTATTTCATCTGCGGAAGTTATAGCTAAAAATTCGAACCTTGGCCGTCAGAATGAACGTTATCAGCCTTGGGGAGGTAGTGGTCAGTTGGCGAGTGTTAACGCATTTAATTATTATCTGAAGGATCCTTTGACGGTGGATAGTGATGCGTGGAAATTCCCCGAGAACAAATTTCCTAGTATCGGTTGGTTGGGTCGTGTGCATCGCGGCACCCCCTGGCAGACTATGTATCTAAAGTCTGGTATGGCTTCACTCACAAACTGGTGGTCTTGGGCAGGAAGTGTTGGCACTCATCCGACCAATGATTGGCGGTTGCTTCAACTTTTCACCGCTGCTCCCAATGAGAACGCTGCAAAGGGGTTGCTGTCTGTTAATCAAACTAATTCTGCAGCTTGGGCAGCGGTTTTCGCTGGGATGCCGGTGTTGTCCAATTCTCTGCCTGATAGTCCGACGCTGGGTGCTGATGTCGCTTATAATGGCACTGAAGAAACTCCTTTAATTATACAACCTTCAATTCCTAAAGAGTATCCGCAACATCCTCAGTTGGACTGGATTTTAAATGGTACTCACGGATTGCCGACCATGTGGATTAATGGGAGGTCGAATGTTATAAATGGATTATACCAGCAAAGGATGGCAATGGGAGGATTCCGAAATTTAGGTGATATTCTTTCAACACCCACGTTGACTGAGTTTTCGCCATTTTTGAATCTAGGCCGTGAACAGTTGGCAGTTAGCGGGGTGCCGACTGAACAGCAAAAATATGCGATTCACGAAAATGTGATGGAATGGTTGCCTCAACAGATGCTTTCTCTTGTTAAGGAGGATGAGCCAAGGGTAACAGTTTATGCTTTTGGCCAGACACTCAAGCCAGCTGAGCAATCAATAGTGACGCGACCTGGGCAGTTTTACGGAATGTGTACTAACTACACGATCACTGGTGAGGTTTTTACTAAAACCACATATCGGTTCGAAGAACAATGGGAAGGTACAAATCAGGTCTACCGCGCTATTGTGGAGGACTATCAGGTGTTGGAAGAGCAGTAGAGTAATATGAAGAATTGGCAAACACTCTCAGCGGTTTTATTGACGATGTTCATTGTCGGCTTGGCGTACTTGAGTTTTTGGGTTGGCCTAAATGATAGGCCGGATACTTTGGTTATAAAGCCGTTGAGTAATGTTCCTTCTAACAAGGTTTCGTCTTTAGTTGATCTAGCTAATTCAGCGGAGCTTTCAGCTGCTGTTTCTGCACCTGCTGAGGTTAAACCTGAAACTGATAGTTTTCCTTACCGACTAACCAATACGAAATCTCCCATTGGTAAGTTGGTTCGAAATGAGAAGGCGGTGTTATTGCGTAACGCATTTATAGACACCTCGCTAGATACCATGTTTGAGATCCCGGAATCTCTCTTGGCTGGGGATAATCCGAAGACTTATATTGCACAGGCAAAAGGGCCTGTTACTGCAGCGTTTCGAAGACATATAGCTGCCACTGGTGGCAGGATTATTTCTTACATACCTAATAATGCTTACTTAGTCCGAATGGAAGTTGCTGGTGCCAATCGTTTGAAGGAGTGGTCTGGCACGCAGTCCGTTTTACCATTTCAGCCATACTACAAGTTGGATATGAAACTTTTAGAGATGGCGATTACAGATCAGCCATTACCTGTAGATGCTCTGCTTAATGTCGTGTTATTTCCTGATTGTGAGATGACTGCAGTTAAGCACTTCGCTGATTTGGGTGTTGATGTCCTTTCGCAGGATCGCACACCATTTGGAACT
>NYWG01000035.1 GCA_002684915.1 Verrucomicrobiales bacterium
CTGATGTGACTCTGGCTGATAAAGAAACCAACTTGATACTAACTGACAAAGTCAATAGGGTTATCCAAGGCAATGTGGCAATGCAAGTGACTCAACCTGGTGGACAACCTTCGAACTTTGGAAGTGATGTCACCTGATGACCAAATTTTGAACCGATTTGCAACAAATCAGAAGATGCATATTTGAATGAAATACAAATTAGATTCTAAGAAATATTGCAAATCTGACGTTGAGAAATACAAGAACATCTCAAACAAGATTTTGAACTGATGCAAGTGCCGCCATCTGGTGACCAAATTTTGAACTATTGCAAGTGGCGCCATCTAGTGACCAAATTTTGAACTAATGCAAATGGCGCGATCTGGTGACCAAATTTGGAAGTAATTCAAATTGCGCCATCTGGTGACCAAATTTGCAACCAATTCAAGTAGTGCCACTGAAATCAATCTTGGACTATTCTAGCTGAAAGATTTACTCAAGATATGGAGTCAATACCCTGGGTCCGTTGTGCCTCTGGCAATGTTTAGGTCGTTTTTTTAATTTTGTCTTAAACACACACGGGAGAAAATGCCAAGTCAAAAATTGAAGTTTTCTGAATTGTCTTTCAGACTGTTTCAACTTTAGACTAGAAAGTTGCTTTTCAACATTCAACTTAACATATGGCAAAAAACGTGGACAATATGTTAAATTTATGTTTATCTTTCATCAGACACACAAGAATCACAAGGATAGAAGGCAAATAACACTGGTACAGACGCGTAAGATTTTACTAGTTAGAGTAATTGATCATTTACTTCAAGTTCCTAAACTGCTTCAAAGACAGTTGGTTTCAAAACATCCTTTCTTAATAATAGTATAAAAAATGGGAACCAACCAAATTTGGGGATAAATTATTATTGCAAATTTTCCTAGATTTCTCGCGGGAAGCCAAATTATCAAATATGCCCTTTTTATACTTTTTTTTAGTGCTTTGTTCGTTTTAACATTTTTATTTTGATTTCCTTCATTTGTAGTAGTTTCATACTTGGACCGTTGCTTCTAAATTTTTTTGTCCTTTTTTGTTATTTTATAGTTTTTTTCTTGTTTGATATTTTTTGTATGTCTGTTTCATTATGCGATACGCTACATTCCATTAAGATTAGCTTGCAAGTTAAAGCAAAGCAAACAGGTAACCATTTTAGGGTTTCAGGGTTACTTTGTTTGCCAAAAGCGGCCCTGAAAGCACAAAATATTTTCAGTTTTTTTAGATTTGTAATTTGGAAGAAACATGTTGAAAGTAGTTTGATAGTGCACACAAAGCACCAGCCAGTTCCATATGTACAAGATTGAAAAAGAGAAGAAATCTCAAAGAAAAATATCTTAAAAATTTGACCTTGACAGGTTTCAACAGTGAAAAACAATTCTCAACACATTTGACAATCCTTTTCTCATCAATCTGTGGAAAATATGTGCACATCATTTTGGCCAGAGAAGTTTACCAAATTGATGCGTCATATTGTGAGATTATTCTATAAAACAGTAACATAATTTTCACATTAAGAAAGCTCATTTATTTGCCTTAATTGCTTTGACAACAATAACACCAGGAGAGGCTGACAAAGGGATAGATGCATTGAGTTTCCAGTGGTTTCTAAACATTTGTGTCAGTCAATCCCGATTTCTTCAGTTGGAAAAGGTCTGGTGAGGCTTCTCAAGACATTAGTTGGCTTTTTTGCTTCTCTTTTTAAAGTTCCTCCGTAATTCGATACATTTCAGGGGTCATCAGATGGCTTTCCCTGGAGCAAATCAACCAGGTTTTGAATAGCCTTGCGATCTATTGACATTCATAAAGCTATCTTTGACAAGGATTCTCGTCAAATGGCAACGTTTGTATTATAGTAATTTGATTTGGATTACTATGAACCAGAATTAGTAAAATTCAACAATTCTTTGGCTACATTACTGCCTTCTAGGAAGCAAGCTGGGCAGTTTTGCCTCATTTTTGCTTGATTTTTGCCCATCCATATACATTCATTTTTCATTGATTTTTGCCCATTTTTCATTCATGTTTGCTCATCCATCCATTCATTCATTCCCATCCACACATTTTTTCAACACAACACTCCCCACACTGACACACAGCACAGCATAGCTTGTCATTTCAATTATTTGGTCAACAAAGCAAGTTGAAGGAATATATGAAATAAATGAAGTATGATCATTCTACTGTTTGGATGGGAACGTTTGGACGCTAAGCCTTGACCAAATAATGAAAAGAGGTATTTAAAAGTTTCATCGATGATCGAGTGCATGAAGTTCTTGTTGTTCAAATTGGGCTCGTTTGGATTTTGAGACCTTGCGACTGGCGCACAGCTTACCAAGTATTTTTGTGGGACAGAGCAAGGTTCAAAATTCAACNCGTTGCTAGTTGTTGTCTGTTTANTAGGTCAAGTTGGACCTACTCGTATAACTTGTAAATGATTGAAATTATTATCAAAAAAAAGCACAAAATATCTATAAAATATTGTCACAATTTCCTCGAAGGGGAAACTGTATCAGAGTGGGGAAATTCCCTTTTCATCAAGTTTTTGGGGAATTTCACCATTCCGAGGGTAGAAATTAAGGTTTCTTGACATTTTGACGATCAGAGGCACTTGATTGTTATTTTACGTTTTTTTGCCAGTTTCGTATAGTTTTCATTATAAAAATTTATGACTCAATGTGCCTTTGATCATCCACAATTACGCACGGTTTCTGACTGGATAAAGTTTCAAAATATCACATAGACAGTCTGGCTAAAATGATAGTACAAATGGCCACCTCCGCCCAACTTGGACCTTTCAAAGATGGTGGAATTTTTGACACTTTCTGTTTTCTGTTTCTTCAGGTCTTTCCGGCCCAAGTTAGGTGGAGATGCTATCTTGTGGCTTCAGTTTTCACAGCCAGTGCGGAAAACGCACTGGATACGGAGACAGCTTTATATAAATATTACGAAGAGATCGAGATTTTCTAATTCAACGTCATTTTTTTCTTCTTTAACAAGGAACAATTTTGTGTATTGTATAATGTAGATGATCAATAAACGCCAGAAATATAGATTTTGATCAAAGTTGAATTAATTTTGATCCGTGAAAAATACAAAATCAATGGTAAAAAAATGTGAGCTTTATATATGGGTGGCGCGCGCAATACGAAAATGTTTCTAAAAAAATTGTATACACAGAAGGGGTTGCAGCAATATATGCTATAATTTTATAGAGGTTAAGTTTCCTCAGTTAAGTTAATCACAGAGCATAAGGCCATTTTGAGACGAATATGAACCTGGTATTTTCACCTAAAAATTCTGATGTTTCGGCTGTAGTAGTGTTTGTTTGAGGGATATTTCTTCTACGGCTTTATGTTAGCCGAGGAAAAAAAAGCTTGTTGGTTTGTTTTCTTTTGTTCGCACAGGGGTGGCATGGCGTGGAGTGTGAATGTTTTGAAACCCATGGCGACGACGTCACTAAATGTGGCGCCAGTTGTATCCTCCTCCTGCTTTGCTGCTTGTTTCCAATTTTTACAAAAAATGAAAATCTATCTTTGGTTTTGCACATCTTCAATAACTCGATTCCGCCTTCATTTCGATAATACTTTCTTCATAAGAACACTAGATTTTCCTATTAATTTGATTGATTGATTCAATGGTACAAATTGTTATAGCTTGGTTAATGTGCTTGATCAGAAGATGGGAGAGTCGGAATTCAAATCTCGTAAATAAATAATTTGCGTTGGTTACAGTGGAATATAAAAGTGGAGACGAGTGCATAATCGATTACTTATTGTGAGTGGTTTTGGGAAAAAGAGCAAAAATGTTGTAGAGAGTCAAATTCTTTGCTTTTTACAGTTAAGACGCCAAAAGTAGCTGGAGTTTCAATGTTGAAATCAAAATCACAGAGTGGTGGAGAAAATCACTTAATCTTTTCACAAAAGGAATATAATTTCATCTCAAGGAAATGCTTCCGTTTTCCTACGCTTTATCCGGTTTACCATCCCCTCAGTTTCTGGCTTATATAAGTTTACAAATGAAATGTGGCAACTTTGCTCCTTGGTCTTCTCTTACATGAGGTCCAGCAGTGTGATGATGATGATGCTGGCCTACTGGGCAGTCAACTGTTCCATGAGGTCCATCACAGCTGGGGTTCTTTCCCTCGGGGAGCCGCGTGGTCTGAAACCCCTCGTTCCGTCTGGGCCCTTTGGTTGTCGGACCACGGTCACCTTGAGTCCTCCCCTGGCGGCCTCCTCCAAGTTCATGGTCTTGAGCTTGGAGATGAGTCTCTCTGGGCGTCTGGAGGTGCACAATTTCCTCACGCAGCACGCCGAGTGTTTCCTCGTGCGCTGGTTTGTCACCACAACAAACTCCACTTCGTCGCCAACCTGGAGAATCTCCCCTCCCTCCACCTCGCTCATGTGGAAGAAGAGCTTCTTCCCCTCATCCTGCTCGTAGGAGAGGAAGCCAAATTGACCCTTCACAGCCTCCACGTGGGATCTCAGCTTTTGCTTGTTCGACTTCACGTTCAGGGCAAAATTCTCCGCCTGGCTCACCTGAAAATTTACTGGATCTCCCTCCTGCAGCAATTCTTTCTTGTTGAGAAGGCTGGCAATGCCAAACTCAAACTCTCCCAAGATGGTGCCATCCTCAGACTTGGCCACGATAAGACCACAGTAGTCTGCCTGGTCAGGGTTCACTGATCTAAGTGGCCTCATCACTTTCCCATTGAGAACATCCTCCTTGCAAGGTGCCTTGGGGATGGCTCCCTTGCTCAGAGGCTTCACACCCTCAGCTGAAACTTTGCCTCCCTTCTCCCTGGAGTAGATGGAGTATTCCACCTCCTGACCCACCTCCAACTTCTCAGCCTTGCCCTCCACATTGGAGAAATGGAAGAAGATCTCCTTGTCATGCTGCAAGGTTTCAATGAACCCAAAGCCGTCTTTGAGGGCGGCAACATATCCTCTTTGGGGAGTTCCCAGCCTCCCAGCTGACTCTTTCTTCTCCCGGGGTGGGGACGAGGGCTCCGAGATCTTATTCTCGGCGGTGGGCTGAGCCCTCTCGATGATTCGGATGTTCACCGCATTCGTCTCTTTGGTCGCTTTTAGCTGGTTGATGTTGAACTGAACCTTGTCGTTGACTCTGGGGGTTGCGCGCAGGTCGCAGTCAGTGGCGTAAAGTGGAATGGAGAGAGGCAGTCCGTTCAACTCGTAGACAATTTTCCCGGCTCCCTCTGTTTTGCAAGGAGACTCTGGACTGCTGGCGGTCTTTGATGGCGATCTTGGCCACGATGTTGANGCCGGCTCTTCGGTGAGAAGGCCGAGGATGTTTTGAGCGATGACAATGTCAAACTTGACCGAGCCAGGTGCCAGGTGCTTGATTCGAGTCGCCAGNTGGCGTCCCAAGTTTCCTGGGTCTGGAGACACTGTGAACTCTACCTCGTCATTTTGAGCGAGCTTTCTGTTGACGTCCAAGCACTCTGAGAAGTGGAAGAACATCTTCTCGCTGCGATCGACGCACTTGAGGAAGCCAAAACCCTCCTTGAGGGCCTGCAACACCCCCTGCTCCCTCCTCTCGTCCGAGACCTTGAAGCTCTCGTCCAGCAGCTCAATCCGGGTTGCTCTCTTTAGCTTGTCCCGACGGTCGATGGCGACGACGAACTTGATCCAGTCGCCATGTCTGAGCGTGAAATCGCCGACCTGGTCTTTTTCTCCAAAGGGAATTTCGGCCTCGGACCTGTCCATGGCCCTGTATTTCACCCGGCCAGGGAGAGGGTCCTGTTGCTGGTACTTTCCTGCCCTGTCCAAAGGCTTGAGCACTTGTCCTGTGAAGTAGTCTAGTCCAACATCTTCAAAGACAACGGTGCCAGTGGTGAGTTTGGTCAGGTTGCAGGCCACCTCCTTCCCGTTCCTCGTCTGGATGTTGAACTCTACATCGTCCCCTAACTGGATGTGGCTGTTGTCCTCCTCCCGGCCCTCGATCACCTCGTTCAAGTTGAAGATGATCTCCTTCACCACATCGGCTCTCTCGATGAAACCATACGACTCCTTCATGCTGTTGACCACCCCCTGATACTTGACAGGGGCCGCAGGGTTCTCAAGTCTGATAGTTTTTGCGGCGAGATTTCCCGACCTCTGAACAGTTGCCATCTGGAAGCTGACCTTCTCACCCGCGGCCAGGGTGACATTGCCCTCTACATCGACGATGTTGAAAGGGAGGAAGAAACACTCGCCGCGGTTCTCGTAGCTGATCCTCCCCTGCATCTCCGACCCGTCGGGGGACACCTTCACCTCCGTCGTGACCGTCCCGATCACCCGCTCCTCGCTCATCACCACCTCCGGGGCAATCTTGCTCACGGCCGACGCGATGGGCTTGCCTGTGCGACGATCATAGGTCATCTCAAACTCGACAGGATCGCCTATCTTGAGGTGTTCAATATTGCCGTCGAACTGAGAGAAGTGGAAGAACAGTCTAGCCTGCCTGTCGCAGCACTGGATGAAGCCGTAACTGTGGAGAAGTTTCTCAATGATTCCAGTTTCTCGGATTCCCATTCCTGGCTGGATCGGACCGTTGTTGCTCTGGGTGCCTGGTCCTCCACCCATACCTCCACTGTACCCATTGCCAAAGCTTCTGCTGCCAGGATCGTTCATGTTGAAAGTGCCAATCTCAAAGTTGGAGACTGCAGGAAAACCTCCGGTTCCTCCTCCACCTCTACCAGCTCCTCCTCCATCAGAACCTCGGCCCTCATTCCAGGTTCCAATTTTAAGACCAGCATCACCGCCGAGAGGTGGGGAGGCAGAGTTGCCATGATAAGACATAGACCGGTTGAAACCATTGTCTCCTCCTCCACCTACTCCCATTCCTCCTTGTCCACCACCTCCCATACCAGAGAAGCTGTTGTTGCTCCCACCGTTGGACACGGACATGGATCTCATCATAGGGTCCCTGTTTCCCATCCCCATCCCTTGCTCTCTGTTGCCCATGTTGCTCTCCCTCCCTCCCATCATGCCCTGATCTCTGCCCATCATACCCTGGGGTGGTTCCCTGCCCATGTGAGGAGCCTCTCCTCTAAGCATTTCCGCAGGTCCACCACGCATCATGTCCACTGGGGGGCGCATCATAGCCTCTCTCTCCCGGGAGTTCAGCATCTCCCTGTTCTCCCGCGCCATCATGCTCTCCCTAGACATCATCTCCCTCTCTCGGGCCATCATCCCCTCCCTGGCCATCATGCCCTCCCTGGCCATCATCTCCCTGGAGAAGCTCGAGTCTCTGGAGTCTATGATGTCCGGACGCATCATGTCTTGCTGTCCCGGCCTCATGATCTCGCTCTGAGACCGCATCATATCTCTTCCACCGCTACTCATCATTCCTCGACCCATGTCCTGCATGTTCCCCATCATCTCGTTCCTCATCATGTCACCCCTGCCCATCAGGTCCGAATTGCTC
>NYWG01000036.1 GCA_002684915.1 Verrucomicrobiales bacterium
AAGCAGATTAAATGTAAGAGTAATATGCGACAGATTCAACTGGCCTGGTATCAATATGCCGATGATCATGATGGGAGAGGCCATCCGCGTCGTAATTGGATGCGATGGATTAAAGACAGAGGCGATTTTTCGGATCCAACTCCGAATAGGAGTCAAATGATTGCTCCCTACCATCCTGAAGCCTATTGGGGAGTTGCTTACGTGTCCTACACAGGTTGGAGCCCAAATGTATTCTTGTGTCCAGCTGCTAAGGCAGTTGACGATCAATATATCAGACCGCCACATCAGGATGGGCTTTTTAAGGATGGATTTAAATATGTTACTTATGGATTCAATGGATTCTTTAGGACATCCAATCGACGATCTTTTGGATTGGAACTAGCTGTCTGGGAAGGGGGAGTTAATCAGAACTCGACGCCCATCAAGGCACGTGCCATTTCCAGCTATCCGCGCCCTTCCGAGACTTTGGTTTTTCAGGATGCATGGGAATCTATGCTGGATGGAGTGGACGACACTCCTATATTTCTTGGCCAGTGGGCAGCCTGGAAAGAGCGTCTTGACGAATACTACCGCCATAGTGATGTTGGGAACATAATGTGGGCTGATGGTCATGCATCGCAGGCAAAAAGAGGGAAAATCTATTGGAAAGAGGAATGGTATATAGGCAGGCACTTGCGTTGAAGGTTTAGCCCGAATCTAATTTCATGGGGACAGTTCTAATGACGAGGAAATAGAAGCTGAAAAGGAAATGAAACTATAACCAATTATGCTTGCATGCAAAGTTTGTGGGATGAGTCATAGAAAATGAGATATTTAAGTAATAGAGAATATGGGGTTTTTCGAGATATCAATGTTAGCTATATGGATTACAAAGAAATTAAAGATTCGATATTCCCATGATTGTACTTCTGTATTTCTCTTTAAATTTAGAGAAGGTAAAGTGAACACCACATATATAAGGTCTGAAGAGAAATGAAGTCTTTACTATTTATAATGATTGCAACTGTGCTGTTAGTGGGGTGTAGAGAAGCACATCAGGAGATTGCTTCCGAAGAAGCAAAACCAGAACCATCTAAAGTTAAAGAATCAGGCCCCTCAATTCACGATGCTGCAAATAAGGGGAACATTGAAATAATAAAAGAACTATTAGCTGTAGGTGTTGATGTGAATACAAAAGGGGTAGGAGGAATGACTCCTCTGCATCGTGCAGCACGAGAAGGGCATAAGGAAGTCGTTGAATTTCTTATTGCAAATAATGCTGATATTAACGCAAAGGATAAAATGGGGAGAGTGCCATTGCATCGTGCAGCACGAGAAGGGCATCAAGCTGTTACTGAAATACTCATCACAAAGGGAGCTGATGTGAATGTGAAAAGTACATCAGGTTCATTCAAAGGTGAAACACCATTAGATGAGGCAATAAAACGCAAGCGAACCGCATTAGTAAGCTTTCTTCAGAAAAATGGTGGAAAATATGGTTCAGTTACTGTTGCCGCTAAAGTAGGAGACATTGAAGCGTTGAGAGATTTTTTGTCTGCCGGGGCTGATTTAAGTGTATTTGGACCTTTGTCTGTGGCTGCTGCTGGGGGGTACAAGGAATGTGTAGAGTTACTAATTGCTAATGGTGCATCCGCGACTGCCAAGAATCGATATGGAAGCACTCCTTTGCATAGTGCATCAACTAAAGAAATCGCCGAGCTACTGATAAGTAATGGGGCAGATATAAATGCGAAGATAAACGATGGCTCATCGCCATTGATTGCAGCGGCGATGATGGGCCACAAGGAAGTAGCAGAGCTGCTCATAGCAAGGGGAGCAGAGGTAAACCTAAAAAGTGAAACAGTTACTGGAGAAGACAAGACAGCCTTAGATTGGGCGACTGATCGAAGTCACATGGAGATAGTCGCCCTTCTAAGTGAGAATGGAGGTAAGAAGGCAAAGGAACTGGAGTCAAAAGAAGAATTTATCTTTTTTAACGAAGAATAAAGTGCTTTCCGATTGATTGTTTTTGAGGAAACACACACATTCTTAATGTAAATGTCTTTTGTTTTAAGTTGAAGTCATTCTATGGGTGCAGTTATTCTTTGGCCGTTATGCCCCTCACAACAATCCAAATTAGAACAATAAGTAAGATCGTCTTTCGTGTTCTATATTTATTAGCGATACTAGGTTTTACAAACGGAGTTGTAGCAGCGTCTAAAAATCTTTTAGTAGTCACAGTTACTAAAGGATTTCGTCATGGTTCAATCCCCACGGCTGAGAAAGTACTGGGACAGTTAGCAAAAAGCAGTGGAGTGTTCGAGGTTGATTATGTACGTAACGATGACGATATGAAAACAAAGATGACTCTAGAATCACTAAAGAAATTTGATGGTGTTATTTTTGCAAATACAACTGGAGATCTGCCTCTTCCTGACAAGGAAGGCTTCATAAAGTGGATTAAGTCAGGGAAGGCATTTATTGGAATGCACAGCTGTAGCGATACATTCCATGGGTTTCCTGCATTTGTTGATATGTTGGGAGGTGAATTTAAAACCCACGGCGCCCAGGCAACTGTAGATTGCCTTAATGAGGATTTAAAACATCCTGCCGTAAAGCATTTCGGAAAAAGTTTTACGATTCATGATGAAATTTATTTATTCAAAAGTTTCCATCGTAATCGAGTTCACGGATTACTGTCATTAGACAAGCATCCAAATACCAAAATGCCGGGTGATTATCCTATCGCTTGGTCTAAAAAAGTAGGACTTGGTAATATTTTTTACACATCGCTTGGTCACAGAAATGATGTTTGGGAAAATGAGAAATACCAGGCTCACATTCTTGGTGGAATTCGTTGGGCACTAGGTTTGGCTAAGGGGGGCTCAAAACCTCAAGACACTCGCTATATTGTCAGCAAAAAAGAAAAGAATGAAGGTTTCAAGGCACTATTTAATGGTGTTGATTTGGACGGTTGGACTTTTCGGAATCCAGATGGTTTGAAGAGTTGGAGTGCTCAAAAAGGCATGTTGGTAAATGAAATACCTAGTGGCAAACATGGCACTGATATTGTTAGTAATTCTAAGTTTCGGGATTTTACTGTTCGCTATGAATACATGATTCCTTCGGGCAGTAATAGTGGTTTCTACCTAAGAGGCCGACATGAGATTCAAATCCTAGATGACTACAAGAATGGAACTCCTAAACCGGGTGGTAATGGTGGTATTTACGGTTTTTCTGCCCCCTCAAAATTTGTCTCCCGCAAACCAGGCCAATGGCAGTCTGCTGAGGCGACTATAAGAGGCGACAAAGTTACCGTGATATTAAATGGTGTGAAAATTCATGATGGTCTCAAGGTTGATCGGAGCACTGGTGGGCATCTGGATGAGAATGTTGACCAGCCTGGGCCTATCATGCTTCAAGGCGATCATGGAGCAATTGCTTTTAGAAAGATTCGCATTAAGTCTTTGCAGTAATAAGCTAGGCTTAGAGGCTGATACTACATTCCAGAATCTAGCTGTAGTAGTCAATTTAACAACCCTCAATTACTTTACGTTTCTGAGGGTTGTTCTATAATTGATTTGATTTTTATAATTATTTTGAAACAGTTCGTGTAATCATGAATCCACTATTTTTCCGAAGAACATCTCGGCGTCAATTTATTCAATCTACTGGGCTTGGTGCCGCTTCCCTTGGGTTTCCGGCTATTGTTAGTGCTAGGTCTCCAGCCTCAAAACTTAACCTTGCTGTAATAGGTGTTGGTGGTCGGGGAGGTGCAAACTTGGCAAGTACGGCAAAGACCGAAAACGTTGTGGCTCTCTGCGATGTGAATTTGCAGAATCTGGATCGTGCAGCATCCAAATATCCCAAGGCTCGTAAATATAAGGACTTTCGTAAGCTTTATGAAAAGGCTGGAGATATTGATGCCGTGGTGGTTAGTACCACTGAACACACTCACGCCTTCGCAGTTTTGCCTGCGCTAAAATCTAGAAAACATGTTTATTGTGAGAAGCCTCTGACGCGTGATGTTTATGAGGCACGTGTCCTCACAGAGGCAGCCAAGGAAGCAGGCGTTGCCACGCAAATGGGTACGCAAATTCACGCAGGCAACAACTATCGGCGCGTTGTAGAAAAAATTCAGTCCGGTGCAATCGGGCCTGTTCGTGAGGCTCACGTATGGGTTGGTCGTGCTTGGGGTTGGCAAAGCCAGGAAGCGGCAAAGCGAAATCGAGACATTGTATGGTCGTTTAAAACTCCAACTGAGATTCAAAAACCACCAGCGAGTTTAGATTGGGACCTTTGGATAGGGCCTGCCCCATATAGGCCTTTTCATTCGGTCTACTTTCCAGGTCCCAAGTGGTATCGCTGGTGGGATTTTGGGAACGGAACCATGTCCGATCTAGGTAGCCACTTTAACGATTTGCCTTTTTGGGCTTTAAAACTCGATGCTCCGAATACTGTTGAGGCTTGGGGGGCGCCGCCTCATCACGATATTGCTCCGGCATCAATGTCCGCAAAGTATTCCTATGGTAAGCGTGATGGGATGCCGCCGGTAACACTTACTTGGCACCAAGGTGAGAACAAGCCTAGTATCTGGAAGGAAAAAGGCATTCCGCAATGGGGTAGTGGTATTCTATTCATTGGCGACAACGGCATGTTGTTATCGGATTATGGCAAGCATGTCTTGTTGCCGGAAAAAGACTTTAAAGATTATCAATCACCTGATCCTTGGATTTCTCCTTCTATCGGGCACCATGCTGAGTGGTTGAATGCCTGCAAAACTGGCGCGCCGACAACCTGTGATTTCGGTTATGCCGGGCCACTTACAGAGGCCAATCATCTTGGCAATGTTGCCTATCGGTCCGGAAAAAAAATCAATTGGGATGCGAAATCACTCAAAATCCCNAATGCACAGAGTGCAGAGCAATACCTTAGGCGCTCCTACCGAAAAGGTTGGAGCTTAGTTTGAAATCATATTGGGAATAGGGTCTCTGATTTTTAATGCAGCATAGATGAAGCCTTTTAGATCAAACTTAATTGTTATCTGCCTTTTTTTACTTAACCAAGTGCTCGCAGAAGAACGAGTGCAGGGCCGTCGGTCATTAGTTTTAAATAACGATCAATCTCGGTTGGTTATAGATATTGCAGGGGGTTCGATTCCTGAATTTAGATTTAATGATTCGAAACTAAATCCTCTCAACTGGGGTAGTCGTAATCCAGGTGATCAGACGGGCTCAATGGGGCACTTCCTTTGTTGTGATAGATGGGGGCCTCCATCAGATGCAGAAGGCAAAAATGGTATGCCTTACCACGGTGAATCCACAAAAATTGTGTGGCAAGTATTGAGAGATATCGAAGTCACTCCTGTAGGGATTAATGTGCAAATGGCAGCAGATTTGCCTTTGGCAGGATTAAGAATTGATCGTTCTGTTACTTTAGCTTCAACCTCGGCTTTTTTCTTGGTCAGTGAGAAAATTACGAATAAGAATAAGTTGGGTCGCATTTTTAATATAGTCCAGCATCCTACCATAGGGCCTCCATTCCTTGATGAGAATTGTGTGGTCGATTCCAACGGTCGTCGGGGATTTGCTCAAGGAGGCCTGATGCCTGATCCAGAAAAGTCAGAGTTTATTTGGCCAAGTGCAATCACGAAGGATGGAAAAAAAATTGAAATGCGACAAATGGTTGATAGTGAAGAACCAAGTGTTACTTCATTCGTGATTGACGAAGATTTAGGTTGGGCTGTTGCTAGCAACAGTAAGAGAAGATTGATTTTTGGATATGTCTGGAAGCGAGTCGATTATCCATGGTTTAATCATTGGTGGAAGTTGAAAGACGGTAAGCCTCATGCTCGTGGTCTGGAGTTTGGCTCCACCGGTTTGCATCAGCCATTTTCAGTTTTAGTTAAGAAGAGAGAAATTTTTGGGCGTCAATTATTTGAATTTCTTGATGCTTACGAAAACATCACTAAAAGTTATGGATGTTTCTTGGCAAAAATTCCGGAAGATTATTTGGGCGTTGATAAAGTGGCTTTTCAAGGGGATTCTCTAGTGATAGTCGAACGAGAAAAAGAGATGCCGCTTGAGATTAGAATATCGACTGGAGGATTAATGTTTCAGTGAGATCACTTAAATAATTGAAATCCATGTAGCTTCATTTTCTGCTTTGTAACCATTAAACAAATTAAACTGTACGTTTTTGTGTGAAAATATTTCAATTATTTCCTTATTCTGATTAGAGATAAAAGAAATTATTAGTTTTTATGAAAGTCTTAAATAAGACCTTGTCAATGCGCGCATTCACTCTCGTTGAATTGCTTGTAGTGATAGCTATTATAGCAATTTTGGCTAGCATGTTGTTGCCGGCTTTATCTCGTGCAAAAGGGAAGGCAAATCAGATTAAGTGTCTTAGTAATATTCGCCAATTAAATATGGGGCTTCAGATGTATGTGGATGATCATGATGATCATTTTCCTCCTCGTATTTCAGGCCGGGAAAATTGGTTAACCTCTCTTAAGCCATATTATGTCTTATCTTCAGTGGTTAAATGCCCATCAGATGGATTTTCTGCTAATCATGGTTTTTTAATTAATGGGTTTAATGATTTTTTTGCAACCAGACTTTCCAAAGAAGAATTTGAAACTTGGAAGTGGCCAATTGGTATGAAGATGGCCTATATACCTGAGCCATCCAGCACGATTACTTTTGGTGAAAAGAGAAAAGGATCTCGACATTGTCATATGGATTTTTATCAGGATGAAGGAAATGACGTGAAGGAAATTGATCAGTCAAAACATGGCGGTGATAGTTCTGACTCTGGCGGGGGGGCCAATTATACTTTTGTAGATGGTAGTGTGCGGTTCATGAAAGATGGCACTACCATGAGGCCGGAAAATTTATGGGGTGTGACTTATCAATTTCGAAAAGTACTGCCAAATTTAGACAGGACAGGAAGTGGGGGGTGATGATTGCCACTTACTAATCTTAATCTGAAATATTTATATTATTGTTTGAGCTATAAGTGTGTATTATTTAAAAGGGTTCATGGTTATTAGAAATATTCTTATTTTTTGCTCTGCTTTACTTTTTGTTGCGGTTGCAGCTGCAGATGATTCAACTAAATCATCTAAAGTGCGGGAAAGAATGCAGGCTTTTGCAGATCAGAATATAATTTCAGGTAGTGTGACTGTTGTGGCGACAAAGGATAAGATTTTGCAGCTCGAATCTGTGGGTTATGCAGATCTGAAGACAAGAGAGAGGATGAGGCCAGATCACATGTTTTGGATTGCCAGTATGACTAAGCCGATGACGGGAGTTTGTGTGTTGATGTTGCAGGATGAAGAAAAGTTATCAATCGATGATCCTGTTCAGAAGTATTTACCGGAGTTCAAAGGCCAATGGATGATTAAGAATAGGTCTAAGACGACTTTAACTTTGGAGCCTGTTCCAAGGCCGATTACGATTCATGATCTGCTTACGCATACTTCTGGCCTGGCTAACGTAGCTAGGCCAAGAGGGGATAGCACATTGGCAGAATTGGTAATGGCTGCTTCAAAGACCCCATTGAATTTCGTGCCAGGTAGTCGATGGCAATACAGCAATACAGGAATCAATACACTCGGTAGAATCGTTGAGGTGGTTTCAGGAATGGCGTTTAGTGACTTTTTAAAAGAGCGATTATTGATTCCATGTGGAATGAAAGATACTACGTTTTGGCCGAATATTAGTCAGTCAAGTCGCGTTGCTAAATCTTATCGTCCGAATAAAGAAGGCTCTTTAGAGGAGGTAAAGGTGTTCATTGTCGATGGCAAGTTAAGTGATCGAAGACGTACTCCTTTTGCTTCTGGAGGTCTTTATTCAACTGCGGAAGATGTTACTAAATTTTATCAAATGATGCTTAACGGTGGGGTTGTACAAGGAAAGCGTTTGCTAAAAAAGAAAACTGTAAGGCAAATGACCCAAACACAGACCGGTAATATAGAAACAGGATTCGTAGCTGGTATGAGTTGGGGATTAGGTTTTCAGGTAGTGAAAGAGTCTAAAGGCTCAACAGGGATGTTTTCTTCTGGTACTTATGGGCATGGCGGTGCGTATGCGACACAAAGTTGGGCTGATCCTAAATCAGGTTTGATATATGTCCTTATGATTCAGCGTGCCGGATTTCCGAATGGAGATAATTCATTGGTCCGAAAAGGATTCCAAAAAGCTGCAGTGGATGAATTTGTGCACTGAGTATTAAAGCTGCCCCCTTACCACCATTTCCATTGGTGATCAGGTTTTGGGCTCCATATCCATCCCGGCGCTTCATTTGGAAACTTGTAGAAATCCACATGCCCGTCTCCAAATAGAATATTGTTTCGAAATTGGCCCCGAACAGTATGCCACAGGTATTTTGGATTCTCCTTGGTGCGATTAGGATGCCAAGTCCAGTCGCCTTGAATAATTTTATTTGTCGGGTTTAGGGCTATTTCTCCCGACTTAATGGAACGTCCTCTTTTATAATCGCAAACCATTTTTACACGGAAAGAGTCATGGCTAAATTGGGGAAGATAACTTGTTCCCCAGGCAGTGTAGCAGTGGTCTACATTGCTCAATGAATCTCCTTTGTCTGAAGGACATGAAAATACTTCAACGGATTGAGCGTATACGTTTAATGGTCTGTCTTTAATTTCAGTTCGGCCACTGTAAGCATTGCTGTTTCCTTTTTTTCCTCCTGAAGTCGCCCAATTTGTAAGAGTAGGGTAGGACTCGTCGTTGTCACCAGCGTACATCATGAACGAGATGCCGATTTGCTTTTGGTTACTGATGCATTTTATATTATTAGCCTTTGCTTTGGATCGGGCTAGTGCTGGTAATAAAAGGCCTGCCAAGATTGCGATTATTGCAATAACAACCAACAACTCAATTAAGGTAAACCCGCATTTAAGTTGTTTTTTCATAGGTGCTTTTTAATAAGTAATTATTGGCTTTCTATGGTAGTAGAATGTGTGGGGAAAATCTGTTCGTAAGCTTTAACCCAAACTGCAGTACTCCAAGGAATGACGAATAAAGTTCCAACACCGCAAGTAAGACCAATGACAAGGGTGGAAACTATGCCAATAATGATAAGCATTCCAAGAAGGCTCCAGAAATTCATTTTTCCTCCCTTGTACGTAGCCGAAAAGGCATCTCCAAATGTGCCTCGCTTGTCAGCAACTAAATGCACCATGAAACATATAAGTGTTAAAGCTATTAAGATTGAAATTAGAGATAGCAAACCGCCTGCTATTAACACAGCAATGCCTAATGCATTTGGACCGGGTTCGGTATTTCCATTGGCCATAACAACTATACCAATTATCAGAACAATAAGCCCCGGTATTATGGATGCGAATATTATTGCGCCTTGAGCAAGAGTAGAGAGCAATAGCCATCCATAATTTTTAAATCCCAAAAATATATCTTCTATCTGTGCTTGGCCGTGTCTGGATAATTTAAGCGTTAGAATTATGAAGCCCCCTGTCAAAGGTCCTTGGACGAATATTTGCGCGCCAGGTATAATAGCTCCAATTAATCCTGCAACTAACATAATGCCAAAAAAGATAGCACCAGCTCCAATCATAATTCCAAGATTCTCCTTTAATAATTTCCATCCATCACTGAGCGCCTTGTTCATATCCAATGGCTGATCGCTGGGGATGGCGGCTTCCAATGGTTGAGCGGCGGCTTCTGATATGTCGGAGGAGATAATTTGACCGAGCGGATGCCATTCTTCAGATCCTATTTCCCTGATTTGGGTTTGTGCATTGGCTCGGCCTTGTGAAACTGTTTCCTCTAATTCTTGAATAGTGAACGGTCCATACTGTTCGCCATCGCTGCCGATCATTTCATACGTTTTGTAGTCATTCATGTGTTTTTTAATTTTAATAATACGGTATGAATCAATTATTATTAAAAATGTTTAATAAGTATAGTTTTTGTTGCTTTTGTGAATCAGGTTAATAATTCAATTCTTTTTTTCTGAAAGATATTTAACGTGTTTAAGTACACGAAGGTGAATTCGATGTATTAAAAAATCAGACCAAATTTTCCAGTAGAGAGCAGGGGAGAGATCATTTTCATACCAAGTAGTTCCATGTAGTCTTGTCTGTTCATTCCCAATAGATTTAAGGCGAAATTCTCCCTGAGTTGTTTTGAAATAGCCATCTAGATGAGGAGGATGAATATGTTTGTAAAATGTCCATTCCTGCATTGGTTGAGGCATAGATGTTACGCCGAAGCGTAAGTGATTGGGTTCATTCCAAATTGTAATGGGCTCGACGAAAGGGCCGGTTGAAAATTCACAGTGTCTTATGGCTCCCACGCCGGTGCCGTTAATCTTTGCACGGATAGGATAGGCAAGGCCGGTTTTGAACAGCCAGTCTTCAACTGGGGGTAATTCGCTAAAGCTAACTACATTTTGCCATACTGTTTCAGGTGGAGCGTTAACGTCGATGGTTGAAGTTACTGCGAAGCTGGTTGGTTTAGGCGACTCGACTTTTTCGAAACCCATTAAAAAAAGTAGAGCCAGCAAAAGTGCAGCTGGCACACGATTAGCATGATATGTGGCTTGGATAAAATATCCAACCGAAGCGCCAAGAGCGCAAATTGGTATGGCGATGCATGTGGCCATTGCTAAGCAAATGATTCCCTCTATGGCGAGAAGTAGAATGCATGCAGCTAGCATTGCGCATGCTGATAATGCTACGAGTATGCAATGAATATAACTGCGTCTATGGTGACAGCTATGTAGTAGGACTGTGAACACTCCTTGAATAAATGGTAAGCCTACGAAAACTCCCCATCCATAGCTTTGAAGTAATTGTATGGCAGTAACGAGGAGAAGTAAGCAAGGCAGCACAGAAGTTCCAGCAGAAAAAAGAAAAGATTTCCATGGTGTCAATGGCGCAAATCGAGAAACCCAGTTTGGAGGCGGAAGTTCATCTTTATTTTTGTTTATTCGGGTTGGCAGCACCGATAACACCATAAAAAAAATTAAATTTACGAATGGTATAAAGAATAGGACTGCCAAGAAAGTTGGGGTNCCTATGGCACGTAGACGCTTAANGGTTAGCAGTATCCCTAAGTATATGAAAGGNAGGGCTGTNAGGGATAGTATTAGTGCTAAATTCTTTTTATCCTGCAAATCGATTTCTGGCATCATGTATTGGTAAGGGAGCCAAGTTATCGAGAAAAAATAACCACTTATAATACGATCTAGATTCCACTTGAAAAAGAACAGTACAAACCCAGTTGATGCGTACAAACCTCGCCCTACATCGCCTTGCCACGAGAAGAGTTGTTTGTATATATTTTTTATCTGTTCCATATCCGTTTAAACATAAACCTTCGTTTGTTGGTGAGGAAGGCTTTACTAAACAGTTTAAATAAAATATGTGTCCTCTAGAAATCATGAATAATTTTATATTAATTAGGAAAATTATATTTGCTGTTTGCTGTTTTGTTTTGTCAATCAGCTCTATCGCAGAAGAGACCAAGCTGAAAGCTGATGATCTATTTCGTATTGATCACTTAATGGAGATTAATGTTAAAATGTTGCCTTCAGATTGGGAAAAACTACGTAGGGAGAGTGATAGGAATAACAGAAGCATGAGTCGTATTTTTGGAGGAGGCGCTTCAAGTGGTAAACGTTTCAATTTGTACAAGGCCGATATCAGTGTAGATGGTGAAATAATCAAAAATATAGGTATTCGTACCAAGGGCTTTATTGGGTCTCTGAACCCAGATCGTCCTTCCCTTAAGGTTAAGTTTAATGAATATGAAGACCAGTCACCAATTGTAGGGTTAGATCGGCTAACGCTGAATAACAATGTTCAGGATGTATCGCTTGCAAGTCAGTATCTTACCTATAAATTATTTAATAAAGCTGGGATTCCAGCTCCTCGAGTTAGTCATTGTAAGGTGACTGTTAATGGGGAGTACCTTGGGGTTTATTCTCATGTTGAGTCTGTTAGGTCGCCGTTTATTAAAAAGCACTATCAAAAATATCCAGGGGAGTTATATGAAGGAACAATTTCAGATTTTTATCCTATTGCTGTTCAGAATATTGAGGCAAAGAATGGTTATACTGAAAAGAATCGAGTTCAGGCGTTAAAGTTAGCTGATATCCTTGAAACAAAAGAAGGCTTTGATTTGGATGAGGCAAAGAAGTATATCAACCTCGAAAAATTCGTTAGATTTTGGGCTATGGAGAGTCTTCTCGGTTTTTGGGATGGTTATACAAATAATCAAAACAATTATTATGCCTATTCAAACCCTAATGATCAGAATCGTTTCCATTTTATTCCGTGGGGTGCAGATGGTGCGTTTACAAAAGACCGAGGGCCTTTCAGTAGGTATGGCAGTGATCAGAATCAACCTAAGTCAGTTTATAGTCAGAGTATGCTTGCAAATCGTCTTTTCCAAATTGATGAAGTAAAAGCACTGTATAAAGTGACAATGGTCGATATTTTGAAAAAAGTGTGGGTTGAAAATGAAATTATAGATGATATTAAGCGTATTCAGGCCTTCGCTCGGGATCATCTTCATAGTAGACAAAATCGATTGGATGAGGGTGTCGAAAAGCTAATCACATTTGTTGAGAGTCGAAGATCTGACATAGAATCGGAATTAAGTGAGTGGCCAGTGAGTATTCAGAACGGCCCAAGAATTCCGAGGCATTCGGTTAAAGTTGGAGAGTTAACCGGCAGTTTTAAGACCAAATGGATTAATGAAAGAATGCGTGATGTAAGTGGGGAGGGGGAAGCTGATCTTAAACTTAATCTAAACGGAGAAAATATTGCTATAACAGATTTGGGTTCTATTGGGCAACCTGAGGAGTTACGAAGATGGTTTGGAGGTAGAGGGTCCGGAGCCCCTAGGGTTCTTAACCCCACTATTACTTTGCAAGGTGTAAGTGAAGATGATGGCAAAGAGCTAACCGTAGTTATTACAGTTGATCGGAAAGATTTTAAGTCGAACGATAAGGCTGTCTCTTTTCGAGGGTCACTTAGCCTAAGAGATATAAATGATGATCAGGATGGCAATGCATTTCGAAGGTTCATGTCGATGAAAAGTCTAGAAGGCGAATTAAAATTAATCACTGTTGGAATGAATGAAGGTGATTCTATTATTGGAATATTAAAGATGGATGTAAAAGAAAGTCGCGGCGGTTTTAATTTTGGTAATCGCGGTAGAAGATGATTTATGCCTAAAAAATCCGCTGACCAATAAACAAATGTTTGGCCAGCGGATTGACAATCTCTTAATTCAGTTTGTTTTAGCGAGGGCGGCGTTCTTGGCCTTCATTATTACCGCGTGAGCGTCGTCGGCTTGACTGCCCTCCTTCGCCACGCGTTGATGGACGATCGCCACCTTGAAAAGATGGCCTTCCTTGTTGCCCCCCACGGTTTTGGCGGCCTGCACTAGAACCACCACGACCGCCAAAGCTTGGTCGTAACTCGTCTTCGGTTAGCTTGCCGTCTTTATTTTTGTCTAACTTCTTTAGTGCAGCAACTGCTCCTTTAATCTCTGATTCAGATATTTCACCATTTCCGTCCGTATCGAGCGCTGCCATTACCGGGAACATCCGCATAAAACCGCCAGATCCAGCTGGGCCACCTCCAAACCCACGACGATCCTCGCCTCTTTGGCTTGTTTCCGGTCGGCGCCTTGATGAACGATCGCTTTCATTGTTACCTGGTCTCTGGCGATTACGCTGAGATCGTTCACCATCTGCACGTTCCGGTCTTTCCCTTCGCTCACCACGCTCACGATCAGGTCGTTCTGAGCGCTCTTGTGCTATTGCTTCTTCTGCCACCATGCCTAGGAATGTGGAAGCCATCATTAATTTGAATATAATTTTTTTCATTTCAGTGATTATCTGATTTTCTTGAAAACGAATATTATGACAGAAAAGTTACAACTGAAATTTCAACGTTAAAGCCAAAGGGGTATTCTAAGAATAAAATTAGTAGTATTTTTTTAATGGAATAGATATTTTTTGTTCGTTAATAAACCGAAGATGAAACAGTTAATTCTTATTTTTTTATTGGTTTCGCTTGTTCGAGGCGTAGTTGCAGTCGACTGGCCACGATGGCGCGGTACTAATCATGATGATATCAGCACAGAGACTGGCCTGCTGCAATCTTGGCCTAGCGCCGGGCCAAATCGTATTTGGTTATCAAGGGATATTGGTGTTGGCTACTCGGCGCCTTCAATTGCAAATGGTAGACTATTTGTTCTTGGGACTAAGGACGGAGGGGAGCACTTATTTGCCAAGTCTGTTAAGTCCGGTAAGACGCTGTGGACTGTTTCTCTAAACAAGGAGTTCTCGAATAACTGGGGGAATGGTCCTAGAGGAGCTGCGACGGTGGACGGTGAAATGGTATTCGCTTTGGGTGCCAAAGGTGGCCTCGTTTGCGTAAATGCAATCAAAGGTGAAATTATTTGGCAAGTTGATTTAGTTAATGATCTTGGAGGCAAGGCTCCCTATTGGGGCTACTCTGAGTCGGTGTTGATTGAAGGAGATTTGGTTATTTGTACACCAGGTGGTAAAAGCGGAACGCTCGCTGCACTTGATAAAAAAACAGGTAAAGTGAAATGGCGTAGTACAGATTGGACAGACGGTGCTCAGTACGCCTCACCCGTTCCAGCTACACTTAATAAACAGCGTCAGATTGTTCAACTAACACAAAAAACGCTTGCTGGTATTTCGGTTAAAGATGGAAGTGTACTATGGAAAAACGCATGGCCAGGTCGGACAGCAGTGATTCCAACCCCGATAATAAAAGGGCAACAAGTTTATATTAGTTCTGGATACGGGGTGGGATGTCGCAAGATTACCATTGGAAGCGATAATAGTGTGAAGGAGGATTATTCTAATAAAAACATGAAGAATCATCATGGTGGTGTGTTGCTTAAAGATGATTATCTTTATGGCTATTCTGATGGTCGTGGCTGGACCTGCCAGAGTCTCAAGACTGGCGATGTAATATGGGATTCAAAAAAACTCGGTAAGGGTTGCGTATTTTATGCAGATAATCGGTTATACTGCATGGATGAAGGATCAGGCACTGTTGTCCTCGCAGAAGCCAATGCCGACGAATGGGAAGAACATGGTCGGTTTAAGCTCGAGCCTCAGACCGAGTTGCGTAAACCGGCCGGTAGAATATGGACTCATCCAGTTGTAGCCAATGGGGTGCTTTATCTTCGTGATCAGGACCTGCTTTTCGCGTTTGATGTTAAAAAATAACCTTCATTCAAATTT
>NYWG01000037.1 GCA_002684915.1 Verrucomicrobiales bacterium
TATTAATTCGGTTATTATCTAAAGCAAGAAGTAGAGGAGTTATTCCTTCGCTTACTGAATCAAGATTTGCTCCCAGTGAGATTAGTAAGTCAATAGCTTCAGCTTTATTAGAATCTACAGCTATCCTTAGTGGTGTCCCTCCCCAGGGGGTCTTTGAATCAACGTCAACACCGCTATTGACTAGCGACTTTATTTTCTCCAGGTCGCCTGTTTGTGCAGCATCGTGAATTGGCGCAGCATAGAGACAGTTAAGTCCTGCAATCAGTCCAAGTGTTAGTATTAGTTTTTTCATAATTTAATTTAAATCTGTCAGGAGAGTGGATTTATTAGCTTATTTCCTCAAGCTGCAACCGTTTTTCAAAAGTACGACTTGAGGTACGACTTTTGGCTCATATCTGTGCATATCCCTGCATATCTGAGCATAAGGTATTTAGAACAAAAAATAAGAAAACGCTTGATTAAATTTAATGAAATCGGCATTTTTCCGCCTCCTTTCGGGGAAAAGCCAGTTTAGCTCAGTTGGTAGAGCACTCGATTTGTAATCGAACGGTCGTCAGTTCGAATCTGACAACTGGCTCCATTTTCACTCCCCTTTTGATCCCTCTTTCTGTTATTTAACGTTTGCAAATTTCCTTTGAGGATTGTCGGCAGCTAAAGACAGTAATGCTAATAACAATGGAACTGATACGCTAAGAAGCAGTATCCATTGGTAACTGCCCGAATAATGATGACATAAACCAAAGAATAAAGGCCCCAAACCACTGGCGATTACCATAGCCGACATGTTAACCCCACTGATAGCTCCCAAATGCTGCCTCCCATAAAACCTTGGAAAGACAATACCGGTTAAACTTACAAATCCACCACTAGCAATCCCATTACCGATCACATAACCCCACACTCCTCCTGATCGATCCAAAAACAACATTCCTAGCGTTGCTGATAAGCTACCAAGGTTCATTACCAATAATAACCACTTCAAACGTAGCCTCGCATTAACCGAACCAAAAACTAGATTTGTAATCACACTGATTGCCGCAATAGGCACAAAGAGCGATAAAATTCTTTCGTTTTCAAAATGATACTCTTTTGCTAATGATAGAATATGAAAAGTAAAAGCCGTTGCAAATAAACCATAAAATGAGAAAGTAAAATTGAAGACCCAAAACGAGTAATCACGAAGGGCCTCACGTCGTGTAAAATCAACATGGATGTGCATATCAGGATTCAAAGATGCCTTAACTGCCACCTTGCCTCCGTCCATCTCTAAACCGTCTTGCTCAGGAGTATCCCGAAATAACAACCATGCCAAAGGAGCCATAACAACTATTGTTGAAGTGCCCATAACTAACCAAGCTCCATCAAAGCCATACTTTTTAATCATCCAATCTAACCCTCGTGGAGCAAATGAGTAGCAAAACGAAACTAGAATTCCACTAATAGCCAAAGCTAACCCTCTTCTGTAATTAAACCATTTACCAATTGCGTTGCGACAAGTCATCGAGAGTACTCCCTGTGCAGCCGCTCGTATCATGTAAAATCCAAGAGAAATAACCACAAACGATGCTATTCCCGCTGGTAACACTTGACCAATTACCTGGCTAACAACATCACACTTGGCCAAATAAAATAAAACTAATCCGGTGGCAATAACTGAAGCCACTGCCATTCGTCGCTCTCCCCAAAGATCAAGCAAACGACCGAACCAAGGCAAAGTAAGGCCACTAGCAACTGTCCCCAAACAATAAGCCGAGCTCAATTCAACTCGCGTTAACCCAAGCTCTTCGATTAATACCTCAGTAAAAACACTGAACCCCATAGTCTGACCAGGAATACTGAATATTGAACCGATCGTTGCAGCAAATACAATAACCCAACCGTAATAGAATGGGCATCGGCTAGGAGCAAAAGGTGTCCTTACGCCCCAGAATCCCCTTAAATTTCTCAAATCAGCCACAATTCAAGCTTTCATTCACGGCAAAGGCACCTGACCTTTCCCTCTTAAATAAGAAATTAAATCGCGAAGTTCCTGATCATTAAAAAATCGAATCAGCCCTTCCGGCATAATCGAAAAGTTCTGGGAATCAATTTTGAGTATATCTCTCTTAGGTAAAAAAAGCACTTCACTTGAAGTAACTAATTTAATCGTATTAATTTCGCGACTACGTACTACTCCAAACAGAATGCGATTATCTTTCATTCGAATTATTGAAGTACGGTAATCACTCGGAATTTCCGCATTCGGATCTATAATATTGGACAAAATGTAATGAAGATTTTTCCGGTCTGCACCGGTGATATCTGGACCAATTTCACCTCCCTGACCATAAAACTTATGGCATGATGCACAAAACCGATTAAACACAACTCTCCCATTGGATAAATTATTTGGTTCGCCATTCCCCTTCCCAAGAATACGTTTGTATTTTTCAATTTCATCAAGCTTCGCCTGTGTTGAAGAACGACTAATCCCCCAAAGCCTATCAAGCTCTCGATTAATATTCGTATCGTTATGGGCACGCAACTGCCGAACAACCTCTGCTGTTAATAATTTTGAGTCGATAGTTTTTTTATCAATAGCAGTAATCAATTCAACAGCATATGTTAATCGCGAGGCCATGGTTGAAAGAGCATATTGCCTGGCTTGCAGTTTTAATTTTGGAAAATGAGAAAGAATAGCAGCAGAAATTTCTGGCTTATCAAAAGCTGCTAAAGCGAGAATTGCCTGTTGCTGCAAAGCCTCATCATCAAGTAAATCAATCAGCAATGCAGGTAATTTTAAATCCTTTGCATCTGACAGCGCCCCCAAGGCACGCTTACGCTTCTCATAACTAATTGACTTATTAACCAACTCATTACGCATATTTTCAAAAGCTCCCTGACTGCCAAACTTAAGAGAAAGTAAATGGGATATTTCGCGAACTTCATCTAGAGAACTTTCATTTAAAAATTTCACGACCTGTGGCCAATCCTTTGGCTCTTTGACATCGCGCTGCCCCTTTAAAGCATCCAGAATACCTTTTAAAATATCTAACTGAAACTGAGAATCACTTGATACCCCTAACAACTCAACCAATTCATCTATACCGTTTGATTCCGGAGAAGAAACAATATCTTGCATAAACAAAACTAAAGCCATTAAGACCACGAAAAAATTCTTCATAATCTATTGAACAAAGTAATACTGGATTAAATTCAACATATAACAAACCGAGAATCGTTTAGTTTATTAGTATCGCCTTTGTGGCATTTAGCTCCCCAAAAAATTATGGAAGTTTTAACCAAACAGAATTAACAAGAATCAACTCAAGCAACAACAAGACCAAACCAGCCAAAACAAAGTAATGAAATAATTCGTCGTAATTAAAATATCTTTCTACTTCAACTTCTGTTTTTTCCAATTCATCAATATCATTGTAAATGTCTTTCAATTTACGGCTAGAGTCTGCACGGAAATATCTCCCTCCGGTCCGGTCAGCAATTTTTTTTAATGTGTCCTCGTCAATATTCACTTCTACATTTCTATAGCGCTTTCGATTGAAAACATCTTTATAAGGCATTGGAGCCATACCTATTGTGCCTACTCCTATAGTATAAACCTTAACTCCAAGTAATTCTGCGGCTTCAGCTGCGGTTAATGGATTAACAGTTCCAGAATTGTTTTGACCGTCCGTCATCAAAATAATTACTCGACTCTCAGAATCCAAATCACGTAAGCGATTCAAACCTGCGCTAATCGCAGATCCTATCGCAGTTCCGTCTTCTATTGCCTCACTTCCAGCTTCTAAGCGATTAAGATTTTCCATAAGAAAATCGTGGTCCAATGTCAAAGGAGCTGCAATATAAGCACGCCCCGCAAACGCTACCAAACCAATACGATCAGCTGGTCGATCTTCGACAAAACCCTTTAACACTTTCTTTGCAACCGTGGCCCTATTCACTCTCTTCCCGTTTAGTTGAAAATCTTCTGCCAACATACTACCTGAAAGATCAAACGCTACCGCGATATCAATTCCACTAGCCTTAATTTTCTCTACGCCTTCTCCCCATTGTGGACGCGCCATAGCAACTACAAAAAGAACCAAAGAACTCCACCATAAAAACCCCAGAAACACCCCAGACTTTGGTTTGCTCAAGGCAGTAATCCCTCGAAGTAATTGAACAGAAGAAAACATCAGTGACGGACGGCCGGCAAACCAACGGTTACGTATCCAACCTATAATTGGGAATAGAATCAGCAAGAATAACCACCAAGGACTTTCTAATCGCATCAGATACCCTCCTCCTCTTCCAAATCAACCTTACCGTCATTGAATCTTGGCTGCGTTTCGCCAATTAAAAGACCAGCCGCTTCATATAATCGTCTCAATTCGTTTTCAGGTGGTTCTGCTTTGGCAAACTTCACCATGTCACACTCGCCAAGAAAGTTNCGCATTAACTCCTTATGAGAATCCAATAAATGCTTACTAGATTGCAGTTCAAACAAGAANTCCTCTGTAGTTCGATCAGGCGCATGAAGNTCGAATCTATCTTCAAGATATACCCTGATAATTAACGAAACCTCAGTACAAAACCGATTAGCGTCATGAATCATACCAAGTGCATTTTGTAGTTTATTCCAAGCTAATATATGCGGTGGTGGTGGTGGAATTGACGCGGATTTTTCAGTGCGATTAGCTAAGTGACGGCGAATAAGCCATGTAGAAATAAAGAGAACAATAGAAACAAGCAATAAGGCTAATAACCATATAATCCACTCATTACCAGCCGGAATATCAACAATCCCTTTAATGTCACGAATATCAACAGCCCCCTCAGCCAAGTCAGGAGCATCCTTGGGGTCCGATAATATTAATGCCGAAGTATTAGTATTTGTCACGGGTATCAAGCAGCCAGATGACGCCTCTTAGAACGCATTTCAAAAAAATACTCTAATGCCATAGCGTAAGGCTCATCAGTTCGCAGTTGAATGGAGTCTATTCCTGAGACACGAAATAACTTTAGTAATTCCTCTTGTGCATCGGCTTGCCTTTTAGCATATGCTTCTCTTCTTCGATGATCTCCTGTATTGACCTCAACAATCTGCCCAGTTTCCGCATCTTGTAGAACCACCCAACCGACATTGGGCAAATTCATCTCACGAGGGTCAGTTATCTGCACAGCCACTACATCATGCCTCCGATTCGCCTGACGCAATGCAGTAGCAGACGTTTGAGCTAAAGTTTCAGAAAGAACCACATGCCGTCGCAAATGCATATCCATAATCTGGCGAGTAGGATTAGTCTGACTAAGAAAATCTGACACACAAACTGTTATAGCCTTCCTTGGAACAACGCGTCCAAGAAACTCTAAAGCCCCATTTAAGTCCGTGCCTCGATTTTTTGGTTCAAAAAATAGAATTTCTCGAATCACTCGTAACACATGAAAACGGCCTTTTCGTGGAGGTACAAATTTCTCAATCTTGTCAGTAAATAAAATCAAGCCCACCTTGTCATTATTACGAATTGCCGAAAAAGCCAGCACTGAAGCTAATTCAGCAGCAATCTCACGCTTAGTATGCTCAACAGACCCAAAAAAACCAGAACCACTCAGGTCTACTAATAGCATAAGAGTTAATTCTCGCTCCTCTGAATAGACCTTTACAAAAGGCTGATTCATTCTAGCCGTAACATTCCAATCAATTGACCGAATCTCATCCCCGGGGAAATACTCACGAACCTCTTCAAAATGAAGCCCCTGCCCTTTAAAAGCACTGTGATACTGACCAGCCAAAGTTTCGGTAACTAGCCGCTTAGTTCGAAGCTCAATTTGGCGAATTTTTTTAAGTATCTCTTTCGGGATCATAGCTAAACAAAAGCGACAGGCACTCTACCTAAGTTCATCTTCCTTGTGTAGTCTTCGCTTAACAAAACCACCTACTACCACGAAAAAACTAAACCCTAAACAAAACCAACCGAAAATATCCCCATATTTATTGTAAAATGTTGAATTAATTGACTGGAGAATTGGGATTTCAAATATAATAAAACCTGCACCATATATGTCCTCACTTTCTTCACCAAAAAAACGACGTACTTGGCCAAAAGAATCAATCCAACAAGATAATCCATTATTACAACTTCGCACCATAGGAATACCATTCTCAACAGTGCGAAAAACTGCATTAGCAGCATGCTGCCATTGAGCAGAGCCTTTTCCAAACCAACCATCGTTGGTTAAATTCACAAGTAAACTTGTCTGAGGTAAGACATGTTCGCGCACTCCATGCGGAAACGAATCCTCGAAACATATAATTGGCGCCATAGTTGACAGATTATCATTAAGCGGAAATTGAACTGACCGCTTTCCAGATGAAAAACTACCTCCTATTGGGGAAAGATACTTCATAAAAGGAAATATATTCTCAAAAGGAATATACTCTCCAAAAATCACCAAACGACGTTTTCTGTAAACTACCGGTGCTTCCCCTCCAATTGGCATAAAAGCTGCACTATTATAATAATTGTATTTCTCAGAATCAGGATCTTTTTCTACATCATCAACCCCAAAAATTAACGGCACATTTGCAGACTGAAGCATCTGCATTAACTGAGGCCATTTCTCTTGAGTTATAGGCGCGCTAGATTCAGGCCAGACTAAAAAGTCCGGCTTGGAGAGCAGTGCAAGTTCAGAAAGCTCAAGCAACTTATCCAATCTTGCATCCTTACTACCTGGCTCCCAAATCAACTGTTGCGGAATGCTAGGCTGCACTACAGCAAATTTGACGCGATTACTTTCTTCCTCAAAAGCACCAATGCGAAAAAAACCAAAAATACAAGCATACATAAGAAACAAGCAAGGCACGATTATATCATATAACCAGACCCAAAGATTAGCTGTTTTCTTTCGAATCTGCAGTGCGGCAAATAATAAACTTACCGAAAGCCAAACAATTAGAAATGAAACTCCGTAAACACCAGTTATTGAAGCTATCTGAATTAACGGCTGATTCTCAAATTG
Source organism: Verrucomicrobiales bacterium (assembly GCA_002684915.1). Classification (GTDB taxonomy): domain Bacteria; phylum Verrucomicrobiota; class Verrucomicrobiia; order Limisphaerales; family UBA1096; genus UBA1096. Next base: position 7,000 of record NYWG01000037.1, read on the forward strand.
AGTAACACCGAGAAAATTCCATGGATAGCCTCCTAATATGCGAGCTTGAATCATCTCAATGCCAACCCAAAGAGCAGCTGCAAATAATCCAAACCCAAAACGTTTAAACCAAGTCCACTGTACCTTGATTAACCCACAACGAAAAAAAACACCACACATTGACACCCAAATTGCTGGGAAAAGAGCCGAAAACAAACTTAATGCCAACCAACCGCTATAAGCACCAGGGGCATGCGGAATATTCAGCAAAAACCTTAATGAAACTAATCGAAAAACTAACGATGCCAGAAAAGCCAACCCAAATAAACGCCAAGCATTTGATCCGTTCACCAGAATTAAAAGAGTGCCTGGCACTAACCAAGCCAAACCTGACCATCTAGGCTCCGGAAATGCTAAAGCCCAAGCCAAGCCAATCATCAAAGCTAAAAACCATCTTGTTTGTCCAAACTTATTCACTTTGATCAAAGGAAAGATATTGCCCGAGTAAAATGAACGAGTCCAGCACTCGGCTTTTGACTTGCGAAGCTTCCACACTGACGTCAACGTTTCCCACATGAAAAAGTTCGGTGGTTTAATTAAAGCATCTATCGCAACTGTAATTGCACTGGCTGCCATAACAAACTCAGCCTTCGCTGAAAAGATTAGTGTCCTATATGTTGACGGACAGAACAATCACAACTGGGCTGCCATGACTCCTTACATGAAGGTACAGATGGAAAAAACTGGTCTTTTTAATGTCGACGTTATCACCTCCCCCCCTCGTGCACCCCAACCTCCAAAAAATCTAAATGATAGCCAAAAAGCACAAGCTGCAAAAGCCGCTGAACAAATTAGAAAGATATTTAAAACCAAATGGAATGAATTTCGACCAGCATTCTCAAAATATGATGTCATTGTTAGCAACTATAATGGTGAAGACTGGCCCAAGCCTGTCCAGCAGTCATTCGAATCATATATGAAAAATGGAGGGAGGTTTATCGTTGTTCATGCTGCCGATAACTCGTTCCCCAACTGGATTGAGTACAACAAAATGATTGGGCTTGGTGGATGGGGTGGTCGCACTGAAAAAAACGGGCCATATGTTTACTATAATGACCAAGGAAAAATTGTTCGCAACACTCAGCCCGGGCGTGGTGGAAGCCACGGCCCACAGCATGCTTTCAAAGTAATCGTGCGCAAACCAGAACATCCAATTACCAAAGGAATGCCTACTGAGTGGCTACATGCCCAAGATGAACTTTATGATTCACTTCGGGGACCAGCTGAGAACATGGATATTCTTGCTACTGCATATAGCAACAAAAGCAAACGCCACGAACCTATGATGATTACCATCAAATATGGCCAAGGACTTATATTCCACACTCCAATGGGACATGAGAATGGTAAATCAATACAATGCGTAGGCTTTATAACAACCCTAAATCGATCGGCAGAATGGCTAGCCACCGGTAAAGTAACCCAAGCTCTACCAAAGAACTTTCCAACAAAAACTGAAGTTTCATTAGCCAAATAATTTATATGAGCGAAAATACTAATCCTATTGCAACCATTGAAACCACCAAGGGGCAAATGACTCTTGAACTATGGAAAGACATAGCCCCTGGAACAGTGAATAATTTCACTAAACTCGCCAATGAAAAATTTTATGATGGCACATGTTTCCACCGAATTATGGCTGGCTTCATGATTCAAGGAGGCGACCCTCAAACCAAAGACCAATCATTACAAGACCTTTGGGGGACTGGTGGCCCAGGCCATACAATTAAAGCTGAATTCAATGAACGCCCACATGTACGCGGAGTAATATCAATGGCTCGCTCCGCAAGTCCAGATTCTGCTGGCAGCCAATTTTTTATTTGTCTCGATAACGCAAGTTTCCTCGATGGGCAATATACAGCATTTGGAACCTTATCTTCAGGTGATGATGTCCTAGTCGACATTGGCAACACCCCAGTTGAGTCAAGTAACAGTGGTGAAAACAGCAAGCCAAAAGAACGTATCGAAGTTACTAGCATTCGGGTCTCTTAACAATCGAGTCACGCCATACACGTGAGTGAATCGGCCGATACCGAAAATTTAGCTAAACTCTTGGTTAGCTTGGGTTGCCCGAAATCAAAGTCAGCTGAAATGTCACAGCAATTGGCTAAGCGTTCAAAACAGTTAGCCAAGGAGCGAAACCAAACACAAACGGAAGCAATGGCATATCTAATTAATCTCATGAGCCAAGGCTGGGCCGCACAAGATAAAACGGATGCCAACTGAAAATTCTAATATTAAACCCTGGTCATTGAACCGGAGTAAAATTGTTGGTGACTTTAAAATATTTAAAGTTCGTTCAGACAATCGAACATCCCCAAGAACCGGCAAGGATCACGAGTTCTATGTCATTGAATCGGTCGATTGGTGCAATGTTATTGCGGTTACAAAAAATGAAGAATTGGTAATGGTCGAACAATACAGGCAAGGAGTAAGCCAAATTGAACTCGAATTACCTGGCGGCATGATCGATCCCGGTGAAACACCAATAGAAACTGCGCCTCGGGAATTACGTGAGGAGACAGGCTATGCTGGTGACCAAGCGGAATCTTTAGGATTTGTTTATGCGAATCCAGCAATCATGAATAACAAGGTTCACACTTTTTTGATACAAAATGCTACTCTACAACACGAAACCGAATTTGATGATGGCGAAGATCTAGCAATTCGACTAATCCCCATAAAAGATATTCCAAAACTTATTTCCGAAGAAAAAATAAGCCATTCTCTAATGGTTGCAGCTCTCTCTAAATTCAGCTACCTAAACAAAATACATTAACTTTTGCGCACTTCTTTTTTCTTGAGAGCAAGCTCCTCTTCTAAAACTTTGCGATCACTCGCTAATTGTTTCGTCAATTGTTCAATTTGCTCAAATTCACCAGCCTCTTCAGCCTTAGCTATTTCTCTATTTAAAAATAGCTCCTTATCAGCGATCTTTGCCTCGTATACCTTACTAATCTCAGACAATTCAGTCTTTTGATCATCGCTTAATTCCTGCGTCGGAGACTCTTTTTCTAAACGCTCCATCGCTAATTCATATGCTGATTTCATAGTAAAATTATTCTGACACACAAACAAACACCTCGCCATCTTCAACCTTGGTTGTAAAACATTCAACCTTGGACCGAGGGTTGGTCAAACACTTGCCAGTCTTTAAATCAAAAGGCCAACCATGCAAGGGGCAATAAACCTTACCGTCTTCTACAAACCCCTCACCCAGCGGCCCTCCAACATGAGGGCACTCTCCATTTATTGCAAAAACTTTACCATCTTCACAAAATAAACCCACCTCATGTTCATTTACAACTCTCTGAAGACCTCTACCTTCCTGCAATTCCGAAAAATTTGCGATCTTCACAAATTTATCAGCCATTTTCACCTCCATTAGTTTTATCTTTATTTTGGCTCTTTCGCCAAGGCATATCCGGAAACTTGCCGGGTAATTTGAAAGACTCCACCTTAGGCTTTGTCATCTGTAATTCATTTTGATCGCTCACATCTGATGTACTATTAGTCAAAGGCTGTTTCCATGAAGCAATCTTTGATTGTAATCCGTGATGTTCAGCCGCCTCCTTATTCCCGATTTTCACGTAAAACAAAGACAAATTAGTATGCACCATTTGATCGTCTGGACGCATTCTTTCAACCTTGTGACCTTCTTCAATAGCACGCTCTAGCTCTCCCAAACGACATAAAGTCATACTATAGGACATTCTTGCATCAAAATGGTTATTATCCACCAACAAAATAGCCTCAAAACCTTTAGCTGCAGTATCATAATCACCCTGACTAAACGCATACGTCGCTTCATCAAACTGATCCTGTAAAATATTCATATAATAAAGTTATCCGGTTAACCAAAATAACCATTGGCAAACATTTCAGCAAGAGCACTTGATTAAATGAACAAAAAAAACCCCGGCTTTGCCGAGGTTTTAAGAATTATTCAGGCTTATTTTTTAACCTTAGCAATGTGCTTAGCGGGATCTTTCGTAAATTCTCCCTGACAATTCCCACAACAAAATCCAATTACAAAACTCTTGGTTGCATCGATATCCTTATTACTAATTGGACATTTCTTGTTATCTGGCCCCTTTACTTTAGCAATGTGCTTAGCTGGCTCTTTGGTGAAACTACCGAGACAATTATCGCAACAGAAGTTAATAGTGAAGAGTTTAGTTGGATCAACATCCTTGCCACTTACTGGGCATTTCTTGTTGAAAGAAACCTGCTTAACTTCCTCTTTCTTTTCCTCTTTCTTTTCCTCTACCTTAGCGAGTTTAAAGCCAAGATTAACATCTACATTAGGCAGCACCTTCTTTAATTCAGCCGCTCCATTTTCTGTAATTCCACTCTTCCAAGCATAAACCTTTCTTAGAAATTTCATGTTTTTCAGCATAGCTAAACCTGAATCAGTCACCTTGGTGTTATACAAGTTTATCGACATGAGATTAATTAACCCTTCAATATGCTTTAAAGCTGCATCATCAACAACTGTATTAGCCAGACTTAATTTAGTTATTCTCTTACTATTTTTGATTACTGCTAGTCCAGCACCAGAAATTTTTGTGTTGGACAGATCCAGTTCATTTAAATTTGCAATATCAGATAGTGGAGCAATGTGTTTGTCCTCAACATTTTTTCCGATCAAACGAAAATTGGCATAAATTAATTGAGTATCCTGAGCCAAAGCCATAACTAAAGGAGCAGCGGACTCATCCCCAATGCCTTCTCCAGAGCTCAATTTGGCAATAGCCGCTTTTTCAGCATCTGAAACTGCTACAGCCTTGATGTCTGGTCTCGGAAGGCGACTAGCAGCAGCCTTCAATTCAGCTCTCTCTTTTGAGCTCAACAGCACCAAACCTTCCGGCCACTTAGCTCCACCATCAATCCAAGTCTTAATACTTTCAATCTGTTCCTTGGTCAAAGGTTCGCCCTTTGGAGGCATAATATCTTCATGGTCCGAAGGAAGAACGATTCGTTTGAATAACTCACTCTCGCCAGATTCGCCGGGCTTGAGCGCAGACAAGGCATCCTTCAACGAGTCTAATCTTAAGTCACCTTTTTGTTTTTTCGACCCGTGGCAATCGATACATCGCGCCTCTAAAACACTTTGCACCGATTTAGAAAAATCCGCCTCAGCAGCCATTCCTTGAAGGATCAAGGCAACTACAGTAATAAAAACAGCTATTGGTTTACTCATTGTCATATTAGTCCAAGGACAGTATTCCTGCGTCAATCAAGCTTGGCAACCGGAAAATCTCGACTGATAAAAACTAATAAGTACGACGAAGATGTGATGGTAATATATTCAATTCAGCCCGATATTTGGCCACCGTACGCCTAGCAATCTTCACTCCTTTTCCATTGAATATCTTAACTAATTCTTCATCGGAAAGAGGCTTTGTGGGCTCCTCATTCCTAATAAGATCGTTAAGCATTTCTTTTACACTAGTATTGGCTAAACTTGATCCATCGCTAGAATTTAGGCCTGCAGTAAAGAAATACTTCATCTCAAGCACACCATGTGGAGTTTCAATATATTTCCCTGAAACCGCACGACTAACGGTAGTCTCATGCACCCCAACTGCCTCAGCTACCTGCGCCATAGTCATCGGCTTTAGATTTGAAGCCCCATGATCCATGAATTCCAACTGACGGTTAAGAATCTCATTGGCAATGTTAACTATAGTTGACTGTCTCTGATGAATACTTTTGATGAGGAACTTACCAGAACGAATCTTATCTCGAATATAGTCGCGAACTTCAATGGAAGTAGCGGCCTGCGCCATCAAATCCTTATAAGCGTTACTTATACGCAAGCGAGGAACATGTTCATTATTTGAAATCACTTTCCATTGGCGATTACTTCCTCGTCGAATAAAAATCTCTGGAACTACGTAATGCTCATTATCAGGTAAGTACTCTCTCCCCGGCTTTGGTTCTAAATGACCAATCCTCTCAATCGCTTCTTGCACCGCCTCCACAGACATGTCCAATTTTTTTGCAATATCCGGAATACGACGACGGCTCAATTGCTCCATATAATCACTAACTATTTCATACTCCAAGGAGTCAATCTTATCACTCTTCTCAAGCTGCAACATTAAACACTCACGCAAATCACGAGCTCCAACGCCAGGAGGATGAAATGCCTGAATTACATTTAAAACCATTTCAATTTTTTTTGCAGGCTGGCCACTAGAAAAAACAAGTTCATCAACGTTTGATTGCAAAAAACCAGCATCGTCAATGTTACCGATAATTAACTCTGCAACTTTCATTTGAGCCTCATCAAATTCCGATAGTCGGGCCTGTTCAAGCAGGAACTCCTGTAGGGACTGCCCAATAGTTACAGACTCAATCATAAATTGCCGCTTTTCCTCTTCATCAGGAGAACTCCGCATCGGGATTTTGGTACTTAAAAAGTATTCCCGCCACTCTTGATCCAATTCTATTAATTGGTTCATTTCCTTCTGCAAAGCGTCAATTGGCTCATCTTTCCTACTCTCATCGGTAGGATCATACTGAGTATCACTCGGCGGCTCACTGAGATCTACTGACAATGTTTCATCAGTTACTTCTCCGCGCTCCTTAGCCTCTATGTCTAAAGCCGCCTGTTCTTCCAATACCGGATTCACTTGAAGCTCTTGATCAACCATCGCTTTAAGTTCAAGGGTGGGCGCTTGAAGAAGGTTTAATGATTGCTGAAGTTGAGGCGCCAACACTTGGTTGAGCGACATGTTCTGCGACAGCTGTAATCCCTGTTGCGCCATAAACAAAAAAGATAAATCCAACTATCGTTCGCAACAAGATGAAATAGGCATAAAAAATGCTACACTAGAATCATGCCAGTTGTTTTATTTAGACTTAAATGTGAACAACTTTTTAATCCTCTTAATTGCCGCATCAGCCTAATCACATTAGGCTAAGCTTGTGCCAACTAGGTTCACCGTTTTGGGTAGCGGGTCGGGAGGGAATGCTTCCTTTCTTGAGACTGATCAGACTCGTATACTAATTGATGCCGGCTTAAGCGGGCGTCAAATTCGTCTACGTTTGGCCCAACTAGGCAGAGCTCCTGAAACACTCGATGGGATACTACTTACCCATGAACACAGCGATCACACTCAAGGGCTCAAGGCAATATGCAAAAAACTCGATATACCTGTCTATTGCAATCGCCTCACCGCTGACGAATTACGTTTTCGTTTGAAAATTGATCTAAATATTCATCAATTTGTGACTGGGGAACCGTTTGAAATTGGAAACATGAAAATCGAAAATTTCTCAGTTCCACACGACGCTCAAGACCCAGTAGGCTTTCATATCAAAACACCTGATGGAGGCATCGGAATTTTAACAGACTTAGGGCAGACTACACGATTAATATTAGAACGTGTTCGCGAAGCCAAAACTCTTTTAATTGAAGCAAACTATGATCTAAATCGCTTGCAGCAAGACACCCGAAGACCTTGGTCAATAAAACAAAGAATTATGAGCCGACATGGTCATCTTTCTAATCGAGACACTTCAGAAGCTATTGAAAACCTAGCCAACGGAAGCCTAGAGAATGTTGTGCTATGCCACCTAAGCAGCGATTGCAACACTCCAGAAATTGCCGAGAATAGCATAAAAGAAAAATTAGAAAAATTAGGTATAGAAAACATTCAAATTACAGTCTCAAGCCAAGGAGAAGCAACTGAGACAATTATCTTATAAAAAGTATTAATAAAGAAGAAAGCAATCAAATGAAACGCCCACAGTTACCAGGGTTACCTGAACAACTTGGAGGCTCTAATTTTGTATCAACACCTGCTTTTGCGAAAACTAAAAAAGCTTTCTTCATACGACGCGACCCACAGCAGGGGCACTCTAGAGTTCGGTCTTTACTAAATCTCGTGTCGTAATTACGACACGAGTAGCTAATGTGAAATGTGCAATGCTCTTAAGATCAGGAAATAGGGTAGTCCTCAATCTCAGCAGTCACACAGATTTGGACTGCAGCATTAAGAGGCATTTCATCTATCCCGACCGCAAGCCGTGCATGTCGACCACGCTCGCCAAATACAGTGTTAAACAAATCTGATGCACCATTCAACACCTGAGGATGACCACGAAAACCAGGCGCTGTATGAACATAACCATCAATCTTCACAATACTCCTAACTCGATCCAAATCACCTGCAGCAGCCTTCAGTTGAGCCATTGCATTAATAGCGCAATGCCTAGCAGCTTGATAACCTTGGTCCTCAGTGATCTCAGCCCCACATTTACCCGAGAATACTAACTCCCCATTACACCATGGTAACTGACCAGAAGTCAGAATAAGATTCCCTGTGCGCATCCAAGGCTCATAAGCTGCTACAGCAGGTGGTGGCGGTGGCAATTCAATGCCTAATTCCGATAGTCTTGCTTCAATACTCATCTAAAAATTTGATTTAGCTCCTGTTTTGATCGAATAACTATTTAAAAAATGATGGAAACAATAATTTAGTCGCTGAAATCCCTCGATTTACATAGTCTAAATCTCCAGCAATACTAAACAACTGACAGCCTAATTCGCGACATTTAAGCGCAAAATCCTCTGTCTTGGAAAGCACCCCCCAAGACTTACCATTAGCTTTCGCAGCAGAAGCAATTCGTTCTATAGCTTTTAAAACATGAGGATCCATTGGATTGCCGGGCTTACCAAGATTGTTGGACAAATCGCTTGGCCCAACAAACAAACAATCAACTCCATCGACAGAAGCAATCCCTTCTACACAATCTACCGCCTCTGCGGTCTCGATCTGAATAATCGTCCATCGATCACGATTAGAATCGGCTACATGTTCTGCCGCTGATTTAGTTCCGAATTCTGCTTCGTAATTCCCTAAAAACATACCTCTTTCACCTAATGGGCTATACTTCATCCAGCGCACCGCTTGCACTACCTCGGCAACACTTCTCACCTGTGCAATCATAACACCGCTTGCCCCACCCTCCATTGGCCGCATTACTGTCGCATAATCTGTTGGAGCGACACGAGCAAAGGCATCTAACCCGGAAGCCCGACAAGCTAGCAACAACAACTCTAGTTCTTGATTAGGCAAGCCAGAATGCTCTTGATCGATCCATACACCATCGAGATCACCGAACTTCCCTGCTACCTCAATGAGTTTAGGACTTGGAAACGAACTAACAGCCATCACGCGAACATCCAATCCCTCCGCTAATTTCTGTTTTAATGTTTTAATGGACATGCGCTCTGGGAAAACAAAAGTTAAAGAACATGAAAATAAGTAAATTGCTGATACAAATCACATTAATAAACAAGACACCCTAACTTTTTGAAGTACTAATTTGCTTAGAGCGACGTTTAGCTACAATTCGCTTAATTAGCTCATCAGCAGTCACCCCTCCTAAAATAACTAGTCCTATAATGGAAAATTCTAAATGTGTAGAAATCCCAACAAGGTTAATAGAATTGCGCAACAGGCGAATTACCGCAGCAGCTATAATTACTCCAAAAATGGCACCCTGCCCTCCTCTCAAACTACAACCGCCCAAGACAGCAGCAGCTATAGCATATAGTTCATAAAATTCACCCGTCTGGGCTGGCTGAACAGAATCCAATTCATAGGCAAAAAGCAAACCAGAAACACCTGCAAGAAAGGAACAAATCACATATGCTGCAATTTTTAGTCGATCTGTCTGAATACCACTATAACGAGCCCCATCTTCATTGTTTCCCAGCGCGAGAAGGTATCGCCCCCATATTGTACGATTCAGAAAAAATGCAGCTATAATAGCAACTACCACCAAAAAGAAAAATGGAGAAGATAAAGCGAATTTACCAAAAATTAATAATTTACCACTAAAAAAGGAGTCCAAATTTTCGGTACCTGGAAACTGCATTGTCTGATTATCAGTAAGCCACCTAGAAATGCCTCGATAAAACAGAAGCCCACAAAGTGTCACAACAAACGGTTGCAACTTAACTTTGGTAATCAATAAACCATGCATTAGTCCTATGACTATCGAAAGCCCTAGTAACAAAACTACTGTAAGTGTCGGATTCCACTCATACTTAATTGCCAGAGCCAATAACGATGCGACAAGTCCAATCACCGATCCGATTGAAAGATCTATCCCTCCAGTGATAATCACAAACGCTACTCCAATCCCCATGATTGCATACAGACTGGACCACTTCACAAGGTTAGTCATGTTATAGCCATTGACAAAATTCTCATTGGAATACCAAGTAAAACCAAAGATCAAAACAAATAAACTTAAAATCCCAATCGTGTTTTTGTTCATTATTTCTATTTATGCTGCAGCTTTATTGCCAGTTGCCAATTGCATTACTGCTTCTTCATTTAATTGCTCACGAGATAAATCTCCCGTAACCGCCCCCTCGTGCATGACCAAAACACGATCAGCCATACCTAGAACCTCCTCCATTTCACTGGATACAAAAATTACGGCTACTCCACTTGCTGCCAACTCCTCCATAAGTTTGTAAATTTCCTGTTTTGATCCGATATCAATTCCACGAGTAGGTTCATCTAATAATAATAGACTAGGATTCATTGAGAGCCACTTGCCAAGTACCACCTTTTGCTGATTCCCTCCGGAAAGATATTGAACTACTTGTGAGGAGTGAGGGGTTTTTATTTTCAGTTCTTTGATAGTTTTTTCCGCTAATTCATACTCGTTATTAAAATCGATGATGCCAACTTTCTGATCTCTGCTTAATCGAGCCAAACTGGTATTCTCTCTTACGTTCATCTCCAAAATCAAACCATGGCGCTTTCGGTCTTCGGGAGCTAAAACTATACCAGAATCGATCGCTTCCAATGAGCTTTTAGGCATTAATTCCTTTCCGTTAAGCTTCATCGACCCTCCTACAGCAGGGGTGATTCCAAAAATCGTTTGCAGCAACTCAGTTCTCCCAGCTCCAACTAACCCGGCGATTCCAAGAATCTCGCCACTTCGCACGCTGAACGAAATTTCATTATCTGGATAAGGCGGAGTTCGCAACCCTTTCACCTCAAAAATCTTTTCACCTAGTGCTGTAACTGTACGGTTATAAAACTGAGACAAATCACGACCGACCATAAGCTTAACCATAGCATCGTGAGTAATTTCATCACCAACCAACTCGCCAGCATTTTCTCCATCGCGTAAAACAGATACGCGATCAGACAAGTCAATCACCTCCCCCAGTCGATGCGATATATATATGATAGATATACCCTGAGACTTCAAACCCCGAATAACCTCAAAAAGTTTTTTAGACTCTTTCTGAGATAAACTTGAAGTGGGTTCATCCATAATAATTATCCGTGCATCAACTGAAAGTGCTTTTGAAATCTCAACTAGTTGCTGATGGCCAATCGTTAAATCCGCCACAAGGGTGTCGGTTGGAAATTCTAATCCTACCCGCTTCAGGAATTGCGCCGACTCCCTGTGAATTCGATTGTGATCCATAACCCCATTTTTGTGAGGTTCATTACCTAGAAAAATGTTGGCTGCAATGTCGAGATTGTCAGACAGGTTCAACTCCTGATGAATCAGTGCAATACCATACTTTTGCGCTTCACGAACATTTGTAATTTCGACCAAATCACCATTCAATTTTATAGCTCCATCGTCAGGTAAATGAATTCCAGCAAGAAGTTTCATCATGGTACTCTTACCTGCTCCGTTTTCACCCACCAAAGATAAAATCTCACCTTGGAACAAGGTGAGATTAACATTATGCAGCGCTCTTACACCTGGAAACTGCTTTCCAATTGAAGACGCTTCAAGCAATGGTGGCTCTTTGGGCATTAATCCTTCTTTTTACCCAAAGCAGCCATTTTATTTTTTTCGCTCCAAAATTCGTCGATATTTTTTGCGGTTACTGACTTGTATCCCAGATCGATAAATTTATTTGGAGGAATCACAGAATTATCACCATCTAGTATACTCTTAAGCACCTTTACTGACTGGTAACCATAGTTCCAAGGCTGCTGACTAATTGTCCCATGAGCGTGACCATCTTTAATAGCCTGCAGCAGGGCATCATCCTCATCAAATCCACAAACTTTAATTTTCCCAAGCTTACCAGCCTCTTTAATAGCCTGCAAACAACGTGGTGGATTATATGCGAATAATCCAACCATACAGGCTAAGTTCTCATATTTAGTGATAGCATCCTCTGCGTTAGATTTTGCGGCATCCATAACAAAATTATCGGTCCGAGTATCAACAATAGTATACTTCTCTCCTTTGAAAACTTTTGCTACTTCATCAAACTTAATCTGACCAAGTGTTTGGCTTGGTCGATCCAATAATTCATCAATCACCCCTTGCCTTCTTTGTCGAGCATTCAACTGTTCTAGTCGCCCTACGAAAATAGCTACTTCACCACCATCCGGAATCGCTTCCTTCACCAATCTACCAAGGGCACGACCAGCCTTATAATTGTCAGTTCCAATATACACCAAGCGTTCACTTTTTGGAGCATCGGCATCGTGAGTAATCAACTTGGTTTGACTTGCAATTTCATTCAAAAACTTGGTTTGCCCATCAGCATCAACAGGGCTAACAGCCATTCCAGCAATACCCTTTGCCATAAGAGATTCCATTATACTCTTTTGGTCCGCCAATCCTTTTGTCGGAAAATGAATCTCACATTCAACTCCTCCCAGCTCAGATTCAGCCTGCCGCACACCTGCCGCACACAAATCCCAAAATGGATCAATACCATTAGTGACATAGGCGATTTTATGTTTAGCCTTATCGTCTCCATCATTTGTACCGTTGCTGGAGTTATTCCCACAGCCGGCAACCAAAACAACTGCCAATGCAGTAAGTATAAATGTCAGTTTTTTAATCATATTTTTAAGATTCTTTTATCAAAAATTTAAATCAGTGAACAGTGTTACCTCCATTCACATGTATATTCTGCCCTGTAACAAAAGACGAAGCTTCACTAGCCAGATAAATAATGGTACCAGCCAAATCCTCTGGCACTCCCCAACGCTTCATTGGAATATTTTCAAGATATCCATCCTTTAAATCCTGAGGGTCTTTCTCATGGCGTTCGACCGGTATCCAACCCGGAGCGATCATATTCACAGTAATATTCCATGGCGCCAACTCGTGAGCTAAGCTTCGGTTAAATCCGTTCTGTCCGCCCTTTGCTGAAACATAAGCAGTGAAAGGTGTTACACCCAAGTGAAAAACCTCAGAACCAATGTTTATAATACGCCCCCAACGCTGTTTCTTCATGTGAGGCAAAACGGCACGCGTTACTAGGTATGGGCTCTTTATAAAGAAATCCAACATGCTCTGATAAAAATCCCAATCATATTCTTCAATTGGCTTTTGTGGCTGATCCGGAGTAGCATTCAAAATTACAATATCCACTGGCCCCAACTTCTGCTCCGTCTCGGAAACTAACTGGTTTACATCTGATTCATCAGTAACATTAGCACGAATCATAGCTCCCTCAGCCCCAGTTTCTTCGAATTCTAATAAGGTTTTTGCAGCTCGTTCCTCATTGTTATAATAATTCATCGCTACTCTTGCTCCAGCTTGACCAAGTGCAACGGCCATACGCTTACCCAAACCAGTCGAACTACCTGTGACTAGAGCAGTTTTGCCCTTTAGAGAAAATAAATCGGTGCTCATTCTTATTTCGAGAGAACGAGAAAACTAACAAAGTACCCTTGGAATGAAAACCGATTTTTCGAGTGAAATGGTATAAACTAATTAATAAGAAAAAGGTAAATCAGGTTGAAGCACCTAAAATTTCATTAACTTGTAGATGATTAAGGTCCGGAACTGCCCAATCAGGTTTACACGCCTCTAGATCTTCGAGAGTTGACCCGCCTGTAGCAACTGCAAGTGTTCTGGCACCAATATATTTACCGCAAGCAACGTCCTTAGGGGTATCGCCAACTACGACAACCTCAGATCCATCCAAATGGTAACCCAAATATTTACTAGCCTTTTCCTTGGCTGCAGCAGCAATCAAATTGCGATCCTCATTATCATTTGCAAATCCTCCGAAGGAAAATTTCTCCCACAAACTATAGGTACTAAGTTTTCGCCTAGCCCCCTCTTCAATATTTCCTGTTAATAAACCAATAGCTGGAGCGTTAGGTGAGGACACCAAATCATCCAGCATTTTGACCACTCCTGGAAATGGACCACCCTCACTCTCATCCAAGTGATTATCAATCAATCGCAAGTAATGTTCAAAAAACAAGTCTCTATTAGAAATAGAAAACTCAACTTTATTCCATTGGCATAGTTCACGAAATAATGAGTAATCAGTACGACCAGAAAATTTAGTATTTTCGGTTGCATTAGAAATACCAAATGCTGACTCAAAAGACTCACCAAAAGCTTTAATTCCTGCGCCCCCGGTGCTTATCAACGTACCGTCAATATCAAATAAAATTACCCTCACTAAAAGAATTCTTGCTTTCAGGAGAGCCTAGCGTCAAGCGTCAGGATTTGTTGTATCGGGTTGCTTCCCTCGTTGACGAACCATGAATTCTTCAACTGCAAGCTCATTTGCTCCTGCTCGACGGGCAACTTTCAAGAGTTTATTCATAGTTGATAGCTCCTCTAGTTGTTCATCCAAGAACCAAGCTAAAAAATTCTCAGTTATATGATCTTCTTCCTCTGCAGACAATTTCAGAAGGGAATTGATTGCATCAGTTACTTTCATCTCCCAATCCAAAGATAATTCAGCAGCTTCTACTATTGATGTTACATCACTTGAGGGCGCATTGATTGTAGGAATCTCTAATTTGCCATTGAAAGCTACAACGTGATTAATAAATCTCTCCGCATGATCTCTTTCATCTTCAGCCTGAGCTTTAAAAAATGCTGCTAGTTCAGTTAAACCCTCTACATCAAAATGTGTCGAAATTGTAAGGTATTGAAGATACGCACTAAACTCCATTCCAATCTGTTTATTTATAGCCTGATTTACTGTTGGGTTGATTTGCATCGTTCTAACTTTCTATTTGTCGTATGACTTGGCTTTTAAGCAATTTATGCTGAATGCCAACAAAATCAAACTTCCCGTATTAATTGAGATTGTCAAGTCGTAAGCCTTTGATAATTAACAACTTGCAATTGAGACTCATGATCATATCAGTAGTTTTTACTGCAAGTGTTGAAATTCTAACATACCTTATTCTTAACATTTGACTTATAACTCCATTACTAATCAATCCGTAACAAGCCAAGATGTCTGGAAAACTTGGTTTCCACTAGCATTAAGTTGGCTAATGATGGCTATAGAGTTACCTCTTCTATGTGCAATAGTAGCAAGATTAACCAATCCCGAAATCAACCTAGGTGCCTATGGGGGCGTTGTATTTCCGTTATCACTACTAATTGAAGCGCCGATCATCATGTTATTAACAGCAAGCACCAAACTTACCCGTGATCTGAGCTCCTATAGTAAACTATGGAAATTCACTATACTTTCTGGAGGCAGTCTTTCTGCCTTACATCTCCTTGTCGCTATCACACCAATGTTTGATTTAATTGCTGGCAACCTACTAGGCGTCGAAGGAGATATTCTAGAAACTAGTCGATTAGGGATGATAATCATGACGCCATGGACTTTAGCCATAGCTCATCGACGTTTTAACCAAGGTATACTAATTCGCTTTGGCCAATCTAAAGCGGTTGGTTGGGGAACACTGGTCAGACTTGCTGCAGACGCTCTGGTGCTTTTTACATGCTTTGGTTTGGCCTCAACTATAGAATCCAAATCACTTGGCATCATCGCAGCTACGGCTGCTGTTTCTACCGGTGTAATAGCAGAGGCAGCCTACGCATCATGGAGGGTTCGCCCCATCATTCGGAATATATTACCAAATACTAAATCTACCGAACCTCCAATAAACCGAAAAGGCTTCCTTTCCTTTTACATACCTTTAGCCCTCAGCCCTTTATTAGGACTAGCGGCACAGCCGGCGCTTACCGCCGGAATAAGTCGAATGCCATCCCCAATGGAATCACTTGCAATTCTACCTGCTGTCAATGGTTTCACATTCTTATTTCGATCAGTTAGCATCGCATTTCTAGAAGTAGTTGTTGCGCTTATAGAAAGGCCTGGCGCCTATTCTGCATTAAGGCGTTTTGCCTGGCAGGCTGCAATTATTGTTTTTGGAATACAAATTACAATTGTAAGCACACCATTGGCTAGCATCTGGTTTGAAACCATTAGCGGACTAACCCCTACACTTGGAAATCTCGCAACCACCTCGGTTTGCGCAGCTATAACTCTGGCAGCAACCGGTTTTGGTAGTAGCTTTTGCCAAGGACTACTTGTACATTCACGCAACACTAGAAGCATAACCGAGTCAGTAGCATTGTTTTTAGTCGTTATTATATGCGGACTGATAGTTGGTTCTATCGGCGACTGGATGACAGGAGCCATTTTTGCATTACTGGTATATTCAGTTGGACAAGCAATTCAGTTTGGATGGTTATTTTTCCGAAGTCACTCAGATCGTCAAACACATAACAAAGCAGAATGATATTATCATCGAACCGGATTTTCGTACCAGTACCCACAATTATTCTTATTTTTAAGAGTCTCTCCAGCAGTAAACAAGGCCTCAACCCCATGTGCTAAATTTTTAGGAGTAAATAATGCTTTCACCTTGCGACCAGAAGTAACTACTGAAGGCTGCAACATTATCAAACGCTTTGCCGATCTTTTACCGAAACGCTTCAGTCTCTCGCAATATTCCACTTCTTCTGCTGCAAATAAATCGGTGTTAAAGCCATCTATTTTTCGAAAAGCATTAGCATTGCAAAACAAGAAAGAGCCAGCTGCCCAACTCATTATTTTAGCCAAGGCATTCCAAATATGAACTGTCTGACATGCAAGCCAAGGACCATTATCAAACTTCACAGGAGCTCCACCTCCAATACAATTACCTGAAACAATCGCCCTCATCATAGCTCGAAACAATTCTGCAGATACTTGTGTGTCTGCATCTACAAATACTAACCAATCTCCCTTAGCCGCTTGAGCAGCAGAGTTACGAGCGGAAGAAATTTGATTAAAAGGCTCAAAAACTACTCTTGCTCCATTCTCAGTAGCAATCTTAGAAGTCGCATCAGTTGAGTTGTTATCACATACGACTATTTCACTTTCCCAACCAACTGAATTAAAAACTCTATTAGAATTTTTGATCGCCTTAAGGGTATTAGGAAGATATTTAGCTTCATTGAAAGCTGGGATGACTATAGAAATGATCATTTAGTTAATCTTTTCTTCAATATATAATTTCAAATAGTCCTTAAGATTTTGAGGTAGTCGTTTAACATTGCTATCAGCGTCCGTACAACCATGTAATGTCTCTCCTTCAAGAACAAGGCTAGAACTTTTCTTGATTCTATAACCAAAACCAAGCCTTGCTCCTTTGCAAATAGTTATATGACATTCGATGGTTAATTCATCATCATACTCCGCAGGAGCAAAATATTTTAACTTAATTTCTGACACAGGAAATAGATATCCTTGTTTATTGTAATCATTGAATGAGACTCCAAGATAACGAAAAAACTCCCCTCGAACCTCCTCTAACAAGTACGGATATCGACCATAGTAAACATGATTTCCATTGGTACAATCACCGTAAGTTACCCTATGTAAATGAGAGTATACCTTGAATGGCATGGCGCAGTTTAACGAGGACTTTATAGACTATCAATCCAGCTTCATTTATTCTGGCATTTCCATAGAAAACCTCTAGTTTTAACGTTTATGTCTTTCATTCATTTAATAACTTGCAGGCGTATGGCCATGTTTATCTGGCTGACCGGACTTTTAGTAACAACTAATGTTAAATCATTTGCCGATCAGCCTAATTGGATTTGGAGCTCCAAGAATGCCAAAGACGGCGAGACTCTGTTCTTCCGAAAAGACATCAAGCTGAACAAGGAGACCAAGTCGGCCAATCTGACAATGTCCTGCGACAATGGCTTTGAGGCGTATATAAATGGTAAGAAAGTGTTAGCTGGTAGCGAATGGACCATCGCACAAAAGGTGGACGTAAAAAAACATCTCAAAATCGGAAAGAATGTGATTGCCGTTCGAGCTTGGAATGACAGTAGTAATGTCGCAGGCCTAGTTGGACGACTTGATGTCGCCAGCATCACTGCTCGGCACAAAATTTATTCCACCGACAAATCATGGGTCTTCAGCAGTAAAAACCCGAAGGGCTGGAAGAGCCTGGGCTTTGATGCGCAAGGTTGGAAGACCTCAAAAGAAACAGGAAAACTCGGTGATAAACCTTGGGGTAATGTCTTTGCCATCGCCCAAAATGGAAGCGTAGATGCCCCAAAAAGCAACCCGGAAGATCTAAAATTAGCAAAGGGCTTTAAGTCCGAGTTACTCTATAACGTACCGAAAGGATCGCAAGGTTCGTGGGTAGCCGTCTGCGTAGACGATAAGGGCCGCATTATAGCAAGCGACCAAGGAAACAAAGGGCTGTTCCGGATCGATCCTCGCGAAAAAGAAGTCAAGGTAGAGAAACTCAATATTAACATCTCAAGCGCACAAGGCCTGCTTTATGCACACGGGGCTTTATGGGTAAACATCAATGGAAAGAACGCCGGGGTCCATCGTCTCACTGACACCAACGGGGACGACCAATTTGACAAGGACGAATATCTCAAACCAATGGAAGGCGGTGGCGAGCACGGCCCACACGCCCTCGTCCTCAGTCCAGACAAACAACATATATATGTAATAGGTGGCAACCACACCAAGTTACCCAAAACAGATACTTCTGTGGTCCCTACTAACTGGGATGAAGACATCCTCCTAAAAAGGCTTCCAGATGCACGAGGTCATGCGGCAAATATTCGTGCTCCAGGAGGTTGGATTGCCAGATTCGACAAAGATGGGAAAAATTGGGAAACAGTTGCGATTGGTTTTCGAAATCAATACGACATGGCTTTCAATATAGACGGGGAACTATTCTCATATGATGCCGACATGGAGTGGGATGCGGGCACTCCTTGGTACCGGCCTACCAGATTATATCATGTTACGAGCGGGGCTGATTTTGGTTGGCGTACTGGAACTGGTAAATGGCCTCAATGGTTTCCTGATATGCTACCTCCCGCCTACGATATTGGCCCTGGATCTCCCGTCGGTGTAACATCCGGCTTGGGGGCCAAGTTTCCAGCCAAATATCAAAAAGCTATTTACTGCCTCGACTGGACCTATGGCACCATGTCAGCAATGTTCCTTAAACCAGCTGGCGCCTCCTATACAGCCGAACGCGAAGAGTTCGTAGCTAGTTCACAAATGCGCATGACCGATGCCGTGATAAACCCATATGATGGAGCAATGTACTACACTGTCGGTGGACGCGGAGGCCAAAGCGCACTGCATCGTGTAACTTACGTTGGTAAGGAAAGCACAAAACCAGTTAAGGCCAAATCCGCTAATGCTGCAGATCGCAAAATTCGTCGCAACCTCGAGGCATTACACAAACCCGAATCTATAAATGCAGTGGCCAAAGCGTGGAAATATCTCGGTCACAATGACCGCCATATCCGCTGGGCGGCACGCATTGCAGTTGAACTTCAACCCGCTTCTGAATGGCAAGATAAAGCGTTGGCAGAAAAAGACTCACAAGCTTCTTTAACTGCACTCTGCGCCCTTGCTCGCCAAGGTGACGCAAGCCTTCAGAGCAAACTTATCGAAGCTCTTAACCGCCTTAATTGGTCGGAACTAAAACCGTCACAGCAAGCTGAACTATTACGAGTTTACCAGCTCGCATTCATCCGAATGGGAAAACCATCCAGC
>NYWG01000038.1 GCA_002684915.1 Verrucomicrobiales bacterium
CTCTAGGCAATCCCTCTCCTGGTAAAAAGAACTAAGTATCTTTCTTATCGACCTTGCAGCCCTCCCTATAATAGGAGGGTTGTTTTTTATTTAGCTCTCTGCCCGGATCGCAATAGGCTCGACCTAGTAAAACAAATCCTGTTTTTAAGAGAAGCCGTTTGCCCAACTAGGATTCGTCCTTAGCAAAACAAGGCTGCGAGAGGGAAGCTTTGTAAAATCTCATAGGCTGAAGTGGGATCAAACTCTAGCGTAAAGACACAATTGCCCCTGGCTTTAGCGCGTGATCGGGCATTTCAGCAATCGTGTCAAAAGTTCGCATCGTGGCTGGTTTTTCAATTGTGTTTTTGCTCTCGTCAAACACTCCTGTTTTTTTGTTTAGCACTCCGTCCGGATTAAGACCGAGGTGTTTGACCATAAAGGGGTACATCGCTTGACGCTTTGATTCTTGATAGCCGTGATCCTCCTTGGGGAAGTGGGAGTTTTCTACCTTAGATTCTGCCCCAAAGTATTTATAAATTGAGCGTATGAAAGGGTACTCGACTTTCGGGGTGTTCTTTGTCCAATCACCGCCCACAGAGATAAGTTTGAGCGGACGGGGAGTGGCCAGCGCCGCTATCTCTGCGTTGTTCGTTTCTAGCTTCTTCGTCTTATGAATGGGCATCCCGCTTTCGCAATCGCACCCGCCAAAGAAATTTGCTGACACCATCACAACCGGCACGCTCACCGTCACTCGGTCATCGACAGCCGTTAGCAAAAAGGCTTGCGTCCCTCCTCCAGAACATCCTGTAACACCAATGCGCTTAGAGTCTACCTGCGGAATTGACTCGAGAAAATCCACAGCTCGAATACTGCTCCATGTTTGTAGGGTGAGAGCCTGTGAGTGATTATGGTCCCAACCGAGATGCTTCGAATCGCCAAAGCCAATCATATCGTACGAGAACACCACAGCCCCCATCCGCGCTAACGTAGCACATCGGTGCTGCTGGGAAGGTCTCTGGCGAGCTCCTTCTTCTCCCCGAAAGTGGCCGTGCGGACATAAAACGCCAGGCCTTTTCCCTTTATGCCCAAGCGGTCGGTACAAGTTCCCGTAAACAAAAAACCCTGGCCGCGCTTCAAATGCTGCCGTCTCTACCGTGTAGCCGTTGTACTGACGTTTGTTTTTAATGATAGAATTTAGAGGCGTTCGCTTGGGGAGAGGGCTAAGCTTTGCTCCAACCAAAATCTGCTCTCGCACTGCCGCTGCGCGCGCTTTCCATTCCTCCTGATTTGAATGCGTTGCCGCCAACCTCTTGAGCTGTGCAACTGCATCAGCCTCCGAGTGATAATTGCCTTGGCAGAGGGTCGGTTTGTCGTTGGCTGCCGCTTTGCCAAGCGACGCAATCAATACAGCGAAACTAAGAAAAAAAGATAGGGGCTTCACGCCACAAAATTGTCAGATCCCTCTGCTATTCGCAACCTAAATGGGCCCCTCCCGGTTCTTCAGACTGTTTACCGCGACTCAAGATCCGGTCATTGGATTACCTGTTGCCGTTTGTTGGAAATTCATAAATTTCCCTTAGCGCGCATTGTCTGAGAATTGCTTTTTTAGTACAGTGCTCCTCCCTCACAAATGAAAACTCTAATCGGCATTTTTGTTTTTGCCTTGGCTGGCTGGATTAATTCCCAAGCAGCCGAAAGACCAAATATTGTTCTCATCATGGTAGATGACATGGGGTGGTCAAATATCGGCCCGTATGGCGGAATGGTTGAAACTCCAACACTGGACCGACTGGCGCGGAATGGTGTTCGTTTCGATCAGTTTTACAATGCAGCTCGCTGTTGCCCCACTCGCGCAACCTTGATGACAGGATTGCACCCTCACCAAGTTGGCGTAGGGCACATGATTCTGCCTGTACGGCCTATTGCAAATGGAGACCCCCAAAACCCNCGCTCTTCGTTCCCGCTTACCAGCACTGACAGAGCCGAAATCCCCTACGCTTACCAAGGCTGGTTGGACGTCNCGATTCCGACGCTTCCCGAAATGTTGAAGGNCGCTGGTTACGGAACCTACATGACTGGCAAATGGCATCTAGCCAATGAGAANCCTGAAACTTGGCCTTTGCAACGAGGCTTCGATAGATTCTACGGACATCTCGCCGGCACATCAGATTTCTTCCGCCCGGCCAACCTTCACCGAGGAAACAAGCCCATCACGGCTACGGGAAGTCGTTACTATATCACCGATGCGATTTCTAAAGAGGCGATTGATTTTCTTTCCGAACACGATAAGCAAAAGGACGATCAGCCCTTCTTCCTCTACCTCGCATACAATGCTCCTCATTTTCCTGTTCAATGTATGCCTGAAGATTACGAGAAATACCGTGGTCGCTTCATGGAAGGGTGGGACGCCCTTCGCACAAAAAGGCTCGCTAAACAAAAAAGGATGGGCCTAGTGCCTCAGAACACCAAGCTAACGCCAAGACCTAAGAATATCCCGGCTTGGAATTCGTTAAGCAAAAAGAAACAGAATGAGATGGACGCCATAATGTCCACCTACGCCGGTATGATTGATCGAGTCGACCAGAATATCGGAAAAATCGTTCGTCATCTCGAACAGACCGAAGAACTCGAAAACACCATAATCTTTTTCCTATCCGACAATGGAGGAGAAGCAGAGACGGGGCCTCTCGGGCAATTCCAATTCAAGAATCTGGGTATTTATGGTAAGGGAGGAAACAAGTATGGCAAAGGCTGGGCTTCTCTTTCCAATACTCCCTTCCGCGAATACAAACACTTTGCTCATCAAGGAGGCATCCAAACTCCATTGATCGTCCATTGGCCTAAAGGCATCCCAAGCGGAAACCCCAACCGCATCCTTTCTCAATTTGGCTATCTCCCCGATTTGGTTGAAACTTGCCTTGAAGTTACTCGGGCTAAACGTCCGCAAAAAAAGAACGGCAGAACCATTCCTGTCGGTGACGGTATAAGCTTTGTAAAAGCCTTACAGGGATCTAAAGCTCCACTACATACAAAGCCCATTTTCATCGAACATGAAGGAAACCGTATCGCCCGCGAAGGCAAATGGAAGCTCGTCTCTTACGCCAACAAGCCCTGGGAACTGTTCAATATGGAAGTCGATCGCAGTGAAATTAATGACCTCGCAGCCCAGCAACCCAGCATAGTCAGTCATCTAAGCAACGCCTACACTAAATGGGCCAAACGCGTTGGCGTCGTAGACTGGACCGTTGCACGTAATTACAGTGTGTACAGGGCAAAGAAAAAGAAAACTTCAACCAAACAGAAGTAATAGTTGATTGAGCTGATGGTTGGGACGATGACTCTCATTTCTTCTTCCTCCTTGCCGCTAGTTCAGTAGCTTGCCCTTGGTCGCCTTGACTCGCCATCCAATCTTGAAGTTGTTCCCTTAAACGATCTTTTAACTTTGAATATATTTCCTCTTCAGCAAGATTATTTAATTCATAAGGGTCTTTACTAAGATCATATAACTCTTCTGGCGGACGGTTCAAATAACGTTCAACAAGACGGGCAGCTCCCGGATTTGTCTTTGCTTCCCGCAACCACGATGCCCAGTAATTCTCCTTATCATTTTTTGTAAGTGCATTGTTATATGTTACCTTATGATTGAGGTTTATTATATACTTCCACTTTTCATCTCTAACAGAGCGAACTGCATAGCCTGTTGGCGGCGAACCAATGGCATTCATCTGTGTGTGCACGCCATAAGTAACCGTGTTGTGATGGATGGTTTTTCCCTGCAACACTCCTAAGAAACTCCGGCCATCCAATCCATAGATAGCTTTTCCTCCGGCCATTTCAATAAGTGTGGGAACAACATCAACATAATGGATCATGGCATCAGTCACACTTCCCGGCTTTACGACCCCTGGCCACCGAACAATGAACCCCACGCTTAGGCCGTTCTCATAACAAGTCCATTTGCACCCTGGATATTGCGCTCCTTGTTCAGTTGTGAAGATCATCGCCGTGTTTTTAATTTGTTGTGCGTTTTTAAGAATTTTCATGCACAGTCCAACTTCTCGATCTAAGTCTGTGATTTCCCCATAGTATCTTGTTAATGATAATCGCATTTCCTTCGTGTCGACCAAATAAGGAGGGACATTTAATTTCGATGGATTGTATTGAGAAGCGTCTCCAGAATTCCATGGCACATGAGGGCTGCTAGATGTAACTACTAAACAGAACGGCTGATTCTCATCTCTATTAACAAATTCTCGAATGGCGGACGGATTAACTTTGTTTGATAATTGTTCAAAGGGAAAGGAACTCGGAGGTCCAAAGTGTCGTTTCCCACTCAGGCCAACACGATATCCGAGCACCTTTAAATAGTGAACTAAGCTTTTGGTCCCTGGCTTAACTTTTGAATGATTCGGGTATGCTCCACTCTTTACCGGGTACAACCCCGTATACATTTGCTGTCTGGTTGGTGCACACATTGCGGTTGATGTGAAAGCCAAATTGAACCGCATTCCCTCGCGAGCTAAATGATCAATATTTGGAGTTTTAACATCCTTATTCCCATAAATGCCCACACAATCTTTATTGAGATCGTCGGCTATAACTATCAATATATTGGGCCGACTCGTTTTAGCAGTGACTACTGTTACAAGAAGCAATAAAAGACTTAATACAATAAACAGACGCTGAGTTAATAAAATCTTCATAATCTACGGCTAGAAGTTCCGTATCAAATACCAGATCTCTCTACAAGGCTTGGGGTTCTGTCTTGTGGGGCCGGAAATCGTTGCTTAAAACATTCGCGTGCCGGTTTCCTTAAATAAAAGCTCACGAACCAAATCTTTTTCTCTGAAGAGCTACATCCATCTGCGATCTAAAAAGATCAACGCTGCTTTGAATCGCTATTTGCCTAAGGCAACAGCCAAGCCTAAAACTCTACATGAGTCCATGCGCTACTCTGTTTTCGCTGGAGGCAAACGGTTGCGACCCATCCTTTGTATGGCCGCAGCTGAAGCTTGTGGGGGAAAGCCTGACAATTCTTTGTTATTCGCTTCTGCCGTGGAATGCATTCATACTTACTCATTAATTCATGATGATCTTCCTGCATTGGATAACGACGATTATAGGCGAGGGAACAAGACGAACCACATAGTTTTTGGCGAAGGTGTCGCTGTATTGGCAGGAGACGCTCTTCTTACCTTGGCCTTCGAATTAGCAAATCAAGCGCCTGTAACTAGCCGCTATAAATCTAACCATTTCATTTCTGAAATAGCGAAAACCGCAGGGCACTCTAAGCTTATTGCCGGACAAGTCGCGGATCTCGAAGGGGAAGGTAAATCTGTCTCTAAAGCTCAGCTACGATATATTCACGAAAGAAAAACATCTGCACTTTTGACGTGCTCTATAAAACTTGGAGGGATGTCAGCTAATTGTACCCCTAAACAACTTCAAGCACTTACCGACTTTGGATACAACGTCGGGTTAGCATTTCAAGTAATAGATGACATCCTCGATGTTACCCAAACTTCAAAAAAATTAGGTAAAACGGCGGGAAAGGATGAAGCAGTCCAAAAAGCAACATACCCCTCGGTTGTAGGATTGGATGAAGCTCGTAAAATTGCAAAAAATCTAACAAATAAAGCGTATGCCGCCCTCAAACCCTTTAAAGGCAACGCCGTCGCTCTTGAAGCCCTTGCCGATTACTTACTCAAGCGAGATCACTGAGCAGGACAAGGACTTATGTAATCTGATTTGATTTTTTCTTCTGTCCCAAGTTTACTTCGGGTTCGCTGAAACAACAGCGCTCTAAATTTATGGCAACAAAAAATAAAAAACCTTTGGTAAGCATACTTATGGGTAGCCAATCTGACTGGGGAGTCATGTCTAATGCTGCCCAAAAACTTGAGGACTTAGGAATCCAATGGGAAGCTCAAGCCATCTCTGCACATCGTGCGACAGATGCTCTAATCAAATATCTTTCTACTGCTGAAAAGCGCGGGGTAGAGGTTATCATAGCTGCAGCTGGCGGAGCCGCTCACCTTCCTGGGGTAATTGCGGCTAAAGTGACGCTACCGGTTTTGGGAGTTCCGATGGAATCCGCTTCCTTAAAGGGTATGGATTCTCTTTTATCTATTGTTCAAATGCCTGCAGGGGTTCCAGTTGGAACATTAGCAATAGGTAAACCTGGGGCGATAAACGCCGCCCTTCTAGCCGTTTCTATTCTCGGAGTCAAATCTGCTAAGTACAGAAAGATCTATGACGCCTTCCGGAAAGAGCAAACCAAAAACGTATTAACCAAACGCCATTTAAAACTTCCAGCTACCTGAGAAAAGTAAAAAGCTTCCATTCATTTAGGCTGCCTTTTTAGGCAGCCTTTTTTATTGGAGTTTTTTTGCCTCGTAATAATTAAGATGGCATATCAGCATTCATTTTTGCATGAGCCAAAAACAACTTATCGCANGTANATTGAAAGCTGCTGCAAGTCGCAGGCAAATTCAGCTTGGCTGGCGGTACATGTGGATGGGCTTTTGTATCTTTGTCTGTCTTTGGCTTGCTTCACTAATTTTCTATAAATTATTCCCTGTCCCCCTCGCTACCTTCCTTTGGATCGGAATTGTCGGTTTAATATTACCTCTTTCTGGATTGATCTTAGGGGTTACAAAAAAATTTGCGCCCCGCGATATAGCGCGTTGGTTAGATCAAGAAAAAGGCCTTAAAGAACGACTAAGTACCGCTGTTGAACTGAGCGAAGCGACGACCATTAATCCCGATTGGGAAGCGTTAGTCATTCGTGATGCAGCTTATGCTGTCGAAAAAATAGAACCTAAATCTCTTCTGCCACTTCGGTTGCCCACATTGTGCAACTGGATTTTACTCTTGTTAATGGCATGCTTTGTTTTGGGCTTTGTCCCTGAACGCCGAAGCAAAATTTATTTGGATCAGAAACGCAACTCGGCCATCATTGACGATGCCGGCGCTAATCTCGAAAACTTGACCCGTTGGCAAATGAAGGAGACCCGGCCTCACTTTGAGCCAACGGAAACCGCACTTAATTCTGTAAGAGATCTAGGCACCGAATTCCAAAAGGGACAACTTGTTCGTGAAGATGCTTTAGCTAAGCTCTCCGATATTGCCGAGAAGCTACGCTCTGAGATAAAAAAATTTGGTTCTTCCCTCCCTTCTGTTACCCCAACTGCAAAAACACCTGCTGGTTTATCAGGAGAATCTCCGGCTGATATGCAAAATCGTTTGTCTAAATTGGAGGAGCGCTTGGGTACAGCCAGCGGCAACAGCCCAGAGAAATTCGAAGATATAAAATCAAAGCTAGATGCCATAAAAAATACCGCTTCAGAATTCCCCGAGGGTAATTCAAATGAGGGAAAACCATCTCGTTTAAATATGGCCCAATCTCTATCAAATCTATCCCGCATGGCTCAAAATTTGGGGATGGAGCTGCCTAGTTTAGAGAAAGCTCTTGAAGCCCTTAATTCCAGTGATATTGACCAAGTCTTAAAGAATTTGGAGATTGCCTCCCTAGATTTAGAGAAAATGGAAGAACTCAGTCGAGCGATAAAAAATCTCCAGATGCAAATTGCAGAAACGGGAAAAGATCTTTCTGAACAATTGGAAAAGGGGCAACTCCTCGCCGCCTTAGGGACACTGGAAGAGATGACAAACCTGCTTGAGTCAGAGCATTTGTCCGATCAGCAATTACAGAATATGATCGAGGAATTGCAGCAAGCCTTATCTCCCGCCGAGAATTACGGTGAGTGTGCGCAAGGCCTCACAGATGCCAAGGATGCTGCTAAAGCAGGTAACAAATCTGGGGCAGCCCAATCATTGGCAAATGCAAAAGAAGAGCTGAAAAAAATGCTTAACCAAATGGCGGACTCTCAAAGCCTCATGCAAGCTCTGCAAAATTTAGAGCGGGCTCAAATGGCGGTTGGAAATTCCCAATCATTTTCTTCGACACAACGCCCTGGTCTTTCACCAAACAATCAGCCCGGAGAAGGCGTGGGAACTTGGAGCAACGATCGCTCACAACTAACTCCCAATCAAATTTCTGATCGTTGGGATAACTCCGGAGTCCAGCGTCCGGATAATTCTCCGCGCGGCCTCTCTGCCCGCGGGAATAAGGTTCCTGATAATTTGGTTCCTTCACGTATCAAAGGACAAATAAATACTAAGGGTCAAATGCCATCAATTTCACTTCGCGGGGTTAGTATAACAGGAAACAGTCATGTTGAATTCCAAGAGGCCGTTTCTGCTGCACAATCCGATGCACGTAATGCTCTTAATCAAGACAAGGTTCCTCGTGCTTATCGGGATTCTGTTAGAGACTATTTTGACGACTTAAAAAAATAACACTTATTTCTTTGATAAATTTTATGACTCCGGAAGATAAAGTTTCCAAATTCCTCGATGCCCAAAATTCGCTTAAAGCCGAGATCGGGAAGGTCATCGTTGGTCAAGATGCCATTGTTGATGGAACGATTAACGCCTTGTTTGCTAATGGTCATGTTCTCCTCGAAGGCGTCCCTGGCTTGGGTAAAACGCTTTTGGTTCGCACTCTTAGTAAAGTGCTGGATCTCTCGTTCAATCGGATCCAGTTCACCCCAGACTTAATGCCTGCTGATGTAATCGGCACTAACATGGTTCACGAAACATCAGACGGAAAAAGAGCTTTTGAATTTCAGCATGGCCCTATTTTTTCTCACTTGATTTTGGCTGATGAAATAAATCGCGCTACTCCCAAAACTCAGTCCGCCATGCTCGAAGCTATGCAGGAACGCAGCGTAACTGCAGGTGGGAAAATTAGAAAACTCGACACTCCGTTTTTTGTTCTCGCTACTCAAAATCCTATAGATCAAGAAGGAACCTATCCGCTACCTGAAGCGCAATTAGATCGTTTCTTTTATAAACTAATTGTCGGATACCCGACCGCAGAAGAATTATCAGAAGTAATAACGCGAACCACTGAAGAGAATCAAATTAAAGTCAACAAGGTTGTTGATGGCCACACGCTCTCCGAGCTCCAACTCCTAGTCAAACAGGTACCTGTTGCATCACACGTGAAAGACTATGCTGTTCGTTTAGTGCTGGCGACTCACCCGAATACTGAAACCGCTCTAGATATTACCAATAAATTCCTTCGTTTCGGAAGTAGCCCGAGAGGAGCTCAATCGCTTTTACTTGGTGCTAAAGTCCGCGCCCTTACCGAAGGTAGATTCAATGTGAGCTTTGACGACATTGTCGCTGTTGCATTTCCTGCTCTCCGACACAGACTGATCGTCAATTTTGAAGCTGAAGCTGAAGGCATCACAACGGATGATGTCCTAGATAAAATTCTGTCTGACGTACCTCGAGATTCGAAGGCTGCAACTTCAGCTACTTAAAATATTATTCATCTATTAAAAACCTAGATTTTACTGTTATTCACAGTTGTTAATAAGATTGGTGAAAAGTCATGTCTCGGATTTGTTTTTATCAATTCCCTTTCTATTCTCATGTTTTAAATAATTTATTTTTATTTTGTTCACATTCTTCTTCGCATTCCGATTGTGGTTGTGGTTCATTTCGGTTAGAGAAATGGGGTGCGCTCGGTTTATTTGGATTACAACGCCACGACCCCATTAGACCCCAAAGTCCGTGAAGCCATGCTTCCATTTCTGGGGGATTTCTTCGGAAATCCATCAAGTATTCACCATATTGGTCGAAAGGCGAGGTCCTTTCTTGACGACTCCAGAGATCGAGTTTCTCAGATTTGGAAATGCAAACCCAGTGAAGTTGTTTTTACGAGTGGAGGCACTGAAAGCAACAGTTTGGGAATATGCGGTACAGCTAGATTATTGAAGCCAAAAGGGCGCCATATTATTACGTCAGCGATTGAACACCATGCAGTTCTTCATACCGTTGAATATCTTGTTAATAAGGAAGATTTTGAAATGACAATACTACCCGTTGATGCTGATGGGGTAGTTAGTACACAAGATTTAGAAAATGCCATCCGTGATGACACCATATTGGTTTCTATCATGGCAGCTAATAATGAGACTGGATCAATCCAGCCTGTATCGGAACTTGGCGCTATTTGCCAAAAGCATAAGGTCCTTTTCCACACAGACGCAGTTCAATGGTTTGGAAAGGAACCCTTTGAAAGCATCCATCAATTTAATGCTGATCTAGTTTCTATTTGTGGACACAAATTTCATGCACCCAAAGGTGTGGGAGCCTTATTTATCAAGTCTCCTCTTCTACCAGATCCTATTTTATTTGGCGGAGGCCATGAAAACGAACGCAGAGCCGGTACTGAAAATATGTCTGGCATCGCTGGGTTGGTGGAAGCTATGGAACAATTTGTAACAACTCCAATTTTTTCTCGCCATGATATACAACCTCTTGCAGATAGATTGGCTTTATTAACGGAGATTGATGGTNTTAATTTGTCATCNCCCATTTCATACAAATTGGCGAACACNATTTCTTTCACTGTTTCAGGAACAGACAGCATGACGCTTCTTGCAGCTCTNGACATGGAAGGTATATGTGCNTCCAGTGGCTCGGCTTGCTCGGCTGGTTCTCTTAATCCATCCCACGTTATTTCTGCTATGGGAAGAAGTGAGGAAGATGCCAACTCGCTTGTTAGATTTTCCTTGGGGAGAGAAACTAAAGAGGATGAAATTTCTTTTGTTTTGAATAAATTCCCTTCAATCGTTGAGAGAATCCGTTCATCTTAATTACTTCCGAATGGGTTGTTAAAACAATCTCAATTACTTTTAGATCTCTTCCCATCTCCTATCTTGTTAGAAAATACTGACAATACTTTTAACACCCATATTTAATTATTTTCTAATTTTTATTGTTATAATTGGTATTTATTCACTTTTTCACAGTACTTAATAATAAAACTTCTTTTAAAAAGAGATCTTTTATTAATCTATCTTTCTGTCTGTAGATACCAAGTTTGCTTAAATTTAGATTTCTTTTCATTAGAGCGAATTCTATGATTCTCTTCCAGATGAAACTGAAGATCGGAAAAGAGGAGCTTATTGCGGGTTTGCAATCCGTTCAGAATGTAGTGTCCACAAGAACTACGCTCCCCATTCTCTCAAATGTTTTACTCAGTGCAGCGGACGGTAAAATTTCACTAACAGCAACAGATTTGGATGTAACAATATCAAATTCAAAAGAAGCAAATGTAGAAACACCAGGTTCTTTTACACTGCCAGTTAAGAAACTTGTAAGTATTGCTAGAGAAATCGGAGGGGGGGAAATAGAGCTAGAGGTAAATGGAAACCAGTGCACAATTCAGTCGGGAGCATCATTTTACAGGATGAATGGATTGGCAGCCGAAGAGTTTCCTCCACTTCCGGATTTTGCGGGGCAAACAAAACTGAAGCTTGATCAAGCCAAATTAAAGGCAATGTTGAAAAGGACAGCTTATGCAGTTTCAACAGATGAGAATAGGTATGTTTTAAATGGGCTATACTTCATATTTAAGGAAAACAAGCTGACATTGGTAGCAACAGATGGACGCAGGCTGGCTTTGGCAGAGGAAGACATAGAACTGCCGGAAGATGCACAATCGGAAGCGATAGTTCCCACCAAAGCGATACAAGAGTTGGCCCGGCTTCTAGGGGATGAAGGAGAAGCGGAATTGCAGCAGACTGAAAATCAGGTTTCATTTGCGATTAAGGACGGAAAAGGGAATGAGACGTTAATCGTCTCAAAACTCGTTGAGGGAGCATATCCGAACTATAAGCAGGTCATACCGGCAGAATCAAAACAACGCGTCACAATGGACAAGGAGGAGCTACAACAAGCGATGCGTAGAGCGGAGATCATGACAAGCGATAAGGCAAATTCTGTAAAAATGACATTTTCGGAGAATAATTTAACCATTACCTCAAATTCGCCAGAGGTTGGGGAGAGTAGAGAAACGATGGCAATAAATTATGGAGGCGATGAAGTTTCAATAGCTTTTAACCCACAATTTTTTATAGATCCGCTTAAAGCATTGGACGTGGATGAGGTATATTTTGAGTTTACGGACCAACTGAGCCCAGGGGTGATAAAGGCAAACCACCCATTCCTCTACGTCATTATGCCAATGCGTACCTCATAGCTTTAAATCCAAAGGGATTACTTGAAAAGGCTCACGATCTGTGGGCCTTTTTTGCTCGTTCAGGGCGTTTCCAGCGGTTGTGAACCCAAAACCAATTAGCAGGGTCTTGACGTATGTAATCTTCATAGGTTGCGTTGATATCTGACATGATATCATTGACAGACCGAGCGTTACCATTAATGTGAGTTTTAATTTCAGGGCCAAGTTCAAGTTCCCAACGTCCAAGACCGATGCGCCTGCACAAGCAACAATGAAGGCGCAATTTATACCGAAGTGAGAAAATTGCCGGAGCAGGATTAGTAGAGCAAGAAAGGCCGAAAAAGGGTAATTCAATTCCGGAGCGACCCGCATTTTGATCAGCTAACAGGCCGGTAATGGAATTAGGTCGTTTCATGAATGACATGAGTTTTTTTCCTTCAAAACGACGATCAAAATAATGGCACCCAGATTTATTCCTGATCTGAGTCACCAGTTTTTCAACCCAGGGTTGATTAAAACCGCGGTAGGTGGTTCCTACATCAAATTTTGGGGCAAATAATCCAGCATTTGCGTATAATTCAAAATTACCGAAATGCCCTATAGCAAACATAAAACTGGGATCGGAACCATCATTTCGCTTAGAAAGATTCAAGTGCTCCAAACCTTTTATTGAAAGAATATCAGATAGATTTTTTAGAGATATATGAGCTGTCTTTATTGCGGATAAGTAAACTTCACCCAAACGGCGAAAGTTTTCTTTGGCTAAAGAAATGATTTCAGATTTTGAACGTGAATTACCCAGACTATTAGTAAGGTTATTCACAGCAACATGGCGATGACCTCTATCAATGAAATAGAAAACAAACCCAATTTGGCGTCCGACGAAACAAGACAATTTAAGGGGCAATACCCTTATGAGCGTGACGAATAAAGAGCCAACCAAATAAAGAAATGTATTCACAGCCTAGCGGAAACAAATTTGGCGCACACAATCCTGAAAATCTTTCGCGCCCTTTAAGATACGGATTTCAACACGCATAAAATATATAGGCAAATCCCGGCGGTCTATTTTAGGGAACCGAACAGCATCTTTTTGCGTAGTAACGATCATGTCTGCCTGCCGTGTTTTGCTGCGATTAATAGCGTTAAGGATTTCCTGTTGTGAGAATCGGTGATGATCCACAAATCTTTTCGAATATACTAATTCGCTGCCAAGAGAGATCAGGCTATGCTCAAAGCTTTCGGGTAAAGCAATTCCGCTAAGAGCAGCTACTTTTTTACCTTCCAATAAATCTAACCCGTGTTGGTCTCCAGTGAAAACATCCTCAAAATAAAGAGGACTGTGAACGCATTCGATAATGCTCGCTTTCGAGTTGTAGTTAGCAATTTTAGCCCGCAATTCCTCAGTATTTCCGTCACTTTTAGTAATGAAAATGATACTTGCACGTGAGAGATGAGAAGGTGGCTCACGGAGAGTTCCACGAGGAAGTAATTTTCCATTATTGCCAAAAGGCTGCTCGCAATCAATTAAGACAACGTCTCGTCGTCTCCCGCGAAGTTTCCAATATTGAAAACCATCATCTAGAAGCAAGGTGTCGCATCCAAATTTTTCGATTGCATATCTACCCGCTTTGACTCGGTCTTTATCAACAAGAACAACAACATCCTTTAAATTAGAAGCGAGCATGTATGGCTCGTCCCCGGCAGTTTCCGAGTCGAGAAGAAGTGACTTGCCATCGGAAACAATTTTCGGAGGTGTTATGTCATCGCGAAGTAAAATTTTGTTTAATATCCGGCGGTGGGCCGGAGCAGGCTTGGACCTATATCCGCGGCTTAATATAGCCACATGTCTCCCAGCATCCTGTAATTCTCTGGCAAACTTTTCGACAACAGGGGTTTTTCCCGTACCGCCTGCAGTAATGTTTCCAATGGCTATTACTTGAACACCTAAAGTAGAGTCGCGCAGAATTCGAAGATTGTATAAATAACTTCTTGTTTTTACTGCTACAGTAAAAACTTTGGATAGGGAATACAGTACGGCACGCAGTACGGCAGCGCGTTTACCTTTCCGCTGTCCGTAAATTACTTCCAGGACGAATTGCTCAAGCGATTCTGACCAGGCAAGGAAGAGTTCCCTCATGAGCGGCGAAGTGTGCCAAGAGGAGGCTTGGGCGGCAATGTTTTCACGAATCGCGGTGAACAGAACAATTTTTAGACGAACATTTCATTAGGCGGCTTAGAGCATAGCGGTTAACGGCAAGTTTCATATATATGAAACTTGCCAGCTTTAAAGCAAAGGGAAGGTGAAGCACTACGGCTGAGGGAAAAAGAAGGGGAATTTTTTTACCGAATGCTCGAAAAGCCTTGGCCCCGGCAGTCACATGTCCAGAGGGAGAAATGTAATGCATCTCAGCCTGCATAGCCTTGGAGGTAATTGAGTATCTAGTCATAATTTGACCAGCTTTTCCAAGCGGAATGAATTCAATGGTGTTGAACCAATCAAGCTGCCGCAACTGCCGAATCGATCGGAGGCAGAATTCACACTGGTCATCAAAGATCAGCTTGCCTTGAGATGGATGCATCAAGAAATGGTGGGCCCAGAGGGATTTGAACCCCCGACCAAACGATTATGAGTCGTCTGCTCTAACCACTGAGCTATGGGCCCCACTCGTATTTGAGCGCGCGCATTGTGCTTTAGGAAAGCCAAAGGGGCAAAGAAAATCACGAAGTTATGGGTGATCCAACGTTAATTTTTTTCTCCATGCAATAGGCGGCATTGGCAACATATTTATCAGCCCAATCCTTAAGAGAGGCGCGTTCTTTTTCTGAAAGAATACGGATAATTTTTGCCGGGCTACCGAAAACCAGTGATCCATCGGGGATTTCATGACCCTGTTTTACAAGCGCATTTGCACCTATAATACATTGTTTTCCTATTGTGGCTCCATCAAGGACAGTTGCCCCCATGCCGATTAGCGTCTCATCACCGATACGACAGGCATGGACAATAGCTGAATGCCCGACGGTAACATATTTGCCGACATGACAACCAAAGTCATCGGCAATATGTAGAACGGCATTATCTTGTATGTTCGTTCCTTCTCCTACGGTAATTTCATTAATATCTCCGCGAAGTACGGCGTTGTACCAAATACTTGCCTTATCGCCGATGGATACGGCACCAAAAACAATGGCGGATTTTGAGATATAAACGTCCTTTCCAATCTTAGGTGATTGAGAAAGGTAAGTCTCAAGGCGATTTACAACTGGGTGACTAATTTTCATGGAAAACCAAATTAAGCCTGAAGCGATAATGGGTCAATGACAGTAGGAGCACGTAATTCGAGCAGAAACAACCTGGGAATGATTTTGTTCCAAAAGGCGAGATTTACGAACATCGAAACAATATTCGCAGTGAGAGAAACGCTCCAAATCCCATAGGTCTGCGAAAACACGGTGATTAGCCGCACCCATAGATCTATCCATTACATCTTCGAGTTGATCTAAATTAGGCTCATGAAATTGTCCTGAAATAGCTAATGAGTCGGTGGCGCCGTTACCGGTTCGAGTAGGGATGACGCAGGAAACAGTTGCTCCGCATGAAATCGAGAAATCGACTGTCTTTTTGGCCCAGTCGACAGATTCTTGTTCAGGCACAAAAGGGGGCTGCAATAGAACAAAGGATCGAAGGGCAATATTGTTTTCAGATAAAACAGAGGAAGCAGATTGAAAATCTTCAAGAGTCATACGTTTGTTAAGCTTTTCTAAAGCCTTGGGGTGAACAGTTTCAAGCCCGAGAGCGACTTCAAGTTTCCCTTTTATTGATTCTTGAAATTGTAGACATCTACCGCCAACTAGGGAGGGGTGGCATTCGACTATAATACGATCAAACATGGCCAACCGCTTAGCAATCTGCGTATCTTCTTCTGATGGGATGGCTTTGGGGTCGAAGAAGCTTCCAGCATTGTAGAGTTTAATTTGATGAAGCTGGGCCAAGTCACCCAGTTGACTGACGGCATGGGCCAGAGCATAGTCAATTTGTTCTAAAATAGCTCCGGGAGAGACAGGATTATCCAGAGTGTTTTGCCATAGATCACACATTAAGCAACTCCATGAACATTCTTTATTAGTTAGAAATATTGTTAATCCATTAACGATCTGTCCATTGGCGGATCGTTCCTTTTCAAGAAGTACAGAATAAGGACGGTTTTCGGAGAGGGGGTTCTTTGGGCCGCGGAGTTTCCTTATCCACCGGCTACGAGCGGAGGGACTATCCGGGAAAACTTCTTCGGTGATGTCGTAGGTATTAGGAATAAAGCTCCAAGAATTTTTTGCGAAGTTTCCCTTCTTGAGACGGAATATTTTCGCGTAGAGAATCGACTGAGATAGCCCCGTGCTGGAAGCGGCGTTTCTCGAAAACAGGCATATCAAAGCCAAGGACAGACTTAACGCCTTTAGCAACGATATTCCCCTTTAATGCATAAAGTTTATCAACATCAAAGTCGGTTAACTCAATGAACGGAATTCCTTCGGCAACTTCCACAACGTCAGGTCGGGTGAAAGGGCTAAAGCCTTTAAAGCCAAAGTGATGTGCTGGAGCGTATGTTCGTACATAAGACCGACTCAAGCCGCCCGAGTAGGTGAGCGAATGTTTGATAGTGCCTACACCCCAGCCTTCCTGATAAAGCATCTGGTTATTAACCACGCTCCTGATGGTTAACTCGGGATTTTCTTCAATAGGGTAGTCTTTTAGATTTTCATCTCCACCATCTCCATCGATCAGATATTTCCAGTCAGGATATTTTTTCCTTATAGCGCGACATAATGCGACAGCCATGGAGGCAGATTCAATGTCTAGAATTTTGTAGTCCTCTACGATTTGAATAGTTTCAGCAACATCGATGTCTGCAAGGTTGGCGTCAATTGGCTCAAGGAACATGTCCATATTTAATTGAGAGAGAAAAGCTTTACACTGTTCAAGGTCCGGTCCGTCCCCAAAGGAGAGAGTAAATGCCTTTAGTCGGCCTAAATCATAACCGAGTTCTCTCATGGCAGAGTATGTCGCTAGAAAAACAGCGCCACTATCGATTCCTCCTGAAAAACAACAACCAACGGGTTCAGTTTCGGGAATGCGTTTGACCCATTTGAGCACTTCCGATTTAAGTGCTGCAATATAATCATGGCCGATAGGATTGAGGTCTGTTGTGTATTTGTTACGAACCGGATTAAAAAATCGTTCGTATATTGGATCCGGATCCGGGCAGCCTACGAGTTGAATTGATACTAGATAATGGGCAGGAACCATTCGGGTATAATATGGGTGAAATTGATCTCCGAAACCCTGTTCTTCAAGCCATTGACGAATACTGTCAATCCGGTGTGCAACAATTAGTGCGGGCCCTTCAATTTGCTTGGCCAAAAAATAACGTAGAGGGCGGTCTAGAGATCGGGCAAGCTTCACCGATTTTCCATCCTTTGCAATAAGAGCAAATGAGCCGTCGAAATCGCGCACCGATTCTGGAGAGCCAGAGAGCATACGGTGGCGAGCCTCATCTTCAGATAGATTAAGAAGTTCAGTTTCATTTGGATCGGTAAGATCGATAACGCGTTCTATATATTCGTGCATGTTAAGTTATAGTGAAGATTTTTATTCGTCCAAAATTGGGATTGTCCTTTTTCTTTATGTCGTTTTTTTGGCTTACAGCGCCTGCAATGAACAATTTGTCTCCTGCCGCATTGAATCGCGCTTTTATACAACGCATACCGCAGTCAAGAGAGTGTAAGAGCTGCCCTGAGGTTGTGTCAAAGAAAGCAACGTTCCAATTACCCTTACGGCTAAGCCTAAAATCAGGCTAATACGCGCAGAATCAAATCGGCAAAACAAGGGCACGCCCAATTCTCCGCATGCCCAAGCTGAAGTCAATCATAGGAAAGGAGTAATTATGGAGGGGCGAAGGCTCCCAGAGCCTTAAAACCCTCAAAATATGTGAAAGAATTATTTTTTTGGGAGGGGGTCGTCTTACTCTGGGTTATCACAGCAATCCTGCCCTGGGTTATCACAGCAATCTTTTTCGGACTCAGGCTTGGGGTCGACCTCTGTGATTTTGGCGTTTTCTTGAAGGAGATCTATAACCTTGGAGTTGAGGATTTCCTCTTGTACCTCATAGATGCCACCGTTCTCCTTGAGCTGGTCGGCCATCTTTTGAGGTTTAATCTTCTGCTGCATGGCCATGGCTGATATTTGGCGACTTAATTCCTGCTCGGTTACCTTGACTCCCTCCTTCTCAGCAATTTGAGCAAGAATGTAGTTGGCCTTCACGCGTACTTCAGCGTTGGACTTGGCATTATTGTATATATCGTCTTTGTTCTCCTCGATGATATCTTTGGAGACACCGCGATTATGATTAGACTGTACAATGTTATGGACCACAGCACGGGTAGCTTGGTTGACTATCGTTTCTGGCAGAGCGCAGCTGACTTGATCGAGTAATTTTTGGACGCACTGATTACGAATAGATTGTTTCTCAGAATACTCTAGCTCGTTTTTCAGATCGCCTTCAACGCCTTCACTAAGTTTGTCGATACTTTCAGCACCAAAGGATTTTGCAAATGTGTCGTCAAGTTCTGGCAGGGACTGTTCCTTGATTTCCACAATTTCAACCTCGAATTGGCCTTCCTTGCCGATAATCTCCTCGTAAATGAATTCTTCAGGAAATGTGACCTGAACAGTTTTTTTATCTCCCTTCTTACTTCCGATTAGAGCTTCAACTAATCCGGGGACCAGTGGATTGCGTTCAAGATGTAACCAAGCGTTGGACTGCTCACTTAGGCCACGGGCCACTTTGACAGTGTCAGTGATGGGCTTATCGTCAATAGTTCCCTTGTAGTTAACAACGACAAAATCATCTTCACCCATGGGACGGTCAACATCTCGATATTCAACGCGCTGCTCCTGTAATTTTGCGAGGGCCTTCTTGACATCCTCCTCGGTTACGCTACGGCGTTCTTTTTCTACTTCAAGTCCCTTATATTCGGGAAGTTCAAAGGTGGGGGACACTTCCAAGGTAGCCATATATTGAAACGGTTTTCCGTGTCCAAACTGTAGCTCCTCAATTTCAGGCATGATAACCGGCTTCAATTCCTTTTCTTTAAGGGCTTGCCCATAACTGTCAGCCATCAAAGCTCGTTTTGCTTCATCAGCAATTTTGTCTGCGTATGAGCGCATAACGTTAGCTAGAGGAGCTTTACCCGGACGAAAGCCAGGGAGATGAGCTTGGCGTCGAAAGTCTTTGGCGACGGCATCGAATTTTGCGTCCACAGTCTCGGCATCTACTTCGATACGGAGTTGTTTCCTACAGGGAGAAAGGTCTGTTACTGAAACTTCCACGGTTTTCTTTCTTTAAAATGTATGAACATCCCGATTGTCGGCATGTCAAAAGCGGCGGGAGATTAGTTTTGCTGCCCCCGTTACGTCAAGCCTACGGCTTTTTGGTGGTGCTGGACATTCAAAAGAAGCCTTACAATACTGGCCGGGCATGAAAAACACATCTCAGTCGTTATCTCGGCGTCAGTTTATTGGCTCAACAACGGCTTTTGGGGCTCTCGCTTCAGCAGGAGCAGGCTGTGCGACTACAGATTTGCAACCTTCTTCGGAGGAAAAAGCCAAAAGGATCAAATTGGGGATTTCATCATACTCATACTGGCATTTTCGTGATCCCAAAGTCTCAATCGAAACGGTAATCGACAAGACTGCACAAATTGGCGTTGAAGGAGTGGACATACTGCATCGACAGATGGATTCAGAAGACAATGGATATTTGCAGAAGCTCAAAAGACATGCCTTTAAGAATGGAGTTGATTTAATCTGCCTTTCCATTCATCAGGATTTTGTTGATCCCGACCCCGAAGTTCGTAACAGAAATATCGAGCATACAAAAAAATGTATCGAACTTGCATATCGCATGGGGATTCCATCGATTCGGTTAAATTCCGGGCGCTGGGGAACGGTAAAGTCGTTTGATAAACTAATGGAATTGCGCGGCAAAGAACCAATCTTGCCAGGGTATACTCTGGATGATGGCTTCAACTGGTGTATTGACTCCATAGAGAAATGCCTTCCGAAGGCTGCGGATTGCGGCGTTATGCTAGCGTTGGAAAATCATTGGGGGCTAACACGAACTCCAGAAGGGTTATTGCGCATTGTTAATGCTATTGATTCTCCTTGGCTGGGACTGCTGATGGACACAGGGAATTTTCTTGAAGATCCTTATCCCAAATTGGAGATGGTCGCTCCTAAAGCAGATTTTGTTCAAGCTAAGACTTATTATGGCGGGGGAGAGTGGTATACTTTGGATTTGGATTATAATCGGGTAGCCAAGATTTTGAAGAATGTAAACTATTCTGGTTATATTTCATTGGAGTTTGAAGGCAAGGCTCCGGCTGATGAAGGGGTAGCTAAGAGCATTGAGCTGTTTCGAGCTGCTTTTGGCTGAGGGGCTTTAAGCTCATAGAAGCAAGGTTTTCTCGATTTACTTTGAGGGCATTCGCTGGTAATTATTCCAGTACGCATGAATAATCCCTCAAGGCTCATCCGTTAGTATTAATACTGGCCAATGAAGTTTGTTTTTTCGAGGGCATTATAAGTAATAATAATTTTAATATGATGAACAAAATCCAACATATCAAAGCGAGGCTTCTTAGCTTAACCGTGGCGATTATCCTAGGCCTAGGCGCTGGGAGTTCCGGGCAAGCTCTGGACTTTAACAAAGGCGAGCATGTTGTGCTTATTGGAAATGCCCTAGCAGAGCGCATGCAGCATCACGGATGGCTTGAAAGTTATATTCAAGGCACCATGAACGATAAAGAGTTAGTATTTCGAAATCACGGTTTTGGAGGAGATAAAGTGAACAACCGTCCTCGAAATAATGGTTTTCCAAGTCCAGATGCTTATCTCGAAATTTCTAAGGCGGATGTCATTCTTGCATTTTGGGGGTACAACGAGTCTTTTGACAATAGTCCGGATGCATACCGTGCGGACTTGGCTAAGTGGATCGATGAGACTAAAGGGAAGAAATATAATGGGAAGAGTGCTCCGCGCATTGTGCTCCTATCACCCATTGCCCATGAAAATCTAGGACAAACTAATTTGCCGGATGGTGCTGCCAACAATGAGCGACTTTCCAAATATACTGATGTTACACGCGAAGTTGCCAATGAGAAGGGAGTTGATTTTGTTGATCTATTCTCTCTTTCCAGTGGTCTTTATAAAAAAAATAGAAAGCCGTTAACGGTCAATGGCATCCACCTTACTAGTGAGGGTAACAAGCAATTAGCACAGGGCATTTACAAAAATTTATTTGGCAAAAACCCTCGTTTGAGCAGGCGGAAACTAATTCGCATTCAAGATGCTGTGCTAAACAAAAATTGGCATTGGTATAATCGTTACCGAGCTACTGATGGTAATGATGTTTGGGGAGGCCGTTCCGGGCTTAAGTTTGTCGCGGGTCAAACCAACCGAGAAGTATTGCAACATGAACTCAAGATGATTGACATCATGACAGCAAATCGAGATAAGGTCGTACACGCTGCAGCCAAAGGGAAAAAAATTGCTGCAGATGACAGTAATGTTCCTGCGCCAGTCAATGTGGTTTCGAATGTAGGCGGCAAATCTCCAAGCAGTAACTCCAACAAAGAAGGCTCGGTCAAATATGACAAGCCAGAGGAAACCCTAAGCAAACTTAAACTGGCCCCAAACATGAAGGCTAATGTGTTTGCATCCGAAGAAATGTTTGCTGGCATGATTAACCCTGTTCAGATGGGATTGGATACTAAAGGTCGAATTTGGGCAGCTGTTTGGCCGACCTATCCGAAGTGGGAGCCGATGCGGAATCCATCACATAAAAAAATGGAGGATGCTCTTGTTATTTTGCCGGATAAAAACCGCGATGGCAAAGCTGACAAAATGATTACATTTGCACGTGTCCATAATCCTACGGGCTTCGACTTTTGGAATGGTGGGGTGATCGTCGCAAGTTGCCCGGACTTAATTTACTTCAAGGATACCAATGGAGATGACGTTGCTGATGTGAAGGAGCGACTGCTTCATGGTCTCGACTCTGCCGATACTCACCATGCAGCCAACAATATCGTCTATGGTCCAGACGGATATATATATTATCAGCGCGGGGTTTTTCACGTTAGCAATGTGGAAACACCATGGCAGGGGCCGCAACGCGATACCGCTTCAGCGATGTATCGCTTTAACCCTCGTACATTCCGTTTTCAGAGGCACGCAAACAACAGTCCTAATCCACACGGAATTAGTTTTGATTACTGGGGGTACCATTATGCGACAGATGGCACTGGAGGTAGGGCCTATCAAGTTCGCCCCGATGGCAAAGGAAATTTCAAGATGCAAGAGTTGCTGAAAAAGACAGTTCGCCCGGTTTGTTCGAGCGGGATTCTTTCCAGTGATCATTTTCCAGAGGAAAACAATGGCAATTTTCTAATTCTTAACGCCATAGGATTTCTGGGCATCAAGCAATATACTATGGCGTATGACGATGAAGGTGATGTTTGGGGAACTGAAACAAAGGATTTGCTCGTTTCCGGAGACCGTAACTTTCGTCCAACTGATTTTGAGATAGGCGGCGATGGAGCCCTATATGTTTCAGACTGGCAGAATGTTATTGTTGGTCATATGCAGCACAACGTTCGAGACCCCAACCGTAATAAAAACCACGGGCGGATTTATCGAGTTACTTATGAAGGACGTGAACTATCCAAACACGTTAAAGTTGACGGCCAATCTATCAATAAATTACTTGATCTACTAAAGCATCCAATCAACGGGGTTCGTCACCGGGCTAGAGTCGAGCTTTCAGAACATCCAACCGATAAGGTGCTGGCAGCTACAGAAAAGTGGATGAAGCAGTTTGATCCAAAGTCCAAGGATGACGCTCATCA
This sequence comes from Verrucomicrobiales bacterium, assembly GCA_002684915.1. Classification (GTDB taxonomy): domain Bacteria; phylum Verrucomicrobiota; class Verrucomicrobiia; order Limisphaerales; family UBA1096; genus UBA1096. The sequence goes on from NYWG01000038.1 coordinate 23,045, forward strand.
TCTCTTAGAGGCGTTATGGGTTTATCAGCGGAACGATACCCACAATGATGAGCTGTTGAAGACTGTACTTGATTCGCCAGTTGAACATGCGCGCATTTCTGCAAAGACTGTGAAACAGTTTTGGGATCAAGGTAAATAAGGAATCTTCAGGCTAAAAGAATGATTATTTCCTTGCAGACGATAACCCGGTCGCTTGCTCTGGCATGTGGCCTTGTTGCCTTGGCAAATGAAAGTAGGGCTTCAGACTTAGTTGCGCCTCAAGCTAAGCCAATTAAATTGGCTGGAGGTTTCAAGTTTACAGAGGGCCCGGCAGTTGCTGCAAACGGGGATGTTTATTTCACTGATATTCCCAATAATCGTATTCATAGATGGGACTCTTCAAGTAAGCAGCTTTCAATTTTTGCCGATGAAAGCAACGGTGCTAATGGGTTATACTTTGCCGATGATGGCAGGCTTTTTGCTTGTCAGGGAAATGCAAAGCGTGTGGTCGCCTATTCCTTAGATGGGAACGATACAAGTTCACTGGCCAAGCGTTATGACGGCAAAAAATTTAATAAGCCGAATGACTTATGGATTGACCTAAAGGGAGGCGTTTATTTTTCTGATCCTAACTATGGAAATAAAGAACTCTCGCAGGACGGAAAGCATGTTTATTACATCAAGTCTGGCGGTGGCGAAGTGATTCGAGTTGCTGATGGTTTTAAGACTCCCAACGGCTTGGTTGGGACCCCTGATGGAGGCACGCTTTATATTGCGGATATAGGGGACGGTAAAACCTATAGCTACAGCATTCAGGAAGATGGCACGCTGAATGATCGTAAATTATTTTGTGAAAGTGGGTCTGATGGTATGACGCTTGATCAGTATGGAAATGTTTATCTCACCTCTGGGTCCGTTAAAGTTTTCAGCCCAAAGGGAGAAAAGATTGCAGATCTAAAGTTTCCCGAAAGCCCTGCCAATGTTGTATTCGGAGGCAAAGATCGGAAGACGCTTTTTGTTACTGCTCGTACAGGATTCTACTCTTTGGACATGGCAGTGGCTGGAGCCATTCGGGAAAAGCCGTTTCGGATTACTATCAGTACCGTTGAAGACAAGATGGTCTATGACGTGAAGAAGTTTAATGTTGAGACGGGTCGGCCAGTTTTGCTTACTTTTAAGAACAAGGATTTCCCCCCTCACAACCTACTAGTTGTTAAGCCAGGAAAGGCGGATGAGGTGGCCAATCTCGCTATTGCTTTGGGGAATGACGGCTTTGGGAAACAGTGGAGGCCAGATACACCTTTAATTCTTTGGGGCTCTACGATGATCGATTACGACGAAGAAACAGTAATTAGTTTTACAGCACCTCCGCCAGGCGATTATCCCTACGTCTGCACATTTCCAGGTCATGCCATGATGATGCGCGGGGTTATGAAGGTTTTGCCAAAGGGCGCTGGCAAAAAGAAATAACCGATCAAGCGATTGCGGTTAGAATATATCTATAAGGTTAGTTTATTCTATTATTACAGCGGTTCCGTAAGCCATCATTTCCGCTGCTCCTCCCATGATTACTGAAGTTTGAAACTGGACTCCGGTAATAGCATTAGCATTCAATTTTTCTGCTTTTGCATTATTCGATCGAGCGCTTGTTCACGGCTCTCAGCAAGTAGTTTGGCATATTCGGTTACCTCGCCGCCCACTAGGTTTCGCAGCCCCGCCATAATGTCTTTGCCAATATGCCGAGCCCGGATGGTATTCCCCCTTACAAGCCCCAATGTCCGCACTATTTTTTTTTCAGGAATCGTTGGAGTTGTGACAAGAATGATTTTAGAGTCACTCATTTTAAATTTGTACGTCTTTGTATTTATCTGTCTTTGCGGCTTTCAAGCGTTGGAATAACGCTGTAAAAAACAGTATTCCAATTCCTGCAAATAGAACAGGAACACCATATTGAATGTACACGGGGATTTTGTCCTTATCTTCGCCGCCTTTAATTATTTCTGCGCATACCCAAAAAGAGCCGAATCCGTACAGGATAACCAATCCAGCAATAACCAGAAATTGGCCGATACATATGGCGGGAGTTTCAGTCTTATTCTTAGACATAATTAATGGGGGCTGAGATTAAGAAGATGAAATAGGTTTGTAGGGAATTAAAACAAGAAAAAAATCTGAACGGACTGTTGCTAACCTACAAGGTATTGTGAAGTAATCCCTTTCATATTAATTCGTTATAGCCCGATTCAATAGCGGAAGATTCATGTGGAAAACAGGCGCTGTTGGAATGGGGTTCCTAGGGATCTAAATTTAATTAGCCCCCCAAGTAGATTCTTTTTATGAAAGGTTTCTCGACGAAAAAATAGAAGCTATAAATTCCAACGTGGCATGCCAGCGCATACCAAAGCCCAAATGTGGAGCATGTAATGACGGCTCCAGCGTATGCATGAAAATTGCCTACTCCGTACATTGGATTAGGAAGGAATTTATAAGGGCCAGCAGCCGTAAATTCTCCCTGTGCACGGTCAAGAAACAGGTCGCGAAAATAATAAGTGTTTATGCCTACGACCCAAGTGGCCCAAAACTTAATCCCGAAGCCTACGACAGACAGTAGGACAAATAGCCCCCACTTCAAGTTGGGCGATAGTTCAAATGCCTCAGTATTATGAAGTGCTGCCGCACTTATCCCAGTTCCAATATTAAAAAACATGAGGCCACAAATCATGTCATACAATGCGAGTGCATGTGTTTCCCCAAATGTTTTAACCATTGTCCGCTTGATGTTGGTCCCAAGAATTAAACTGATACCTAAGTAGTAAAAGATCCAAGTGCCAAAAATGTATGGAATGTGATAGTCGTTTTGATCTACGTAGTAGAGTAGAGCTGTTGATAGACCTAACAAAGGAATCCAAGCAAACAGCATCCTACCTGAATCGAGGCGTAAGCCTGACATGGCAAGAAATACGTCGACGGCTTTCCAAAGGGTTTTGAATAAATTCATATAGGAGGCGATGGGGTGTTACTAGGATTCTAAGGGGTAGTTTATCCGACCGCGCGCGGGAGAATAGTGTTCAGCTGAACATTGTGCAAATATCAATTATTACGTGATTTGCGGCCGTTAAGCATAGTGCCTATCCAAGTGTAGCGCACCGCGATTTCATAAATGGCCAAAAGAAATAGGGTTGTGAAAGTGCAAATGACTAGCAATTTTACCGATCCAAGCCAAGGAGTATTGGCGATCCAAATTTGCAGTAACATGGCTACAGGAAGGTGAGCAATATAAAGCCAATAGGAAGCATCAGAGAGGTAGCGGATACGGGGACTTTCACCTGAGCAGTATTTTCGGAATGCACCAATCAGGCCAAAGATCATCAGCCAAGCATATAAAACGCTACTGAGAACACATAGTAAGTGGTGCCAAAAAAACACAGATAAAGAAGAAGCTTGTGGGGATGCATATAAACTGCCACGTGCTTCAAACTCCGCTTGGCCAAGTAACAGGGTGGGAATGGCTAACATTATAGCTATCGGCCAGAATCGTCCGGCTGTTGAATTAAAAGATTTTTGTCCAAAGGCCAGTGCCCCAAATCCAAAAAACACCGAGTAATAAAGAATTAACGGGGGCCACGGGATAGGGCTTGCTGCCGTGTCAGGGCCGAAGTCGGTGATCATAAAAAACTGCGGTACAAAGGTTAAAGGAATCACCCATGTAAGACATAACGGCCAAGAAACCATCCAAGAAGGGACGGGATTCCATTTTAGATTTTGGCAGATCCGTGTAACGGCAACAAAGCCCAAAACAATTAAAAATAAATAGTACAAAAACCATAGATGCTGAAATACAGGCAAGATACACAGTATCCAAAAGATTACCGCTAATTCCATGACTGTCTGAGCTGCCGCAGGCAGCTGATTTACTAGAGGCTTAATTCCGGGCAAGAATGGATAAAGCCAAGCGAGAGGTTCTTCTAAATCTGGACTTCCAAATTTAGCTCCCTTCTCTTTAAGATAGGCCATAACGTTTTTCCGATTGTTCGCAAGCTCGGTGTCATCTAATTGAACCGACATCATTTCAGCTATTATCAATGTGCTAAATTCATCTACTTCGGTCAATGACAAGGGTGCATATCCCAGAGCGGTTTCAGCATTTATATCTGCACCCGCATTAACCAAAAATTTCACCATCTCTAAGTTCCCAAAAAGGGCGGCATTGTGAAGTGCTGTTGTGCCATCAGGTTCTGCAGAATGGATATCTACGCCTTGTGATATTAGAGCTTTTACTGCAGGAATATGTCCCAGTCGAGTTGCCCAATTAAGAGGGGTTACTCCGGTCAAATCCGCAGCATTAGGATCAGCTCCTGAAGCAATATGCTGATTTATTGCATCAGCATCGCCTGCTTTAGCGGCATCCCAGATAGATAAACT
>NYWG01000039.1 GCA_002684915.1 Verrucomicrobiales bacterium
ATTAACTCGTCCAACAAGATCACCATTATATCCGTAATTAAAGTTTGGGGGGGATGAGATTAAGCGTCCCTGCATATAGGCTTGTTGGAAGGACTGATAAATGATGCGTCGCAATTTTGTGAAGTCTCCACCGGCGGCTTCAACTTCCTCTAGGTTGAGTACGCCATCTGGTTCTCCGTCCTTACCTGTTACATCAAATCGATCGGTAACATCGTTAATTCCCTGTTGAGCCCAATAAATGGCATGTGCATCTTGAAGGCGCCATTCCAGTGGGCCCCATTGATCGTCCACTTTTTTCATCTCTTCGGGATACATTTTAAATTCATTTATGAGTCGTAAACGTCTTGCTTCGGCTTCTGAACCTTTAGCGGGCTCTATCAAGTCAATGTAGCCATCACGCTTGTCCCCAAGTATGCTAATCATGTCTTTACACCATGCCTCTTTGTAGAAGCGGTGAGCATCATCTAGATTGTGCCCAACCTTGTGTTGAAAATGCCAAGCCAATTCATGGTATAGATGAGCGCTGTGAGGGTTGTATTTCAGTCCCTGATCCCGGATGAGCTCTATACCGCGTTTGACCCAGTGCCATCTTACCTCTGGAGTTTCTATGCCATCAAACTTTACTGAGATATTATAGGACATATTCCACGCTGTAACTCGCCAGACGTGGTCAGCATAGGGTTGCAGCTTAGTAATCCAGTCTCCTAGCTGAGCCATCTCGAAGAACTTTCCATCTTCTTGCATCTGCATGGCGCGTACCCATAGAACGTTCGCTATCAAGCCTCGAAAGCCTCCTAGCACTACAGTTGTAAAAGCTAGAGTTGGTGGTAGGTTCTCAATTGGCTCAGTGTGGGTTAGATTATTTTCTCGGCGAAAATTATTCATCCTACTTTGACCGAAAAACACACTCAAAAGGCATACTGTTGCCAGAGATAATAGGATGAACTTGTATGGTTTTCCTTGGATTTTCATTTATTTAGTTCATCGAGGCCGTTGGATTAGGCAGTGCAAGTTCCTTACGATTGAACATGAATGCTCCAAATGCCGAAATTAACCCTGACATGAATAGGATGATTCCTGTGAAGGCCCAAAATAGGGATTTCCACGTTATTGTTCGGCCAGAGCTTAAATTATCAACCGGAGAATAATCCCAAACTGAATTAGTTACCCACAGGATGCCTTTTGACATAAAAATTGCTATATCGTCCAGAGCAGATGGAGCTAACTTACTGCCAGTTTCGTGGTCTATTCCTGATATGCCTTGCTCTTCTACTATCTGCTCAAGTGTTCCAGTGGAAGCGGAAATTAGTAGGATCCCAATCGACATGAATGCTGCAACTGGAAAAGCAAGAAAGCTTGAAGCCATCAAGCCAATTGCAGATATAAGTCCCAGCCAGAAATAAATAATTAAAAGACCACGGAATAGATTTAATCCAAATCCCCCATCATGGTACAGGATAGAAGGTCCATCTTTATTTAAGAACACAATTGGTTTTTCGTTAAGATTGAAGAAATTGACTACTACTCGGCCATGATTGGGGCCTTCTTGGTCCGGAACTACTCCTCCCTCAAGGTTTAGTTCCAGTTCATGGAAAACACTTGATCCGACAGTTATCTGTTTTGGCTGTTCATTTGCTGGCCAGTGTTTGCCAGTTCCAGCGCCAACGGTCCATGTGCAAAGATGTGATTTTGGATCATATTCATCGCCGGCATTAAATTTATACCTGAGATAGATTGGTCGTTTGTTTATTTCATCTACTTTGTTGGTGTCGATTTGAAAAACCCATTGGTAACTTTGCCCAGGCAGTATTATTTCTGTGGTGCCTTTATACATTTGAATGGCTTGATGTTCCAATTCTTCGACATCCTTGATTACTTCTGGGTTCTTTTCAGCTTGCTCCACCAAACTTATGTAATCCTGTCCTCGAAGCGATAGAATGTGCTCTGGATTAGTGACACTCATCCTTAAAGCTTGTTCACTAGGTGAGTATTGGCTCTTGCCTAACGCTACTAGTTTGCAATAAGCATAAGCCCTCGCCCGGTTGAGCCTGAGATCCAATTCTGGAAGATTGACTTGGCTCCGAGAGACTAGCACTTCATTTCGTAACTTATCTTGTTCCGAAGAGCTTAATTCATCTGAGTTAGATCGGTTTTCGATAAGAAAATAAATTGCCAACCCAGTGGGAATAAGAAGCGCTGCATTGAGCAGCATGATTCCTAGCCACTTTCCAAACCAAATTTGCCAGCGTGCGATCGGCTTCACCGCAACCATTTGTATTACATTATCTTCGATCTCGCGGGCCAGTGTGCCGCATCCCATCCAAAGAGATGAAATACCTAGCAGGGCAGTTGTAGCGCCAAGTGTGTAGGTAAGTACTAATTGGACCATCCCCTTGGCGGTGCCATCGCTCTTTATCATCAACGGTAATCCAAAGACAATGATCAGCAATGAAATAGCCATAGCTACAACAAACCGGTACCGGACGGCGGCTTTAAAAGTTTGTTTTGCAATAGCCCACATGTTTTTTGGCTTAGTCGCCTAACAATCCACTTAATTTATCGTTGGCCTTATCGAGGTCTTCACCTTTGTTCGGAGTGACTTCTAAGGGTTGTTGATCAGGATCCGTTTCGATTTTAGATAGGCCAGCTAATTTATCTTCCCTAATTGGTTTTGATTTTTGCTGCTCCCTATCAGGTGGATTAAGCGGAGATTCTTCGTTGCGCGTTAGATGATCGAGTGCGCGGTCTGTCTTGTTTTGGTTGGTATCTCCACGAAGATAGTCTGCCACCTGATGTCCAGAGGTAGCTCCGGAAGTTTCAGATTCTCTTTGTCGTGCCTGTTCGACAATATTTAGGAATAAACTTTCAAGATTTTCGGTAGGATTATCAACGTGTACTTCCTGAGACTGAGTATCTTCGCGAATAAGTGTTAAAACTTTATCCATAGTCTCTCTCGAGAGAGCAGGGGATGTTATTCGCGTGGCGTTACGATTGGATAACAACTCTTTCATTGTTCCAATTGCCTGCACTTTGCCTCCATAAAGAATCATGGCTCGATCACATACATCCTCAACATCGGAGAGTAAATGGCTTGATAGTATGACTGTCTTGCCACGTTCGGCTAGTGTCAGAATTAAATCTTTAATTTCACGGCAGCCGATAGGGTCTAGGCCGGAGGTTGGTTCATCGAGAATTACTAAGTCTGGATCATTTATTAGAGCTTGAGCTAAACCAATACGGCGCTGCATGCCTTTTGAGAATTCTCCAACATGTCGACGCCGAGCGTTCTCTAAACCGACCATTTGAATTAATTGCTCTGCACGTTCTCTTCGCTCCTTTGAGTCAATATGAAAAAGACTTCCAAAAAAATCGACTGTCTCTTCTGAATTTAAATAACGGTAAAGATAGGATTCTTCTGGCAGATATCCAAGGCGTGCTTTGGTTTGAACGTGGCGAGGAGAATGTCCAAAAACACTGATGCGACCTTTTGTTGGGTAAAGAAGCCCTAAGAGCATTTTAACAGTGGTAGATTTACCTGATCCGTTGGGGCCTAGCAGGCCAAAGACTTCGCCTCGCTTGACTTCGAAATCAATGCCTGACACGGCACGGGCTTTGGATCGGCCCCAAAAGTCCTTAAAAACTTTGGTGAGACCTTGAGCGGAAATGACCGTTTCTGTTGAGTTCATTTTACTAAATCGCTTTTAAAAGCGAATACCTATTAGGCTGTCTGTGGTGAATGGTTAGCGGCAGGGATTGATTCTTCCTTATCAGTATTTGCATTAAAAGCTTCAAGCTCCTCGCCTTGGCGAACCAACCGAGCACTGTTGAAAACTACAATTAATGAACCTGCATTGTGCAGGATCGCTGCAACTATTGGATTGATTACCCCGTAGCTGGCTCCAATCATACCACCAATAATAAAGAGTATGCCAAAAAGAAAATTCTGATTGATGACTGTACGTGTTTGTCTAGAAAGGCGTACAAGAAATGGAAGTCTTCGAAGGTCGCTATTCATAAGTGCAATTGTAGCACTTTGGATGGCAACTTCACTTCCGGCGGCACCCATTGCCACTCCCATGTCACCTGCAGCAAGTGCTGGTGCATCGTTGACGCCATCTCCAATTACAGCAACACGGTAACCGCGTTTTTTAAGATCGCTTACGAAATCAACTTTGTTTTGAGGGAGGCATTCAGCAACGACTTCAGCGCAGCCGATTTCCGCAGCTACACGAGAAGCAACAGGTTTTCGATCGCCAGAAACCATGGCTACACGCTGAACACCAGAGTCGAGTAAGTCGGCAAGTGCTTCCTTGGCCTCACCTCTTGTTGCGTCTTGAAGGCCAATCCATCCTATGCAAACGCCTTCCTTAGCGACGTATAGTAAGCTGTATCCCTCTGCTTCTTTTAAGTCAACCTGAGATTCAAAGTCATCTCCTACTCCATTGTCTCGTAGCCACTGAGCGCGACCGATTACGATATTGTCACCATCTACTTTTGCCTCTACGCCTTTGCCAGCTGTTTCCTTGAAATCAGTAGGGTCAGTTAAGTCTAAATCAGCTTCTTTAGCTAGAGTTGCTAGCGCTTTTGCAGTTGGATGGTTGCTGAATTTTTCTGCTGTTGCAGCAATTTTTAGAAGTTCTGCAGGCTTAACTTCACCTTGCGGAGCTAGGCGACTGACCGCTAATTGGCCAGTAGTCAATGTGCCAGTTTTGTCGAAAACAAATGCGTTTATTCGTGCAGCAATTTCTATGTCTCCTACGTTTTTTATAAGTACTCCCAAACGTGCCGCAGAAGCCAGAGCTGCTACCATTGCTGTCGGAGAGGCGAGAATAAAGGCGCAAGGGCAGGCTATTACAAGTACAGAAACTACACGTTCAATATCATGAGTAAAAAACCAGACTATAGCAGCAATAACCAACACAAGCGGGGTGTAATAGCCCATATACTGATCTATAATTCGCATAATTGGCAACTTGGTTTGTTCCGCAGATAAAATAAGATCCCGAACACGTCCAAATGTTGTGTCTTCACCAGCGCGCGTTACTTCGATTTCAAGTACTCCATTAAGATTTGTAGTGCCGGCGAATACTTCGTCACCACTACTTTTGTCTACAGGAAGTGATTCACCAGTAATATTTGCCTGATTAATAGAGCCTTGTCCTTTAATGATCTTGCCGTCCGCCGCTATATTGTCTCCTGGTCGGATTCGTATGACATCTCCAATCTTTAATTCTGATGCAGGAACTTCTTCTTCATCTTTACCTATAATTCGACGAGCTTTGCTCGGAGTGAGTTTAACTAGAGATGCAATAGATGCACGAGCTCCAGCGGCTGTCCGAGTCTCGATTAATTCTCCGAGCAACATAAAAAATGCTACAATACCAGCAGTTTGATAGCCTCCAAGTTGTGATTCGCCAGATGCGATTGCGGCTAGAAACGCGATGGCCACAAGTTCGTTGATTGTGAGNTTTCCCTGTTTTATGTCTTTTACAGCCANNCGTAGTATTGGAAATCCAAGAATCATCGCGCCAACGAAAGCGCTAATNCCTGCGACTTGATTGTCAGTTCCTGAAAACCATTCCATAATGAATGAGTTAGCGATAAAAATCACTCCCGCNATCATTGTGGTTAATCGGAAATTGGTGTGTTCGTGATCGTGACCACAACTGTCACAATCATTATCATTTTCGTGATTGTGTTCTTTACGTCCTATATGAGATGAAACTTGCATATTATGTTAGTATTGCAGTGATTGATGTTTAATCAGGGGGCTTGGGTTTCCTTTAATTTTACTTTCGCAGGAGTACGGTTCAGCCAAATGCGAGGTTGGCGACCAGACAGATAAAAAATATCTACAGCATTAGTGAGTACACTTTGCATAGTTTCAGAAACTAAGCGTTGCTGAAAGAGCTCTGGGTTACTTTCGTAAAAAGGTTTTTGATCTGAGAATGACTTTGATTCGGCTTCCACTGAGCTTAATAGTCTATCAGCTGTGGTTTTGCCGCCACTTTCAATTACTCTGGCTTGCCCTTCAGCATTAGCAATAATACTTATTGCTGTAGCACGTGCCGTGCTAACTTTTTGTTGGCTTTCCTGTTGTGATTTCAGGAAAGCATCGTAGGCGGGTTTGACTCCGATGGGCACCGTGACATCCAGGGCCAGTGAATTTACTTGAATAGGAAGATTATGAACTTGATTAACCACCTTAACAATTCGTTCGCGAATGTCATTCTGTAAAGCTGACTGACGGGTATACGCATCCAGTGCGCTTCGACTGGCTGAAGCGTGGTAGACTGCATTATCTAACGCAGACTTAAGGAAGTTTGTAACATTGTTAAACTTAAACTCATAGGCTTGAATGGTTTGATCGGACTCCTTGAGACTGAAATTCATCTCCGCTTGTATATGCACAGTATTACCATCTCCTGTAAGCGTATAACCATCATAATCGGGAGCAAATGAATAGCTATCCTGTGGATCTTCTTCATCTGTTGTTCTCCAGCCAACATCAGAAGTGATGGATCGATTTTGGTTTACTGGAATCTGTACGATTTCATCGATAGGGTAGGGCCATGCAAAGTGTAGGCCTGATTCGAGAATTGGAGATTTAAATTTACCAAAACGCAATTGCAGTGCCTGATGGCCGCTATCTACTTTTGTAATACCTGAACAAAGAAAGGCAATTCCTAGTGCCACCATTAAAACACGAACAACCTTAAAACTGCTCTGCAGCGCCTCGGACAATGCGCGTGATCGGGCGTCATCCAAAACTTCCTTATGATCGGGAGCGTGATGCTCTTCAGTAGTCGATTTATTGCCCTGAGGCTGTTTTTCTTCCTCGCTCATGACCTTTATTCCTTAGAAGCCTTGTTTGGTTGAGTTAATAGGTTGAACGGAGGTGTGTTTGGATCGAGTATCAAGGTGGCATTTTCCTTGAGTGAACCCTCCAAGGCGTTGAGATTAAAAAGGAAGTTGGCTAGCTCTGGATTTTTTTCAAATTCTTTGAAGTACTGAGCCGATGCAGCCTCAGCTTCACCTCGAAGTACTTTTGCTGTTGCTTCCGCTTTAGCAAGTATTTCATTGGCTTTAAGATCAGCTTCGGCTCTGAGCATTTTTGCTTCGCGTTCACCTTCTGCTTCAATCTTTGTAATACGAGCTTGGCGTTCAGCTTTCATTCGTTCGAAAACCGCGGTTGTTACGGCAGATGGTAATCCTAGGCGCTTGATGCCAACCATCTTAATTTCTATTCCGTAAGTTGAAGTATCCCCTGAGACCTCTTCTTTCATTTTATCTTCAATCTCTGAGAGTTTAATCAGGTCTGCATCAGTATTTACAATTTGTTCAAAAGTGTATTTGCCAATAACGGAATTTTGAGCACTGCGTACAGTGGATTCTAGTGTTTTATTAGCGAGTGATAAGTCACCGCTAAATTTTTGAAAGAACTGTAGTGCATTACTGATTTGCCAAGTTGCAAATACCTTTACAAGTATTGGCTTACCTTCAGTGGTGCTGGTTGTTTCAAAAGTCCATTCCGAATTCTGAATACGATTGTCGAACTTGTATACTTCGTTGATTGGCCAAGGGAATCGGAATCGAAATCCAGGGCCAATATCGGCTTTTCCAGTTTCGGCATTTATTACTGGATTACCAAAGGTAGTGCGAATTGCCACCTCAGTATGCCTTACCTGATAGCTCAGCAGCATAAAGCCAAACATGATCACGAGGATCGCGCCGATTGTCAGTGTTACATGGTTTTTTTTCATTTTTATATAAAATATGTTAATTAGTTTTCTTGGTCTACAGTTACGTTTAATAGGTCTTGCCTCAATTGATCCTGTAGCTCGAGATTGATGACATCTCGATTAGCTGGATCAGATAAAATATATTTTCTTGAACCTTTTGTTGCTTCCTTGAAGCTCTCTAATTTCATCCGAGTTTTGTATACAGATGGTGCGCTCTTAAAGGCTGCAATCTGGTTGGAAAATCGTTTTGCTTCAGCCTTCGCTATAGCTACCTTATTAGTACTATCGCTTTTTGCTTGGGCAATGCTTTCTGCAGCTGAAGCTTCCGCTAGAGGGACTTTACTTGCATCATACATTAATGCAGCTAAGCGATTAGTTTCAGCATTTAATTGAGCCACAATCACTTTCTCATAACTTTCAGCAACTCCTCCAGTCTCTTTGGATTGTTCGTTTTTACCTACTGGAGGATGAATATCCTGCAGGCCTACAAATTCAATTTTAGCACCTAATTTGTGTTCAAGTGCTCGCTGTTGTAAACGATCTTGTAATGTTTTTTGAGCTTTGGTTCTTCCTGGGCCCATCAGTTCATCCATATCTACTCCGATTAGGTACTGTGTGACTTCTCGCATTGCCAGTTTTTGGAGTAATGAACCAGAATTTGCATTATTGGTTACCCATTCGTTTAGATCATTAATACGATATTGTATAGGGATGCTTACCGTAAGGAGGTTTACAGGAACTGATTCTGCAGCGCTTTGGGCATCAGCATTATTACTAGCAACAATCATATTGAAGTTTTGTTCAGGATCTTGATCGGCTCCGCCATGGTTGTGCTGAGTAGTCCATAAAATCACCTTGGTTCCTTCCTGTTGTTGTCCTTCCTTCTTGTCTATAACACCCAAAGTAAACGACTGGATTTCGTCGGTTTTGTATCTGTAAATTTTATCTATTGGCCAAGGCCATTTTAGAAGAAAACCAGGTCCACTGATTCGATTGTTTTTCCCAAAACGTTCTAATAGTGCCTCTTCGTTAGCTTGTATCACTACAAAACTACTACTGAAAAAAAGTACTACAAATTGCAAGCCAAGTATTAATGCTAATTTTTGTTCTAGATATCGGTAAAACCATGTTTCTGATACTTTAAAGCCAAATTGATAATCAAGAGCGTGAGCTGCTGTAGAGATGAGTCCGCCTGGCTGACCTAGTAATCCAATCAGTCTACTATCGTAAAGGAGTCTTGCCTTAGTCTTGTCACCTTTTGGCCGATAGATTTCGAGTACCAGTGTCACCACATTTTCAACTGCGGAAGTTATTATGATAGTGAACACTAACCATGTGATCCACTTATCCCAGAGCGGATAGCCAAAGTAAGAAGCTGTTTCAGAAAGAACTATCGCTGTGCCTAAAACTGAACCGAGCAACATGTAGCTGGCGCCAGGTCTTAGTAGTTCCTGTCCATCCATTCTTGCTAATCCAGCTGAATATTTGCCCATCAAGAATAAAATAACCACAAAGAGACTGTTGAACAGTATTGGTATAAGAGCTTGTGCAGGATTTGGGCTTGTCCATTGGTTGAGTTTTCCTAAAACCAACCAAATTCCGACGGCTTGGGCAACAAGCAGGAGTAACGAAAAGCCAGGGACAATCCATTTTTCAAATTGCCTTCGTGCATTTAAAGCTGGATACGCATCTTCCGCTGCACCACTGAAGAGTGATTCATCATTGTCGCGGGATTGATCCAAAGCTTGCATCTCTAATGCCTCTTGTCGTTCGCGGTCCATCAGATGTGCATGGACGAAACTAAAGAGAGAAATCAGGGTGCCTATCCCAAGAAGCACCAAGCTTGCTAAGCCTACGTTGGATTCAGATTTTAAAGCTAAAACAAGCGTGCCGATTGTGATGCCCAGCAGCGCAATGCCATTTATGAATCCTAGTTTTTTAGAATTGTATTCTTGCATTATGTTAATTCTCGATCTTCGAACAACCAAAGGGCAGCCATCAAGGTAGCCCCAGTATATCCCATTAAATATAGAAATGCTTGGCCAAGATATACTAGAGGAATTGTTTCATCTCCTGATAATACATCAGCTAGCCAGAAATTCTGCCAATTGGGAATTATAGTGTAAAGTATTGAAGCCCACCAAATTCCGTCTTCGGTTTTTTCTAAAAATAACCAATCCGACATTAGCCCTAAAAAAAGGACACCAGAGCAAACTGCAAGTGTGGGTAGTAGTTCGAGGCGTGTGGAACAAGCCAGAGCCAGTGCAGTAAGAATAAGTACAGCAAACAATAAAAGAACAGAGGCTGGAACTAATCGCCAGTCTACTGTTCGAGGATCCGCACTGGCACCTGTGGTTGCTGCTTCTGTTGACAATATTATGGCAAACATTGCAGTAGTCAGAACTACTACGGCTATTACAGTAGTAAAAACAAACCGCACCTGAAGAAAATAATTTAGGAATCCTGCAATTATATAAGATGCTAAGAGCCCTCCAAAACAATATATACTAAAGGAAAAGGTATCTGCTGAACCGTAGGCATCGTACGCCATGCGACTGGCGAGAAGGCATGCAACAAGGTTTGTATAAATCAAAATTGATAATGCACCGGACAAACCCAAATATTTCCCAAGGATAAATCTTGCTCGACCAACCGGTTTGGATAACACGGCTAATGCCGTTCCGGATCGAATTTCTCGGGCTACTGAAGACGATGCGCAAAGAACTGCCCCTAAGAGTCCAGTTACTAAAGATACGGCAAGCAGGCTGGTTTTAACAATTTGAACGTCATCCCCAAATCCAAAGTAAGGGACAATTGAGAGGAAAACACAGAAAAAGGCCGAACATGTCATCAACAACAGGAAAACTGGTTGCTGTACCACCTCCATAAAAGCATTAAAAGCTATTGTTCCGAACTGTCTCATTTACCGAAACGGGCCGGAAAAGATACCGACCAAAAAAGCAAATGCAATGGGTTTCTCTTTTAAAATTAATTAGTTTGTTGACATTAATTCTTAACGAGTGTTAATTGCAAACGGTTTGCATTTAAAGCTGACAACTAAATTATTATCAATTATCTGCTCTATACAGATCTTTGTGTTGTCTGCTTCTATTGTTTCTCCAGATTTGCATGTCGCGGTTTGTCATGATGGTTGTTCTAAACATCATCATGAAAATTCTTCCGAAAATGAGGAATTGCCAAATGATGAGCACGATTGCCCTATAACTATATTTTCTCAAGGATTTATCCTAAATCAGCCATTTATTCCCGAAAATTGGGAGTATGTTAATTGCCTTTTAGTTAAGTTTATCGAGCCAGAATCATTTTTTTCTCAATCCTGTACGCGCTTATCCTTACAGCGTGCTCCTCCTTTTGTTTAACTTACAAAGTTAAAAGTCTCTAACTATAGAGTAAGCTCAGGAATAATTTTCACTGAGCAATTAGTTCTTTTTTAGACTCTTTTGACTGTTTTCTGTGATTCCTTTCGCTAATCATTTGGAAGGTAAAAAAAAACTAAAAACCTATAAAATTGCTATAAATTTTATTTTAAATAACAAAAAATAATTATGAAATTAAAAGAATACAGTATAAATGCATTTAGAACTGCATGTGTGTTTGCAATATGCGCTGTGATTGTATCTGGATGTGGTCCGTCAGAGAGCGGATCTGATGACCATGATGGCGAGAACCATGCGCATGCAGCTGGTGGACCTCCGTGTGTTATCGTGTCGACGACTGATCTCATGGGCATTGTTGAAGCAATTGCTGGTGATTCAGTCGAACTACACTGCTTTGGTAAGGGAAATCAGGATCCTCATGCATTGGATATTCTTCCTAGTTTCGTTCGTGAGATGAATGAAGCCGATCTTTGGATTCAAGTAGGAAACGACATTGAGGCAGCTTGGTACCCAGATCTTATGGCAAACGTTAAGAATACTAAAATTATCGAAGGATCCGAGGGATTCATTGATACTTCTGATCTGATTATGCCTTTAGAGGGGGCCGTGGGAAATGTATCGGGTGTTGGGCATTCGAGCGGCTTACATCCTTCAGGAAATCCACACTATTTACTGGATCCCATTGAAGGTATTCGTGCAGCCAAACTTGTGGCAGATAGATTAAGCGCCATTTTGCCTGAACAAAAAGATAAGTTTCAGCAAAATTTTGAAAATTTTCGAAAACNNTTAGCNGATGCTTTAATNGGGTCNGAGTTGGCNGAACGNCATGATATTATCAAGATTGCAGATCTTTATCAGAGTGGGGATTTAANTGATTTTTTATCTCAACAAGGNGGTGAGACTTCACTTGGGGGTTGGTTNGGTAAACTTGAAAAGCACCGNGGTACACNCATTGTAGGTGATCATGATCTGTGGCCGTATTTTAGTCGTCGAGTAGGATTTTCTGTTGTGGGATATTTTGAGCCTGAGCCNGGAGTTACGCCTACTACAAAACATCTTCGAATTCTAATTAATCAAATGAAAGCCGAGTCTGTCTCGATTATTTTTTCAGCACCTTACTTTGATAAAAAGCACGCTCGGTTTGTCTCTGAAAACACAGAAGCACGTGTGCTTCCGATGTGTCATCAAACTAAGGCGCGCCCTAACACGGAAACCTATTTTAATATGATCCGACATAACATGGAAACTGTGATTACTGCGTTCAATAAGAATTAGAATTATTAGAAGGTGAATATAAAAGAATATAACAATTCTAAATCTAAAAAGGGATTCACCTTGATTGAACTTCTTGTCGTTATTGCAATAATTGCAATTTTGGCAGGATTGTTATTGCCTGCATTGGCCTTATCGAAAAATAAGGCAAAGCAGATACATTGTTTATCAAACATGAAACAAATGGGTATTGGATTCATCTTGTATACAGATGATTTCGATGGGGTGTTACCTTCGACCGCTCATCTAAGCCAACGCCCTGAAAATATTTGGATTAACACTCTCTCCCCGTACGTGGGAGATGTTGATGAAATTCGGTTCTGTGAAACAGATCCTAAAAAGGAGTTAAAAGAAAAAAATAACGGAACAAGCTATATTTTAAATGAGTTTTTGACCGTTCCTCTAATGGATCCGTTTGGTAATCTAATTGAGCATTTGCCAAAAATTGATCAACTCAAGGATCCTTCGGCAACATGTTTGTTATTTGAGTCTTCTGAAAAATATGGAGTTTCCATTTTCAATGATCATTCGCATTCACGAGTGTGGCTTGTTGGAGGCTGGAGCAGCTTTATAAACGATGTTCAGCCTGATAGGCACAGATTTGGAAGTGCAGTTGAAGACCGTTCATCTGGTAAAGCTAATTATCTTTTTGCAGATGGGCATGCCGAAGCCGTTGATGCATTGGTTCTTAAGGCAATGATTACAGCTGGTATTAATCCAGCTAAGCCATCTAGTTTTAAAAAATAAAAATTATAAATTTGTGAGCTTTAAAAAATCGAAAATAAAAAAATCTTACAATGGTTTTACTCTAATCGAACTTTTAGTTGTTATTGCAATTATTGCAATATTAGCCGGGCTTTTGTTACCGGCTTTGGCAAAATCGAAAAGCAAAGCAATTCAGATTCATTGTTTGTCTAACATGAAACAAATGGGTGTTGGCATGTTGTTATATGTTGAGGATTCCAATGGTCAGTTGCCAGGTAACTTTCATCATAATACGAATCTCAAATATAATTGGACTGATGCCCTTTCTCCATATTTAGGGAGCGTAGATTCAATTAGGCTTTGTGGGGCAGATCCTAGAAAGAAAGAAAAAGAAGAATTAAATGGGACAAGCTATATATTAAATGATCATTTGACTGCTCCATTGTATAATGCATTTGGAGAAATGGTTGAGGCGGCAGTAAGTATTGATGAACTCAAGGATGCCACAACGACCGTATGCTTCTTTGAAGCTTCAGATCAACTTGCGGTTTCTGCAATTTCTTCCGCATGCGTTGCTTGCTCGCGAGCATGGAATCTTGGTGGATGGAATGCCGTTATAAAAGATATCCAACCTGATCGACATAGATCAGGTGTATCTGTGGCTGATCGTTCGGAAGGGAAAGCTAATTACCTTTTTGCAGATGGTCATGTTGAATTAGTCGACGCTCATCTTATCAAGTCAATGATTGAAGCTGGATTAAATCCGGCTAAACCATCCAGTTTTAAATTTTAAATAAACAAACAAATACAAATAACAAAATCTTTTTTAATTATGTTAAAGAAAATAATCACATTTGGGCTGCTTCTATTTGCGGTTTTAGAAAATAATGCGAATGCTCAAGAGCATGAAAAATGGGCTATAGGTCATGGGGATTTAACCGTTAATTATGTTGGTTCTGAGTGGGTTTTTTCATTCCATCATGAGGACGAAGAACACGATCAAACAATTGTCTTAGATCAAAATAGCAGAAATATCATTCCTGATGTTTCAACGTTTGATTTTCTTGGTAAGGCAGGGAGCCCTATTTGGATCATCCCTCAAATTAGTACCGAAGGTATTCCGTTTATGGGTTTTAATTCTAACCTAACTGCGAAAGGAATCTTTAAGCAGGATTCTATAAATGTCCATTTGACCACTGTTAATGCCCCAGGAGACTTCTTTATTTGGACATCAAGCGTTAATGGAGTAGAGGTTAGCATGAACTCAGCAGATGGTCTTGGAGATGCAGACGTAATGAAGTTTCCAGCAAGGGGCCATTTCCACAAAAATTTGGGTTTTAGCTCTCCTGGTACGTACTTATTAGGATTTACAGCTAGTGGTGTTCTTGCTGATAGCGGGCAGACCGTAACTAGTGAAGAGTATTTTGTTAAATATGAACTTAATGTTCTTTCTGAGGGTGAGGTAGATATGGAGATAGCCTATAATGATGGAAAATTGGGAGCAGAGCTTCTTGCTATAGCCCATGAGGATGAAGAAGACGACCACGGAGATGACCACGGAGATGACCATGGAGAAGATGATCACCATGATGGCGTCGAATATCCTGTGAATGAGGTAGCACTAAGAGTGAAAGCCGGATCAGCCACATTGGTCCCAAGCGATCCTGCTTATTCATTTCTAGGACACCCTGGCGACTTGTTCTATGAATTGCCACAACACGAAGAAGATGGGTTGCTGTTTTTTGGTATCGCTGCTGACGAGCTGGAAAAAGGAATCTTTGCAAATGATAAAGTTCAATTGAACTTGAAGTCGGTTGACGGGGCAGGTGATGTAATTTTATTTGCTACGGATACATTTGGTAAACCTAGCGTGATTTTCAATTCTGCAGATGGAATTAGTGAAGCGGATGCATTTGTGACAAAGGCGGGTGCACATGCACATCAGTCGATGGCATTTAGTGAAGCGGGTATTTATAGGGTCGGATTTGATATTTCAGGAAATCTTGCAACTACAGGAGCAGAGGTTCGCAGTGAAAAGTTCGAGTTGCTCTTTGAAGTAGAGAAAGTGACCGTCTTGTCTGAGGGCGAGGTAGATTTGGAGATTGCGTATGTTGATGGAGAGTGGGGAGCGGAGCTTCTTACTCACGGCGCTGAAGAAGGAGACG
>NYWG01000040.1 GCA_002684915.1 Verrucomicrobiales bacterium
TGGTGGGTGAGCATGTGAAGCACATTGCCGTGGGAAGGGTCGCCACTGCAGAGATCAGCGCGGTCGGGTTCCAGCGAGAGGACATCGACATAAACATCCTCAGCCCGTCCAAGGTTCCCGTTCTCTACAGGTTGCTGCAGGACAATGGACTCTTCAAGATCGAGTTCAACCCCCAGGAGGTGGGCAGCTATGTCATGGACGTCTACGTCACCGGAGTCAAGATTCAGGACAGCCCAATCTTCTTCAAGGCATACGACTCCGGGCTGATACAGGTCTCGGATGTCGGGTCGGGGATCGTGGGCCAGCCCTGCCAGTTCAGGGTGGACGCAAGCCAGGCCGGAGAAGGCCAGCTGGAGATCTCTATCAACGATGGGGAGGTGCCCAACCACGTCCAAGTTCTTGGTGGAGGCCGATGCCTCGTTCATTTCACCCCCGAACTGCCAAAGCCTCACACCATTGACATCAGGTTCAACGGAGAGGCAGTTCCAGATTGCCCTTTCGTCTGCAGGGTGTCGGACACCTCTCAAGTCACAGTCAATCTCTCCCACCTCGAGCTGATGCCGGTTGGAGAGCCAGCAATGTTTCACATCCAGGTGGACACGACAGACAACGCAGAGCTCGCCGTCTCGGTGCAGGGACCAAAGACGGATCTTCCCGTCAAGGTTGCCGGCAATGTGAAGAACGGTTTCACAGCCGAGTTTTTGCCGGAAGAGGTGGGAGCCTATACTGTCTGCGTTGAGTACAACGGGATCCCGGTTGGTGGAACTCCTTTCGTTGGGAAAGCTTTTGATGCCAGCAATGTTCTCGTTTCCCCGATCCCCTGGGGAACCATTGGCAAGTCTCTGCAGTTCACAGTGGACGCAAGCAAGGCAGGGGAGGGCAACCTGGAGATCACGATCTCTGCCAGAGGCAGAAACATCCCCACTCAGGTGCACCCTCAGGGCAGCGCCAGGTTTGCCGTCAGCTTTGTTCCTCTCGAGGCCATCGACCATGTGATTAACATCACATTCAACAAGGAGTCTGTTCCCGGCGCTCCGTTCACAGCCAAGATCCACACAGACCCCAACCATATCGTGGTCTCTGGACAGTGTTTGGCTGCAACTGCTGTTGGTAAGCCAAGCTTCTTCACGCTGTCTAACGTAAGCGGGAACATTGAGGATATTGAGGTGGCAATTGATTCACCCTCGGGAGAGGAAGTGGCCGCCCAAGTGCAAGACCTGGGCTCCGGTAACTTCAAGGCAGAGTTTTGCCCAAAGATTGCCGGGGAACACCAGATCTACATCTCCTTCAGGGAGGAGCAAGTCCCTGGCTCTCCATTTGCGTGCAAGGTTTACAATGTGAATGCAATCAAAGTGCGCGAATGTGTCAAAGGAATAGTGGGCAAGCCGGTGACCTTCCTTGTGGAGACGTCTCACGCAGGTCCGGGAAACCTCGAGGTGACCGTCAACAACGGGCAGGTACCCACATCCGCCCAGGCACAAGGTAACCACACCTATGCCATATCGTTCAACCCAAAGGAGGCAAAGCCACACATTGTGGAACTCAAGTTCAACGGAGAGGGAGTCCCTGGAAGCCCCTTCAAATGCTTGGTGGTGGACGCAGCCAAGGTGAACTTGTCTGGCGAGGGTTTGGAAAAGGTTCCAGTGGGTCGGCAGACAAGCTTCATGATTGCCGGCCAGGGGGACATGGGCGATCCTGAGGTCAAAATTCTCTCCCCGCTGAGGGAAGTCGTGACGAGCAGCATCAGATGCGTTGGCGAGGGCCAATATGAAGTGGACTACGCTCCGGAGACAGTGGGAGATCACCAGGTGGAAGTTAAGATGGCCGGCTTGCATGTGCAGGGTTCCCCCTTCATCGTGAAGGCCTACGACGCCAGCTGCGTCGTCGTGACGGACATCCAGCCAGGCGCAATTGGCAAGCCAGTCTACTTCTCGATAGACGCCTCCCAGGCAGGCGCTGGCAATTTGGAAATCATTGTCTCCGTTGCCGGCAAGAATGTCCCCAATTATGTTCAGTCTGAGGGAAATGCCAAGTTCAAGGTTAACTTCAAGCCACAAGAGATTATGCCGCATCTGTTGAGTGTCAAGTTTAATAATGAGCCGGTGCCAAACTCGCCATTTGAGTGCAAGATAATTGACTCCCAACAACTGGTGGTGGGAGGGTCGGGGGTGAAGATGTGCCCAGTTGGCCTCCCAGCTCCCATAACGATCACCAGCAGTGCCGGCAACTGCTCCGACTGCCTGGTCAAGGTTCACAGCCCAGGGGGCGAGGTGCTGCCCTTGCACGCCCTCCCCTCCTCCCGCACCAAGCTGGAGGTGGAGTACACCCCCGTCGAGGTTGGAGCCCATCATGTGCACGTCGTGCTGGATGGTCAACCAGTCCTTGGCTCCCCTTTTACATGCAACGTGTACGATGTTGGCCGAGTGATCGTCTCTGGACTGGAGGGAACTCACACTATTGGGACTGCCGTCACCTTCACAGTTGACGCCAGCCAGGCTGGAGAGGGCACACTTGAGTTGGTTGTGACAACAGGAAAGTCATCAGTGAGGGCCGAGGTGGCGGCCAGGAGCCGAGGACTGTATGAGGTCACTTTTGTACCCCAGGAGTCCATCCCTCACTTTGTCAACATCACCTTCAATGACGAGGGGATCCCCAACAATCCGTTCCAGTGCTTTGTGGCAGCTGGACAGGCAGAGGCAGTGGCTCAGAGGAGCCCAAGGAGAGAGGAGACAAGGGCCAGCGTGGCGAGGGGCGACGGCCTGAAGGAGGCTGTGCTTAATGCCAAGGCAGTCTTCGACATTGACACAATGGGTGCAGACTCTCCACCCTTGGTGACTGTGGCCGACCCCTACAGCGGCGCCGTGCCCCCAATCATGACCGAGACGAGGCCCAACTTGTACAGGGTTGAGTTCAGGCCGACCAGACTGGGCACCCACACCATCTCTGCTATGGTTGGTGGCAGACCCGTCCCTAACTCCCCTTTCAAGTGCGAGGTGTTTGACCCTCAATCAGTGAGGGTGACTGACGTTGGGCCCGTGGTGATCGGAGAGGAGTGCTCACTCACCGTCGATGTGTCTGACGCCGGCCACGGTGCTCTCTCCGTCACAGTGAAGACTGCCGGGCAGGAGGTGAAGCACAGCATAAGGGACATGTCCCGCGGTCAGTACCAGGTGCTCTACTACCCCACCCTCGCCACCTCTCACAAAGTGGACATCAAGTANAACGGGCTCACNGTGGCCGGCTCTCCNATTGTGCTGGCNGCAAAGAACCCGGCCACAGGGAAGGAGCCAACTGCCACCGGGTTAGGACTNTACCANGCGAGAGTGGAGAAACANACCTCGTTCATAATTGAGACTCTTGGTGTCACAGCACAGGCCTTTGACATCTTTGTGACAGGCCCAGGCAATACTGTTCCCCCACACGAAGCCATCCCTGTGCGGTGCTATCAGCAAAAGGACAAAAACTTGCTGGCTGAGTTCAAGCCTCTGTCAGCAGGCCCACACAAGATTGAGGTGCTCCACAACCGGGAACAGGTGTCTGGCTCTCCTTACGTCTGCCAGGTGTACGACCCAACCAAGGTGCTCATTATCGGCGCTGAAGAGAGAACTGCTACTGTTGGAGACCCAGTCCAGTTCCAGCTTGACAGAAAGTACGCTGGCTATGCAGAATTGAACGTTGTAGCAATTTCACCGCTCGGTCAAGATCTGCCGATTGAGGTGGCTGGGGTGCCAGGAGGTGAGGGCGACCTCATTGAGTTCATCCCCAGCGTGGCAGGCAGGTACAAGCTGACCCTCACATACGGCGGAGAGGAGGTTCCAGGATCCCCTCTGGTCTACACTGTACAGGAGGATCGGACTCCAACAGTGTTTGGCAAGGGCCTCACCCTCGGCCAAGTCAGGGATGTGGCTCTCTTCAAAATTGACGGGCGGGGACTGGAGGGTGAACCAAGAGTGGAAGTGGAGGGCAGGAGTAGAACTGTACTGAAGGAGGACAACGAGGAGGCCGGACTCTACATTGTAAAGTATATTCCAGAGGAGGTCGGCCACACTGCCATCCATGTCTTCTGGAACAACACTGAGATTCCCGGTTCGCCGTTCCAGGCACGGATTTGTGACTCGGCTGCAGTTCGTCCGGTGGGAGGGTGGGAGACTGTGCTTGACCCTGACACTGGAAGAATGGAGCTGGGAGTTGGTGAGGAGAGGTTGATCACCTGGGATGTCAGCAAAGCCGGACCTGGAAGTATGGACATTGAGATCCAGGGACCTGTATATGACCACCGCCTGGACAATGCTGGTCCTGGAAAGATCAAGTTTGTGTTCATACCAAGAAAAGAGGGCACCTTCACCTTGGCCACAAAGTGGAACGGGGCTTTGGTGAGGACAGTGCAGGCGGTGGTGAGGCAGCCGGTGCAAGAGCAGAGCAGGCGAGGGAACGGTGGCAGGGTGATGCTCACTGGCAAGGGCCTCTTGAGGGCGACCTGTGGAGAGGAGAGTCTTTTCATCATCGATGGGTCGGAGGGTGGCGATGGGGAGCCTGTAGTCTCTCTGTCCGGTATTGACTGCGCCATCCCCGTCACCTGCAGGGCCGTCGGCCACAACGTGTGGGAGGCAGTCTATGTCGCCTCTAGGCCGGGCACCTACCTGCTCAATGTCACCTGGGCTGGCCGGCTGGTGAAGGAGTGCCCCCTCAAGGTGATGGTGGAGCCTCCAAGCAATGCGAGCAAGGTGGTGTGTAGCGGGGAGGGGCTGAGGCAGGGCACCATGGGCAAGGAGATCAAGTGTGTGATTGACACCAGGTCTGCTGGGCAAGACGAGCTGACAATCAAGTGCGAGGGTCCGCAGGGGAAGAAGGCCTTGTCCGAGCTGAACGACCACAGGGACGGCAGATTTACTCTCTATATCAGACCACAGGAGGTCGGACGACACCACCTCACTGTCCAGTACGGAGGCCACCATGTGCCTGGCTCGCCTTTCCAGCTTCGGGTGTCTGGGGCTCCTGACCCCGGAAAGGTTCGCGTCTACGGACCTGGTGTCGAGCATGGTGTTCTGGCTAGGTACCAAAGTAGGTTTATTTGCGACACAAGAGGCGCGGGCGCAGGCCAGCTGACAGTGCGGATCAGGGGGCCGAAGGGGGCGTTCAGGGTGGAGATGCAGAGAGAGAGCCAGAAGGACCGCACCATCCTTTGCAAGTATGAACCGACTGAGCCTGGTGACTACCGGATAGAGGTGCGCTGGAGTGGAGAGCATGTGCCTGGCTCACCATTTGTCACCATGATCTTTGACACGGAGGAGGAACTCGCTAGGTTCCTACAGGGCGGCTACTCACCCGCCGGGCAGGCTAACCAGTCCGAGTTCTACGGCAGCATTGGACCCTACTCGTCTCACTATGGCAACATCACCTTCCCAACGGGTACGATGCAGAGTTGGGGAGGCAGCCAGGCTAACATCAACTGATGAACATGCTTTAGAATGCTCTAGAGCAATATGCTAGACTAGCTAGAATAGAGGTCTCCAGACTCAAGAATTCTAGGATGAAAAAAAAACAAAGAAATGAAGAAGAACCCAGTTATCAAAGGATTGTATAGAAGAAAAAGTTGCAACAAATCAGAGTTATACTCTTGTTTTAAATCCCGTGTGCTACTCAACGTTATCTCCCTTTTAAATATTTATATAGAATAGAATCATTAGGTCTTGTAAGAAAATAAATACTCATTTAA
>NYWG01000041.1 GCA_002684915.1 Verrucomicrobiales bacterium
TAGCGCAATTTTTTATAAATGAATTATGCCCTGCTGAAATGTCGCGTTTAGCGCTCAATGCTTTTATAAATGGTTCGACAGTCTCCTTCTTTGGTTGAATTCGTTCAAATATATCATTAGCACGTTTGGCTAGGCTTGATTCTGTTTGTAGTAAGCTGGTTCGTTGAACTGCATTCATCGCGGCTGCGGGTAGTTGTTTGTTTTCCATAGCATCAATGATACTTGG
Organism: Verrucomicrobiales bacterium; assembly: GCA_002684915.1. Lineage (GTDB taxonomy): Bacteria > Verrucomicrobiota > Verrucomicrobiia > Limisphaerales > UBA1096 > UBA1096. The sequence goes on from NYWG01000041.1 coordinate 227, forward strand.
GAAATATTCTTTCCTTGAAAAAACCGTTTTAAGGATTGCACTTCTAACTGGAGGTGTTGCTGTTGGATAGGCGGCGAGTAAGCCTAAGGCGATGCTGATATCTTTTTCGTTAGTTAAGCTATTAACCGCCGCCAAGCGTTGTTGTGTCGAGTTTTGAACGTTTGATAATTGATTTATTGCTTTGTCCAAGCGTTTTTGGCGATCGTTGAATGATTCAAGTTTTAGTAATCGAATCAAGTCGATTGCAGTTTCACGAATCTCTATTTTTCCTGTAGTTGCCATTAGTGTAAGAAAGTCTTTTTCAGAATCTCTAATCGTTAATTGCTCAGCTGATTTGAATTGCTTACGTAAGCCTTTGAGGCACTCCACTTGAAGTCTGTAGTTATTTAATTGTGAAACAATATTAATTAGATCAGAGATTTCCTTACTGTTTTTTCTAGAGCCAATAGCAGCACATAGCTTAGGTATTAGGGCTTGAGCTTTGGAGGCTTTTTTAGATTCAGATTTGAGAAGTGCTTTAAGCATTGGGATTGGTCGGTTGCCTAAAGAACTTAGTATGGCTCCGTCTAGCCAGGTTTCTCCAAGATGTTGTTTTGCTAATTCAGCCAGTGCATTAATACTTTTAATATCATCAATTTCTCCCAATGTTAATGCCAGTTGTAATCTTACGAGTGGTGAAGGATCGTTAATTAGCTTTAGTATGGCGCTGTAATCGGGTTGGAATTTGTCTAGATTTTTTTCTGCTAGTCGAAGTCCATGTCTCCGTACGCCTGGATTTGAATGGCTAAGGGAGTAAGTTAATATTTCGAGACTTAATTGATTGACTCCTTCAAGTGCATATAGGGCATTTATTGTTTCTGAAGTGCTTTTCGATTGTAGTGTTAGTTTAGTTAAGCTGGGTAGTCTTTCGGTTTGCTTGGCATTACGTTCAACTAGTAATCGACGTGCTGTTTGACGTCGCCAAAAGCGAGGGCTGAATATTTCTTGGCTGAGTTGAGTTAAACTCAAGCTAGCTAGGTTAGGTGATTCGGTTTTAGCTATATTATCATGAGTTAGTCGCCACAATCGTCCATGGTCGCGTCCGTCATCTAGGCCGTATTGTTGTTGTAGGTATCTTGGAATTGCAGAGTAGTCTTCAATAATTTCTCGGTAAAAATCAGCAATATAGATTGCTCCCTCTGGTCCTATGGAAAGGTGTATAGGGTGAAACCAAATATCGTCAGATGTTAGGAACTCTGTTTTTGTTTTATTTTTTAGCCGCTGAATATTAAGAAGTACTCCATCACGTTTTACTTCTGCTCGATGCACAAAGTTTTGTGCTGGTGCACAAGCAAGGATTTGACCATTTAGTCCGGGTAATGCGTTATCTTTATAAATGAGAGGTGAACAAGCTGATGTGAAATAGCCATTTGGAATGGATTCTGCCGAGCCGTAACGATCACGGTAGTATTTTCCGAAGCCCGGATCTGCTGCGCGCTTGGTGCGCCATGGATGTGGTTCACTAGTAGGGAAGGTGGTATTGTAATTTGCTGCATTTCGACGTGAGGCGCGGACAGCTATATCGGGATTGCGAGTTAGATACCTCCATGGAAGTGGCGCAACTTGAATTCCTGGAGTGCCGGTTGAAATTACAAATCGATCTCCATCCTGATTAAAGGTGAAACCGTATGTGCTTGTATGGCCGCTTACGGCTTCGATTGCAGATCCGTCTGCCTTAATTCTGAATGCAGTAGCTGGTAAAGTTATCGAGTTGGATAAGTTCGGCCCCGTTATTAGACCTCCTTGTCCTCCATCTATATAGATCCAATTGTCTGGGCCCCATTGTGGTGAGTTCATGCGGCGTTCAATGATGCCTACCTTAAAGCCAGTAAATAGCTTTTCTCTGATCTCTGCTTTCCCGTCATTGTCTCGGTCTGCTAGATAGATGATATCTGGAGAGCAAACGGCAATTATGCCGTCTCGTGCTGGACAAATTCCGAAGCAGGCGGGTAGATTGTCTGCCCATAAACTAATACGATCGATCTTGCCATCATTGTTTTCATCGATCATTTTTTTGACTGTTCCTATTTGTTCTAGCTCGGCTCGACGAGTTGCATTTTTGTTGGCGGAAATACGTCGGACTACGCGGTCCAGTTTGCCTGTTTTATTTAGATCCTCGATGTCATATTGGCCTTCGCGATTGTATCCGTGCAGCTCAGAGACAAAGAGATTCCCTTCAGCATCCCAACAAACGCCAGATGGTTGACGTATTAGAGGTTCGGCGACTACGAGTTCTAACCGAAACCCCTGTGGTAGTTTTACTTGTTTTAAGCTTTCAGTTGGAGTTAAAGGTTTGGGTGCATCCGATGGCTTTGTTATTTGGCTAAGTGCTTGACCAAATGAAATGAATAAAAAGCCTAGAATGAGAAATCTTGTTCGCATAGGTGTCCAGTGGCGACAAGACTATCAATGTATTTAGTTAAACCAAACCAATTTTGGATTGATTGTGTCATTGTTTGTGTAGACTATTCGGATTGGATAGATAGCCTATTAGATAGTTAATTATGACAAATTTTCTCGTAATTGGAGGAGCGATTTTGGTGTTGGTTTTGGCACTCTATATTTTGCCTTGGCTTTTAAGCATAGTGGGCGCGATTAGTGCACTGATATGGTGGTTGGTAGTAATTCCAGTTGTGGGAACGGTGCTGGGATTGTTTTTTTCTTACGTGATTAAGCGAGTGATTCTTTCCAAAGGCAGTCCGTATCGTGATAGCCCTGTGATTACTCTTGGAGCGGTCGTAATGGGGTGGTTAATAGTGTTAATTTCATCATTTGGTTAAATATAATAGATAATTATGAGGCAGGCGATAATGTTTCGTTTGGTTTTCTTTAGCTACTTGATTTCTTCAGTAGTTGCTTTCTCTACACCAATTGTTAAACGGAAAAATTCGACTTACGAGGTAAGCGGATTAACAGTGCAGGAGGTCCGGAATCAGATAGACAAGTTAGGGCCGATGCATCCGACTGAAAAAAAACGTTATGATGGTATTACTCAGTGGGACTTGAGCTGGAAGTATCAGTTATCCCGGCGCGGTAAAATATGGATTATTACCTCTCGTGCGGTGAAATTGAATATAAAGGTTAGTGTGCCTCAGTGGGTAGATAGGGATAAGGCCTCTCCTTTAGTTCAGCGTCAGTGGAAGATATATCAATCAAATCTTATTCGACATGAGCAAGGTCATGTTAAAATTGCCATGGGTGCTGCTAACGCGATTGACAAGTATATTGGAACTTATGGAGGAGCTTCATCTGTAGAACAAATGCGAGCTAATATAGAGCGCAATACGAAATTGATACTTGAGCGTTTCCGTAAATTTGATGTGAATTACGACAAACGAACTAGGCATGGTGCAAAACAAGGTGCCAGGTTTCCGAATAATTTAGCCAAGTGATATTTACTGCCGTCAAGTATAGTATTATTAGACTGGGTTTTATGGAAAGAATTTGGCTCATTTTTTCTGTTGCTGGCCTGTTTGTTGGGTGCGATTCAGAGGGGGTTAATGTTCTGCCAACTTCTGATGGAAAGAGTTCAATTATCGAACCTGTTCCAGAACAAAAATCTATTGTATCGAAACCTGATCCTATTGAGTATCCTAATGGTTTAGTTCCGGATATTAGTATTTATCAGGCAGCTGCTGAAGGTGATATTGAGATTGTGCGTCAGCATATTTTAGTGCAAGCCCCTGATTATATTAACACTCAAAATGAAAGTGGCTGGACCCCATTACATTTTGCCTATGCCAAAGGGCAAGAAAACATGTCTCGTTTTCTGTTAGAAAACGGGGCCGATTACGAAGCTCGCAACAATCTTGGTCAGGCTCCATATGATATTGTTTTGCTTAAGAATAATCTTAAAAACAGTTCTTTTGCTTTAGTTGAATTATTTACTTCCGAAGCGTGCTCTAGTTGTCCTCCGGCAGAGCGTTTAACCTCTGAAATCCGTCAAATGTCTCTTGTCAAAGGCCTCAAGGTCTATTGTGTTTCCTTTCATGTCGATTACTTTGATGGAGAAAGTTGGAAAGACAGATATAGTAACCCTGATTATTCCGCACGGCAACGTGCCTACGAGTTTAAAAGGTTTAGTGGTATGTACTATACGCCGCAGATGATTGTAAACGGTGGTTATCAAACCCTTGGGCATAACAGGATTAACGCATACAGCGCAATAAATCGTGCGCTTAAAAACCCATCTAATGTTGCAGTGTCTGTGCGTCAGATTAAAAAAGATAAGAATTTTATTGCTGTGAATGTCTGTGCTGTAGGTGAGATTTTGAACTCAGCGCTATGTGTTGCCCTTGTTGAAAACGGAATCCGACGTCGTATTACGGGAGGAGAAAACAAAGGGCGAATTTTAAGAGTGGATAATGTTGTTTTAAAATTTAAATATATTGAAATCCAAGGAGCGACGGGGAGTGAGTTTCATTTTACTGAAAAGTTATCTGCCAACCGTAATCTTAGCGTAGTTGCTTTTGTACAGCGTATTGACAGTATGTCGGTTTTGGGGGCTCATGCCACACAGATTCGTCAATTAGGTGTAGATAATGCCGCTGATTTGTGATCTTTATTTAATTAAGTATATTTTGTGATTCATTCCTCTTGAATCTATCCTCGTGCTAACCCAAAAAATGCATTCCATGATTTTTCGCTTTTTTAAGATCGCCTTGAGTGTGTTGTTGTTCGTGATTTCACTGAGCACTTCTATGGCCTCTGGATTTGTGCATCCTGGTTTGTTACATAGTCGGGAGGATATTAATCGTATTAAAATAGCGATTAGGCAAAAGGAAGGGCCAATCTATGAGGGCTTTAAACTTTTGTTAGAAAGCCCTTTCTCTAAGATGGATTATCGTATGCTTGGCCCTGTAGAAGAGTGGGGCCGAGCACCCAATATTAATACTGGTCAGGCACAAAATGATGCTAAGGCGGCTTATCAAAATGCATTGATGTGGGCGATTACTGAAAAGCAGCCGCATGCTGATAAGGCGATCGAGATTCTCAATGCATGGGCAGGAAAGTTAAAAAAGGTAAGTGGGATCGACGGGGTGTTGGCATCTGGATTACAGGGCTTTCAATTTGTTAATGCTGCAGAGTTAGTTCGATACACTGACTCGGGATGGACGGAGGCTGAAGCCGAGAGGTGTGAGGCATCGTTCAAAAACGCATGGCTTCCAACGATTGAGCATTACGCTTATTTTGCCAATGGCAATTGGGAGACGGCTGCGTTGCAAACCAAAATGGCAATAGCAGTTTTTTGTGATGATCGTGATCTGTTTGAAGAGACGATACGTTACTCGGTAAATGGATGTGGTAATGGGAGTATTAGAAATATGATAGTCTATTCATCTGGACAATGTCAGGAAACAACACGTGCTCAGCATTATGCCCAACTTGGAATAGGCCTTCTTACTTGTGCGGCAGAAGTGGCCTGGCAGCAGGGAGTAGACCTTTATGGATGGGACAACGATCGTATTCTTAAAGGGTACGAATATATCGCGCGTTACGGCCTTGGGGAAGAGGTGGCTTACCGGCACTACTTGGATCGGACAGGTAAATACGGATTTGGTGGCCGTAATAATCATTACACAGAAATATCCACTCTTAGCAGAGGTAGTTTTTGGCCAATTTATGAGCGTAATTATCAGCACTATGCTAAGCGACGAGGAATATCAGCTCCGTATTCAAAGCAAGTTGTTGAAATGAAACGTCCCGAAGGGTATAGCAGTGATCATGTTGGTTTGGGTACATTGACGCACTTTCGACCGAGAATTTCATTAAAGAAACCAAAGCATTTGCCGGGTGTTCCTGCGGGTTTAGTTGCTCGTTCAACAATTAATGGTATTTCGTTAACTTGGGTAAAGAGTGTGGACTCTATTACCGCAGTAGATGCCGACAGCTATGAGGTTCACAGATCCAATCAACTTGGAGGGGGCTATAGGAAAATTGCTAACGACGTTACCGTGACTAAGTATGATGATACGAGTGTAAAGCTTGGAGAATTGTATTATTATACAGTCAAGGCAAAGAATAGGATTGGTGTTAGTCTTCCATCTGTCGCTCTTGCGGCGAGCGCAGCATTACCAAATCCATGGTTGTGTCGCGACATTGGAGATACGCAGGTAAGTGGGTTTTCTGAATTTAATGGCAAATGTTTTACGCTTGAAGGTGAAGGTTCAGATATTGATGGCAAACGTGATTCGTTTCATTTTGCCTATGTGCCATTTACTGGGGAGGGTACGATAACNGCACGGATTGTTCGCCCGATGAGTTCGCAATGGACAAAGCCTGGAGTGATGATGCGTGAGACGCTTGAGGCTGGTTCCCGCCATGCTTCGGTACTGTTGTTGCCACATTGGAGAGGGGCATTAGTCGCACGAAGTGAGATTGGAGGAGAAACCACTTTTCGCGGTGATAGGAATCTTGGTGAAGAGCATATTGTTAAAAAAAACCGACTTAACACACCTTATTGGGTTAGATTGATTCGTTTTCGTAACCGGTTTACTGGCTATATGTCACCAGATGGATTTCATTGGCAGGAACTTGGCTCGATCGAAATCGCCATGAATCGTACTTTTTATGTCGGCCTTCCGGCTTGCTCTCAATTGGATAAGGTCACCACCACTGTGACATATGACAATGTTAGTATTCCAGTCTGGCGATCAAGTAATGGCAACAGGCAGATTACTTCCCGGCCTGAGCCTCGTTGGCATAGGGATCCTTGGCTTAAACGCCACAATGCTTTTAATGAACGTGTAATGGAGGGTAATGTAGGAATGCTAATGATTGGTGATTCGATTGCGCATTGGTGGGATCGTGATGGAAAGAAAATTTGGAATCACTATTACGCCAATCGCAATGCTGTTAATCTAGCAATTAGCGGAGACCGGACTGAACACGTGCTTTGGAGGCTTGAGAATGGAAACATAGATGGCATTTCTCCTAAGGTTGCTGTCCTAATGATTGGTACTAATAATCATATGAGCAGCCCACCAGAAATAACTGCTCGCGATGTTCGTTTGATTGTCAAAAAACTTCGAACAAGTTTACCTGAAACTAAGATTCTAGTTTTAGGTATTTTCCCTCGTGGGAAAGGAGACGATGACGAGGCTCGGCAAATTAATATGAAAGTAAATCGGTTGATCGAGGATATTGGTGATGGAAATTGGGTTCATTATCTCAATATTGACCATGCTTTCTTAAAGGGGCGTCGTTTACGTAGTGATCTGATTCCAGATGGTTCACATCCAAATGAAAAGGGTTATGCGGCTTGGGCTGCTGCTATGGAGCCGGTCTTAGCGAAGTTATTGGATGAAGAACCAGTAGGTCCTTTAAAATTAAACTAGGCGATTAATCTGGCGACTAGCTTCTGAGCATTATTACTTATTATTTTTTGTATGCTTGGTTTTGGTTTTTTGTTTAAGCCATTCGTGATGAACACGAGCGACTTGCCCCATATATCCATGCGATTCATGATCTTCCGCTGCTAGAGCAATATATTTTGCTGCTTTATTTGGTTTGCTTTGAGCTTCAAAATAAAGGCCTAGGTATAGATGTCCGTAAAACTGATTTCGATTGAGGGCGGTAGGATTTGGGTTTCCTGCGATAATTGCATCAAGCACCTGTTGCTCAGTCCCCTTACCGGCGAACAGAGCGTGGATTTGCTTCAGTGGAACTCTGCGATCGGAAGTGATTTTAATAAAGTTATCTTCAGCTTTCTTTGTTCCATCGGTTTTGGCTATGCAGAGGTAATGCCATACAGCGTTTTCTACATCTTGTGAATTGACGGTCTGATGGACTTCAAATTGCTTGCGGCCAGCTTTGTATTTTCCAGCATAATAGTGAACTAAACCACGTTGCCAGTGGTAAGGTTCTTGGCTTGGGACCATTTCGATAAACTTGTCGAAGTCGGTAAGTGAGTCAGTGAATTTTAATTGAAAAAAACGAACAACTCCGCGCCTATGATAGACCCCGGCATCTGTTTTGTTCTTACTAATAACATTGGTGTAGTCGCTTTCAGCTTTAGCATGCTGGTTTTCCTCCTCGTAAATACGGCCACGAATTGTAAGGAGTGAATAATCTTCAGGATTTTTTTTGATCCCTTGGGTAGCTAATCTAAGGGCTTTATCTGTGTTGCCTTCAGAATATTCTTTTCGAATTTTTTTAGCTATGTATTCGGGTGTTTCTGCTTGGCAAAGAGCTTGGCTTGAAGTGCAAGTAACAAGTGCCAATGAAGCCTGAATGTTGCGTATAATACGTTTCATGTGGAAATGTTGGTCTAGTAATACGCTTCTGACAAGTTTGCTAAGCTTGGCCAAGATCGATTGTGCCGCTAGTTTTCTGGCATGTTCAAGGTTGTGATTACAGATTACATCGGCCCTGAAGTTGAAGTAGAAAAATCAATTATTGGTGATCTAGCTGAAATTGAGCCTCTTCTAGCTCGGTCTATTGCTGAACTAGAGGGCAAAGTGGATGATGCAGATGCAATTATTATTTTTCATGAAGTGTCATTGCCTGAAGCCGTGATAAGTCGATTGTCGAATTGTCGGGTTATTGCTCGAGGCGGAGTTGGATATGACGCGGTCGATTTTCGCTTTGCTGGTAAACAAGGTATTCCGGTTTGCAATGTGCCAGATTATGGAGTTGATGAGGTTGCTGATCAGGCGATAGGTATGATGATTGCTTTAAATCGTGGTTTTTTGAAAGTTGAGCGTGGGCTTAAGTCTTCTCTTGAACCTTGGGATTGTCGTGCTGTTCAACCGGTCAAACGATTATCTGGTGCAACCTTGGGAATTGTGGGTTTGGGGCGAATAGGGCAGGCAGCCGCTCAACGCGCGCGCGCGATGCGGATGCGTGTTATTGCATATGATCCCTATTTGAGGCCTGGTACAGAAAAAGTTTTCGGAGTTGAAATGGTTTCGTTTGAAGAGCTGCTTTCGACTAGCGATGTTGTCTCGTTGCATACTCCACTGACTAAAGAAACTGAAGGCTTAATCGATAATGATGCACTCTCAAGAATGAAATCTGATTCGATACTGGTTAATACATCTCGGGGTTCAGTGGTTGACACTGCTGCCTTAGCTCAAGCATTACGCTCAGGGAAAATCTCTGCAGCTGGTATAGATGTATTGCCAATTGAGCCGCCATCTAAAGATGAGCCTCTTATTCAACTATGGCGAGAAGCTGACGAGACGAATGTGAATTTAATTATTACACCTCATACGGCTTTTTATTCGGCAGAGGCAATGCTTGAGATTCGCACTAAAACTGCAATGGAAGTAGCTCGTGCTTTAAGGGGGGATAAGTTA
>NYWG01000042.1 GCA_002684915.1 Verrucomicrobiales bacterium
GCCTCAAGTTGCAGCACCCCTGGCATAACAGGATGGCCTGGAAAATGCCCCTTAAAGAAAGGTTCGTTGATAGTAACATTTTTCTCCGCAGTAATCTCATTGCCTTCGATTCGTGTTACTCGATCCACCATCAAAAAAGGATAGCGATGAGGCAAAATCTGCATGATTTGTTCGGAGTCCATTAAGGGTGTAGTTAAGTCACTCACTTTATAAATATTGGTATAATCTTTTAAATTAACTGAACTATATTTTGGTAGAGATAAATTTCATCTAACTTGCTAAACTAACCTAACCGGATTTTTGGAGAATAAGTTTAGCTAATTCGCAGTTGGCATCATGGCCTGGTTTAATCGCTACTATATGGCATCGTAATGGCACACCAACAAGACTCAGGTCACCAATAATGTCCAGAATCTTATGACGTACAAATTCCTCACGATACCTCATTGGCTCGGTCGTCAATACCGCATCCTCACGAATGACAATAGCATTTTCAAGACTACCTCCACGAATTAATCCATTTTTAATCAAGAATTCAATCTCCTCATAGAAACAGAATGTCCGTGCATGTGCGATTTCCTTTTCCCAAGACTCCACCGTCAAATCTAAACTAAAAAACTGCGTAAATCGACCAACCTTGTCAGAGCTCGTACAAGATATTTTAAATCCGTCGTAAGGCAATGCACTCATAACCGTCTCACCATTCGTATATTCGATAGAGTCAGTAATAGTAATTGGATGAACTTCTTCCCTCTGCGTTTCTATGCCAGCCTCGTCAATCATTCTACAAAACCGTCGGGAACTACCGTCAGCAATAGGCGGTTCATTTGCATCAACCTCAATAATAACATTAGTAATTCCAAAACCAGCCAATGAGGCAAGGACATGCTCAATGGTCTGAACTTTGACTTTGCCTTTGGCTATCGTTGTAGAGCGCGAGGTATCTGTGACATATTTGACTTGAGCTGGAACTTCAAAACGGCTTTCAAGATCTACACGACGAAATATAATTCCTGTGCCGGCTGGCGCAGGCAATAATGTCATTGATACTTTGTTACCACTGTGCAATCCGATGCCGGAAAAGCTAACTGGTTTAGCTAAGGTTTGCTGCTGTAGCACGACACACATTAAACAACGCATCAAGGACTGTTTGCAAGGTCAACGCCGTTTAATATTCGAGGTTTCCTCAAGAGAAGCATCTAGACCTGGCGCACCAATTCGCTGAAGCTTATATATAGTAATAGCCTGTGCAGCATTGTCCGCAGCAGGATTAGCTCGACGGGCATTAGCAACCGCTATATCTCGAGCATTATCATCCGGACGATATTTCTCATGCAAACGCCTATGCTTAGATGCTAAATCTTCATTACCTAATTGCGAATGGATCAGTGCCAAGTTATAATGTGCTGTAAGATTTTCAGAATCAAACTTTAGTGTCTGTTCAAATCGCTTGAGTGCACGGCTAAGGAAATCATTTCGCTTCTTCTCGTTGACTCGTTCCATTTTAGAGCGCTCAAACAAAGTTTGACCAAGCTCATTTAACAACACGTAATCTTGAGAAAAATCAAAACCGCGGTCAATCTGCTCCTGGGAACGGTCTTCGAGTATACTACGAAAGTTTTCGATTGATCTATCCAGGAATCCATTTTGCTTATTTACTATCCCATTAAACCAAGCAACCGTCCAAGGTGGAGCAGGCGGATTAGCTGCCGCAGCTCGACCAAGCGCATCAACAGCCTCCTCTAGACGACCTTCCTTAATATACACACGCGCCAAATTGAGCGCCCCACTAGCATAACCAAGTCCTTCAACACGCTTAAAAGCTTGCTCTGCTTGAATCAATTCACCCCTCTCGCTGCCTTTATCTCCCTTGAGTAACAATCCAATACCATAGTCGTTCCATCGCTGCCATTCAGGCTTTTTCGGCACTTGACCAATTGTCGAATTACCATTTGCAGAAAAGGTTACTTTATCACTGGACATTAAAGTAATTGGAAGATCATTCTCTGGTTTATTAGGGTAAACATACTTCATGTATTTCGCATCAAATTTTCTATAATTCAATTTGACAGTAACATCAATTTCACCCTCAGTATCTTCTGGCACTTTAAACAAATAGTGAACAACTTGCCCGCTTCCTGGAGGCATTTGATTATTATATAATGGAGTAAAAATATCAGAAGCATTGCGGCGATCAATCCTGTTCCCATCTTTATCAAGCATATAAACATTAATAAAGTGTGACCAAGGATCGACCTCTTTACCTTTACCTAAACCTCCACTACGCCCTATATTTTTGCCATTATTCTCCAACGTGACATCTACCCAAATTTCATTTGAATCAACCGTACCTTGTGAAAACAAATGACCAACTTTCATTGTTCGAACAACAACCTCAAGCAGATATTCTTTACCAGGCGTAAGACTGGGTATTGTTGGCCTGATAGGAGCAATCAGCTCCCCGTCAACCTGACCACCTTCCTTAATTCCAAATATTTCTACCAGCACTGAATCCTTCAAGAACTCCTGATGTACCTTTATTATGTCAGGCTTATCCCGAATATGAGCAATGGCTGTATTAGCACCATGAAAAAGATGATCATGTATCTGCAAACCGTTACTTTTACCGCTAAAAAAATCCGCTCCAAAATCATCAGAGGCCTTCAAAGGCATATGACACTGATTGCAATCTCCTATAGCCTTTGGCGGATAATAAAAACTGCGAACACCGTGCCCAGAAACTCCACTTAAATGATAATTATCATAATGATTCTGCCCACGTAACCATTCTTTATACTGAGTGAGCTCAAACGGTAAACTTACTTTATGGCAGGTAGAACAAAACTCCGGAGTCTTATGCAAATCCTTAAGAAATGTTTTTTTATGAAACTCAGGTTTAGCCTTAACCATCTGTCGATTGATAAACTTTAAAATCGAATTTTTACTCTTCGCAAAAGGATAATGAACTGGTTCCTCAATAGTGTAATCAGCATTACCCTTAGTTGAATTAACATGAGTGATCGCATGACAAACTGTACATGTAATTCCCGCGTGAGCGGTTGGATGATTCCTAGTATCAAATTTAGGGTCATCAAAGGCTCCACTAAAAAACGGCACCGGATCATGACATCCCGCGCACCAACGTGAAGCTTTAACATTGCCATCACGTTCAAGAAGTTTTGCCCGAGTTTCTGTAACGCTAAAATGATAAGGCTCATTGTTAAAAGAACTAAAATGGTGCACACTATGAAACCAACCCTCATAAACATCAGGGTGACATTCTTGACAATACTTATCCATCATTAGAGTTTCAGCTGGAATAAAATTTCCAGAGGCTGTTCTAGCAAGTGAAGGTTCAAAATACTTAACACCCTCTTTAGGCCCTGCAACGTTCCAATTTCTAGGATCCTGCGTATGCAACATGACTAAAATAACAACAGCCACACCCACTGATGCCGACCAACTAACTCCCGTCTTCCACTTAATTTTCGGCCCCGCTAAACGATGCAATATATAAAACCAAACTGCTAATATAGGAGAAATAACATGTGTCCAATATATCAAATTTCGAGCATCCGGACTTTTAATTTCAAAACCCTCTACTCTCATTAGCGCTAATCCGCTAAATAATAAAATAAGGCTTATAGAAAACAGTGCATATCCCACTGAAGCGGCACGTTTGTTTGGGCGATTCCAAGCGTTTTTGATATGAAAAATTCCAAAGAAAATTACCGGTAAAATAATTAACAATCCTAGCACTAAATGCCCCAAAAACATGAATTGATAAAAATAGTTTTGATAGGTCTCCCCTCGAAACCACTCTAAAAAGGTAATACTAGAAAGATATGCAGAATTTGCCCCAAGCAGAGCAAACAAAACAAAAATCCCGAACAGAATAATCCTTAAGCGTGGACCAACAGCTCGAACATACTTCCTTTTACTAGGAGATTTCTTCTCCGAATTCATCAAGACACATCCAAATCGTGAAGAAATTATAAATACTACTATCGATTAAAGTTTGCAATCCTGACTAAGCAGTATTTTTTAGATTTACTAAGAATATTGAATTTATGATCTTAGTTTCAATCGATATCTATTATCGATTTTAGTTAATGAGAAATTCTTTCCAAATACTTCCGATATCTTTGCGCTTGTTAGCATTTTTTTTATTGGCCCACTATCAAGAACTTGCCCCCCCTTTAATAATAAAGCATGCGTGTAAATTGATGTAATCTCTTCGACATGATGCGTAACAAAAACAAAAGTAGGAGAATTTTTCTCCTGACCAAGATCATTAATAAATTGTAAAAAATTTTCACGAGCAGCCGGATCAAGCCCCGCACATGGCTCATCAAGTAGCAAAACACTCGGTTTAGCCATGAGTGATCGACCAATTAGTACTCGTTGACGTTCGCCTTGGGATAAAACTGACCAAAGGCGATCTGCTAAATAGCTACAGCCAATTCGTCTCAATATATTCCTAGCCTCCTTGCAATCGAATGGTTTAGGCTTTCCCCAAAGATCAATCATTGCGTACTTACCAGTGATCACAGAAATCAAAGCTGGCTCATCATCCGCCATCATTTGACGCAGACTCGAACTTACCAGTCCAATTTTTTTTCGAAGCGTTGGCCAGTGAGCCTGTCCATAACGCTCACCCAGTAAATCAATTTCCCCTTTTGATGGTGCGAAATAACCAATTAAAGCATTAAGCAATGTCGTTTTTCCAGAACCATTCCCTCCGATTACTACCCAATGCTCACCTTGGTTAACTTGCCAATTAACGCTTTCTAATATTTTTATTTTATCCCGCTGAATTGTGAGATTAGACAACTTAATGATGGTGCTGTCAGGCTTTAACATTAAAGATTAATTTTCGGAAATTGCCATATGAACACCGTCCCAAAAAACAATACGCGCCTCCAATGCATTTCGAGCAGCTTGTAATGCCTCTTCTACACGTTTCGAATCACCATCACAAAGGCTAGACATCATACTAATCGCCATAGGACCGTGCGACTCTTCATCCAGTTCAGTATGTCGATTGAGATAATAGTGAAAAATTGGTGCTTCGATCTCAGTAATCTTGATTTTACCAAGAAGTGACTTAAACATTTTTGGAACAATATCCTCACGGCCAAGAGCAAACGCCGCTGCGATACAATGTGCTTTTTCGCCTTCAATCACCTCAAACGTTGATTGCATAAACTTCCTTGCCGGATCAGGCACCCCTCTACAATCCAATCCGTTGACCAAACCATTTTTTATAACACATGAGATGAAGTTATTAATTTCATTGGTATCAGCACCTATCTCATGCATTGAATTTCGATACATCTCAAAATGACTAATGTATTGAGTCTCGCTATTAGGAAATGCCACATCAGACTCCTCTTCAGTAACAATCTCATTCACAAAACGACGTATATCACCATTCCCATTCGGCAACCATGGCGAACCATGTGGAGCAAACTTATACTGCAGACTTTTTAAAAGAGACATGAAATCCCAGACCGGATACACATGATGTTCCATAAAAATCCGCAAACGCGACAGCGTAGTTACAGAGCGAAATACCGGATGCTGAAACAAGGATTCACGAAGAGGATCTAGTGAAGATGAATCAAATGTTTTGCTCATTAGAACAATCTAAACATACAGATCTATGAGGAAGTAATCAAATATGTAGTTTATCATAATATTAACCTCTAATATTTGCATTGAGATCATTACGTAATTGCTCAATTACTTTTTCGTGAATGGCATCTACTTGCTTATCCTTCAAGGTTCCTTCGTCCGATCGATAATGAAACGCATAGGCAACACTCTTGTCCCCGTCCTCAACACCTTCACCACGATATACATCAAATAATTCCACCTCTTTAAGATTTTTCGGCTTAGCCTTTCGAATACTGGCCAATACAGCATCATGGGTAACATCTTCGGCAACAATCATTGCTATATCCCGGCGTGTTCCAGGGAACGCAGGCAACAACTTAAAACTACGCTTGACCGTCCGGCGTTGTAGCACAAGATCAAGATCAAACTCAGCTACAAAAACCGGGTGCTTAAGATCATGCTGACGAGCTATTAACGGTGATAACTGACCAAGAGTGCCAACAATTTTATTACCCAAACTGACACTACCGGATTCAACAAAAAAATCTCCTGATAAATCGTTACGCTCATAAGCTACTCCTCGCATTCCGAACTGGTCAGCAAACTCTTCAAGAATCCCCTTGAGGTCAGTAAACTCATTGATTGCATCTCTATTTTCTCCTTCATGATACGGCATAAACCGTCGGCCGGTCAAAGCGAGCCCTAGCCTCCACCCCTCCACCGGCGCTCCATCCTCATCATGAAAAACTCGGCCTATTTCAAACATAGCCAAATCGGCCACTTCATGATTGGCATTATGCTTCAATACATTAATCAATCCAGGTAATAAACTCGTTCGCAACTTATCCTGCTCACTACTTAGCGGATATTCCAATTCTACCTGATTAATTCCGATTGGGTCCAAAGCTTTACCTGCAACAAGTGTTTGAGTTTGAGATTCATAAAGACCGAGACCAATCAAAATAGTACGAATCTCTTCAAAAGCATCGTGGACTGTATCAAATGAGTGAGATCCAACACAACCACGCGGAGGTGTAGATGGAACTTTATCGACACCAAAAATCCGAACAACTTCCTCAATCAAATCAACCTCACTCTTTAAATCCACTCTGGAAGTTGGAATACGAAACAAAACCGAATTGTCTCCATCACGCGAAACTTCCTCAAGACCAAGACCTTTTAAATTGGCAACTTGCTGATCTGCTGGAATAACTATACCCAGTAACTTATCCGCCTTAGAAAAACGCAACGAAATCTCTTTCGTTTGTATCGGAGATGGATAAACATCAATATTCCCCTTAACTAAAAGCCCACCAGCAATATCAATTATCAATTGAGCTGCCCGTCGACTAACTAAATCACAACAACTAGGATCGCATCCACGCTCAAAACGATATGAAGCATCAGTATTAATAGCTAATTTTTTTGCCGTTGCTCGAATATTTTTGGGATCAAAATATGCACACTCAATAAACACATCCTTGGTTTCAATACCAATCTCACTATTTAATCCTCCCATAATACCAGCTAACGCTACTCCCTTTGTTTCGTCGGCTATTAATAAATCACTACTAGCTAACTCGTGTTCTTTATCATCAAGTGTTATAAATTTCTCTTCTTCATTTGCACTTCTTACTAAAATCACTGGCTTTTCAGCGCCCTCTTTTTTTGAAAGCAGATGAAAATCAAATGCATGTAATGGCTGCCCTGTCTCCAACATAACAAAATTGGTCACGTCGACTACATTGTTAATACTTCTAACCCCGACCATTTCAAGTTTGTTACGAAGCCAATCTGGACTTGGCCCGACCTTAACACCTCTGACAATTCGAGCGTTATAACGCGGACATTGCTCAGCATTATCGAGCAAGACATCGAAAAGATCCGAAGCCTCTTCATCATTAGTAGGCAACTTAGGGATTTCCGGAAAGCGAAGTGGATTTCCGGTTAAAGCACTCAATTCACGGGCAATCCCAATCACACTATTCCAATCGGGCCTATTCGGTGTTACTTCCAAATCGTAAACTACATCATCACCCTCACGGCCGATATGCTCGGCAAAAGACTGACCGACTCTAGCATCTTCTGGAAGTATATGCAGGCCACTAGCATCCTCAGCAATCCCAAGCTCTTTGGCCGAGCACATCATTCCACAAGACTCTATTCCTCGAATTTTACCAACTTTAATCTTGAAAGGCTTCTCATTTGGATCACTAGGCATCTCGCAGCCAGGCAAAGCCAAAGGCACCTTGCTACCGACATCAAAATTTGTCGCCCCACAAACAATCTGCCGGATTTCTTGCCCATCATTTACTTTACACAAGGACAAACGGTCAGCATCCGGATGCTGTTTCTTTTCCAACACCTCAGCCACTACAATACCATCAAAACCACCCGATACTTTTTCAACACTCTCGACCTCTAGTCCAGCCATGGTTAATACCTCTATTAGCTCATCAGGAGACGAATCAAAATCGACGTATTCTTTCAACCAATTGTAGGTAACTTTCATTTACTTAGTAAACCGGCAAAACCGGGGAGGCAAAACTAAACCAAACCCAGCAAAATGCGATTGAATTTTTAATAATCCTCTACTCACAAATTCTTTGCCACAACTTTCATAAGATGAAATAATTCGCCCACATGACTTTTTGGGAAAAAATTCAATCTCTTCAAAAAAAAGCCGGACTGTTTTTTACTATTGTCCTCGGCATACATCCTATTGCCATTACTGACGCTAAATCCGCAGAGAAAAAAACAACCGAGGGTCACTCCTACCATGGCGAAGCCTTCAACGAAGGACCACGCCAACAAGCCTATCTAATGCAAGGCATGGGGCGTGTACGTTTTCCTATCACAACAAATAAACAAGAAGCTCAACTTTTTTTTACACAAGGCGTATCTCAGCTCCACGGATTTTGGTACTTTGAAGCTGAACGTAGTTTCAGACAAGCTGCAATGCTTGATCCTGACTGTTCTATGGCATACTGGGGTATGGCTGTAGCAAACCGCAACAATGCAGAACGAGCCAAGAAATTCATTACTGCAGCTAAAGAACGCCGCAAGCATGCGAGCAAACGTGAAAAACTTTGGATCGACTCTGAAGTTAACTACTGGGCTGACACAAAAAAGAACGAAAAAGATCGCCGGAGGAAAATGGTACGTGACCTTGAAACTATAATTTTCGATTTTCCAGAGGATATTGAGGCCAAAGCTTTTCTAGCAGTTTGGCTATGGCAAAGCTCTTATAAGGGGCTAACCATTAGCAGCCACATGACAATCAATATGTTAATCGAAGATGTACTCGACATTGAGCCTATGCATCCTTGCCATCACTTTCGCATCCATCTTTGGGACGGTGAAAAACCTGAAAGAGCTCTAGTCTCAGCTGCCAATTGTGGCCAATCCTCTCCTGGTATTGCGCACATGTGGCATATGCCTGGTCACATTTATTCTAAACTCAAACGTTATCAGGATGCAGTTTGGCAACAGGAAGCTAGCGCTCGTGTAGATCATGCTCATATGATTAAAGATCGCATATTACCAGATCAAATCCACAATTTCGCACATAATAACGAATGGCTCATACGCAATCTTAACTTCCTTGGGCGCATAAACGACGCTGTAGGCCTTGCCAAGAACATGATTGAATTACCGCACCATCCGAATATTAACACTTTAGCCAAACCAGATTCCCCGACTGAGTACGGTAAGCGAGGCAGTGCCAGATACGGACGTACAAGGCTTATTGAAACCTTACTTAGATATGAAATGTGGGAGGAAATCATCCAGCTCTCGCAAACCGTTTATCTTTCAGACACCACGATTCCCGAAGAACAAGCTAAGCGTTTAGCAGCAATTGGAGTTGCTCACTATTCGCTTGGGCAAGCAGACAAAGGAGCGCAAGCCTTGAAAGATCTAGAAAAGATTAAAACCCAACTTAAAAAAATTAAACTCGAAGCTGGAACAGATGCAGAAGAAAAAGCACGAGCTGAAAATAAAAACGACAGTGACATCAACAAAGCCATGGTTGAAGCTATGAATAAGTTTAACAACCGATTTAAAATTATTAATCAATATAAAGCCGAACTTCTTGTTTATCAGTCTATTTCTAATGAAGATAAAGANGTTTTTAATAAACAGATCGGAAAGGCNAGCCGTATTAACCGCGAACGCAAGGCTCAACTTCAGCTAAAGATAGGAAATAAAAAAGAGGCAGAAAAACTTGCTAGTCAATCAGCTAAATCCACCAGTGAAGTACATCCATTAGCAAACTATACAGATATACTCTGGAAGTCTGGAAAAGAAAAAGAAGCCATAGATCAGTTTAAAATGCTTCGTAAAATCTCTTCGAATGTAGACATTGATCATGCTATATTTCAAAGATTAAACCCAATAGCAAAAAAACTTAATTTACCTGAAGATTGGCGAATCCAAAACAAACCCTCAAACGATGTAGGCGAACGCCCATCACTAGAAACGCTCGGCCCATTTCGGTGGACCCCCTCACCGGCTATGCAATGGTCTCTCACTGACGGACAAGGTAAAAAACACTCTCTAACGGACTACACAGGCCAACCTGTCATCGTTATTTTTTACCTTGGCAAAGGATGTGTCCATTGCATCGAACAGCTAAGCGCCTTTGCACCTAAAGTAGATGCCTTCAAACAAGCTGGGATCGACCTTATCGCTATTAGCACAGATAACATTGGAGGCCTACGTGAAACATTTCAGTTAAATAAGAACAAACCATTTCCATTCCCTCTCGTATCCGACACATCATTAAAAATTTTTAAACAATATAGAGTATACGACGACTTTGAAAAACAACCCCTGCACGGCACATTCCTTGTCGACCGCGGCGGCCTTGTCCGATGGCAAGATATTAGCTATGAACCGTTTACAAAGATAAACTTTCTTTTAAACGAATCAAAACGCCTTCTCGCACAAGATCCTCCTCAGGTCTCTAGTCGTTAATTATTATTCAATTCAGTCTTAAGAATTTTCTGTGCCGCCTCTCGGACAGCTTGAACAAGCTCAGGCGGTTTGACGACTTGTGCATTTCCACACCAGTTCATCACCCATCTCTGTACTTCTATCAGGCTATTTAAATGCATTGTTAACTCTACACCTCCATCTTTCATTTCACGCTGAGACTGTGTTGGATGCCAATTTTTTTCGCGAATATAATCCGCTACTAGCTCATTAAATTGGATTACAACCTCCTGCTCTTTGTCACCTGTTACAACGGCAAAGCTACCACGCAAACGCTGCTCAAGAGAAAATTTTTTAGGAGGACTAAAGGAAATCCCTGTCTCCTGAAAATCTTTAATCCTTGCTGGAGAGAACGTTCGTATGTCGCCCCTTAAATGACAATGCGCAAATAAAAACCACTCACCATTGACGTTGGCTAAATGGTAGGGGTCAACAACTCTTAATTCAGCTTCAGTTGCAGCAGGCTTACGATAATTAAATTGTAATTGACGATTATTAGCAGCGGCCTTGGCAATCGCATCAATAACTTCAAGATTCAATATCGGTTCAGCACTCCTTCGAAACGAAATACTCTGATCAAATTCGTCTAAATTAAAAGAAATAGTATCTGTTAATCCATCAGCAATTTTCCTAAAAGCACTTATTAGAGGCTTTTCAAAATTAGTACCTCTATATTGCTGCATTGCCTTTTCCGCCACAAGCATAGCAAATAATTCTCCTTCAGTAATATTAACCGTAGGAAATTGACTAACCTCTTCAATATAATGGTAGCCATTAAATGCCGGTTCAAACTCAACTGGCAAATCCATACGGTCTCGCATAAAAGCAATATCACGATAAATTGTTTTTGTCGTAACTTCTAATTCGCGAGCCAAACGCGATGCATTTGGATGCAATCCACTTTTTAATAGATTATGAATCTTTAACATACGCTCGATTGGCGGACGCGTTGACTGCTTAGCTGATTGCTTGCAAAGCTTTGCCATGTACAAAAAACTAAGCTAAGGATCAATGGGCATCGAGCAAAAGTAAGACAAAAAAAACGGGCCTAAATTGGCCCGTTTCAAAATAATTGCTATAAAAATTATATCCTACTTTAGCGTAGATAAAAATTCCTCATTAGTTTTAAACTTACCCAAAGCCTGCTTAATCGTTTCCATTGCATCAATTGGGTTCATGTCCATCATGGTTCGACGAAGTTTATGAATCGCATCCAAATGCTGAGGTGGAAATAATTTTTCCTCTTTTCGAGTCCCACTCTTAGGAATATCGATTGCTGGATATATACGGCGCTCTGCCAACTTACGATCAAGAACAAGCTCCATATTACCAGTACCCTTAAATTCTTGAAAAATAAGCTCATCCATCCTTGAACCAGTATCTATCAAGGCTGTAGCAATGATTGTTAGCGATCCAGATTCCTCGGTTTTTCGAGCTGAGGCGAAAATTTTTCGCGGAATCTCTAGCGCACGAGCATCAACACCACCAGTCATTGTACGACCAGATCCTCCATGTACAGAATTGTAAGCACGAGCCACACGTGTAATAGAATCAAGTAATACAAACACATCCTTTCCTGATTCCACTAATCGACGACAACGATCAATAACAAGACGAGAAAGCCGAACGTGAGTCTCTAGATCTTGATCATTGGAAGAAGCAACAACCTCGGCATCAACTGAGCGCGTAAAATCCGTAACCTCTTCAGGTCTTTCATCAATCAAGAGCACAATCGCATGAACCTCAGGGTGGTTGGTAGTTATCGCATTTGCAATTTGCTTAAGAATAGTCGTTTTACCAGTACGAGGCGGTGCTACAATTAACCCTCGAGTCCCCTTCCCAATCGGAGTAACCAAATCAATGATGCGTGTCTCAAGAATATCTGGTGTAGTTTCAAGGTTAAACTTTTCTATTGGATCAATAGTTGTAAGATTTTCAAACCGCACTACTCCGCCGTATTCATCAAATGGTACACCATTAACACTAATGACCTCTTTAAGCTGCGGACTTGTGCCACGGTGAGGAGGTTGTAATTTACCTTCTATGAACGCGCCTTCACGTATGCCATTGCGCTTAATCGTATCAGGAGTCACAAAAATATCAGAAGGTTTGGGCTGATAATTGTGATCTTCCGAACGAAGAAAGCCAAATCCCTTGTCGGAAATTTCTAAATAACCGGACCCAGTTTCTGGAACCTTAATCTGTGGTTTTTTACGTCTAGGCCGCCTATTATTGTTGTAATGAGCCATTATTGTTCTAATTGAGATTGAATATATCCCAGCATCCTCACGGCAAATCAACCGAAACGAATACTCGGAATCAAACTAAAAGGGCGAGTGTCTGGAATGACGATCTAGAATTGCCCCTCACGGAAGAAATCCGCAGGTGTTTTATTACTACAAGATAGCTAAACAATGCAAACTATTTTTCGAAAAAATCTAATCATTTAGAGAAATCGATGGCCAAAATTTTGATCTGTTTGAGGTCTAATTTACCCGTTCCAAGATATGGAAGCGTATCTACCTTAAAAAACTG
>NYWG01000043.1 GCA_002684915.1 Verrucomicrobiales bacterium
AATATCTCCATTATTATCTAATACGATCAAGGTAACAGTATCGTGGTTGTCCGGTTTTTTTGCTTTATTTTGCGGATCGTTTTTTTTCTTAGCTAACCACGCGGCGTATCGTTTCTCATCTTGGGCACTATCAACTATCTTTAGTCCTTGCTGTTCTGAAAACCAGCGAGCGCCTCGGCCAACAAGCATGACATGAGGGGTTTTCTCCATTACTAACCTTGCAGCAGTAATTGGATGTACAACACCTTCTATTCCAGCGACGCTGCCAGCACTATGCCCTGGTCCGTTCATAATACAGGCATCAAGTTGTGGTACGCCAGCGGCGTTAGGTTTGCCGCTCAGGCCGACTGAAGTGTTTCCGGATGACTCAACTAGGCGAATACCTTGTTCCACAGCATCTAATGCCGATCCGCCATTTTGCAATGTTTGCAAGGCAAGTTCATTGGCTGGTTTTCCAAAAGACCATGTCGATATGATGACTGGCTTAAGGTTTGTTATTAGGTTTGTATGGTATGTTGTTGAACAGCCAATGCCTAGCGACGAAGTAGCAGTAGCTATTGATGTTTTAAGTAAAAAATTTCTTCGGCTAGTATTATTCATAAAATAGAAATTTGTATTATTAATGTTTATACAGGCAATGTTAAGCGACTAAGACATAAAGTTTTCAAGTTATTGAAATATACTGAACTATTATTTGGTAGAATTGTTGGTAGCTGATTTAGTTGTGTTAGATTTGTTTTTTTCGACCGCCTGATCGAATTTCTGAATATATTTTTTTGTGTTGGAATTGAACTCGTCGTCACAGCCGATACAACAGAATTTAATTTGCCTTTTTTCATATATAAATTCGTGAGGCTTTCCCATGCTGCCAAGCTTCTTGTCAGCTACGAGGCATGTGTCCAATGGGTATGCAATTATGTCAGGATCAAGAGGTTTGGTGATAGCTTCTACTTTTTTACTTTCCCCACATCCGCTTAAAATAATACCGGCCGCGAAGATAATTAAGATTGTTTTACACTTCTGCATATGTCCCAAGAATTTTGCGTTGTAGGTGTGTGATGTCAAATCCTTCTTTCAACTATGCGCTTCTTCTGATAGCAGCATGTGCGATGTGTCCATCCGAAAATCAAACTGAAGATCCTCGTGCTGCAATAACGCGAGTTTTGCGTTGGTTTAATAGTGGGGTAAACAATGAAACGGATGATTGGGTAGCACGTGAGGAGCCGCTTGAGATTAGAGTCAAAGGTGAATCAATAGTTATAACAATGCGTACACCGGGGCATGATAAAGAATTGGCAATTGGATTCTTATTATCAGAGGGGGTGGTTACCAGCTCAGCAGATATTTTAGAGGTAGCTTACTGTCAGCAAGGTGAAGCGACTTTGCATGGAAATATTCTAAATGTATTTCTGTCGCCAAAAGTTCATATAAATTTGGATAGATTAAAACGGAATGTATACGCTAGTTCAAGTTGTGGCCTTTGCGGTAAGGCATCTATTGAGTCATTACGGAATATTTTTGAGCCATTAAATAAAAATAAGAAAGTAATTGATGTGGAAACCATTATTACTTTGCCAGAAGAACTTAGGGCTAAGCAGTCAACGTTTGATAAAACAGGAGGGCTACACGCTGCTGCATTGTTTGATAGTAATGGGGAGTTGCTTGTTCTTCGTGAAGATATTGGTCGTCACAATGCCGTTGATAAAGTTCTAGGTCATTTACTTTTGAAAGATCGATTGCCACTTGAGGACTGTGTCTTGATGGTTAGTGGTCGTGCTTCCTTCGAAATCATTCAAAAGGCACTAGCAGGAAGGGTAGGGGTTGTTTGTGCAGTATCTGCACCATCAAGCTTGGCAATAGATATGGCCAAAGAGAGCGGGCAAACATTAATTGGGTTTCTTAGGGAAGGTAAATTCAATGTTTATAGCCACAAAGAGCGCATCGGCGGACTTAAAAGCTAGAGTCATTCTTATGGTGATTCGGCATTGGTGAATACATCACTTACATCATCATTTTCTTCTAGAATATCTACCAAGCGTTGAATAGTTTCTAAGCCTGCTGCATCGACTGCAGTAGTCTGTTGGGCAATGTAAGTAATCTCGGCCGATAAAGTTTCAACACCTTTATCTTCAACTGATTTATGCACAAGTTCGAATTTTCCTGGGTCGGTTAGGATTTCATAGCCATTTTCATCTGCCGTAAAATCATCAGCCCCAGATTCCAAGGCAAGTTCCATTAACATATCTTCTTCGGCACATTCACGGTCTATAATGATTTGTCCTTTGCGTTCAAATAGTCGCGTCACTGCGCCAGCACTACCAAGTTGTCCTCCAGCTTTCGTGACGACATGGCGGATATCGGAGGCGGTACGATTACGGTTGTCTGTGTTAGCATGTACGAGAATAGCTACACCTCCTGGTGCAAAAATTTCATAGGTTAACTCTTCGTAGTTGGCGCCGTCATCATCTCCAGCAGCTTTCTTAATCGCACGCTCAATATTATCAGCTGGCATATTGGCGCTCCGGCATTTAAGGAGAATCATACGTAGGCGTGGATTAAGATCGGCCTCTGGCCCTCCTGCCCTTACGGCTATACCAATTTCACGTGCAAGTTTAGCGAATACCTTTGCCTTCTTAGCATCAGTGACGCCCTTTTGCCGTTTAACCTTAGACCATTTATTGTGACCAGCCATTGAAAAATTTGTACTGAAAATCTAATCCCAGCAAGGAAATGCATATCAATTAATTCGATATAATGGAATGAAAATAGAATATCTTAACTAGGTATTTGATTAATAAAAAAGCCCGAGCAATGCTCGGGCTAATAAAATTTTGACGTTTGATTTTATAGGCTAAGGTCGACTTTGTCGCTTAGGCCAAGTTTTTTTAGTGCTGCCTTTAACTCATCAACTTCCTGTTTAGTTATTCCATCTTCTGGTGTGACACTAAGTTGTAGTTGAATCTTGGCATCCTTTAAAAGATCGAATCGCTGCAGAATATCATTATGAAAAGCATTTAATTGTGGGCCGCTCAATTCGCCAGACCATCCTGTGCTATTAAAAGTAACCAATTCGGGCTGGCGAGGAGTTTCTACACGTACGCCAAATTTCATTAATCGTGCAAATTGTAATCTGCTATCCGTCGCGCCGTCTACTGGATTGCCTTTCATATAGAGGCGAAGGAATGGAGCAAAATTTTTCGGGCCCTTATAGTCTGCGCTAGCCATTGCGACGAGGGCATCAAGATTAGTTATTTTATTGTTTTCAAGAAACAAAAAATGCAGTCGGGTTAGACCATTAAGCGGGCTAAGATCGGCGATTTCATTATTGCCAGCTGAAAGAGTTGTAAGGCTTTTTAGAGAGGCAACGCCATCAAGTTTAGTGATCTGATTATGATCTAGGTATAACGACCAAAGTTTACTGAGTTTAAGAGCTGGGGAGAAATCACTAATACGGTTATTAGAGAGATAAAGTGAGCGCATGTTGCTAAGCTTTTCTAGCGGGATTAAATTCTTAACTCGGTTGTTAGAGAGTTCAATATACTGCAGAGCAGTTAGTCCAGATATCGGATCAATATTCTCAATTTTATTTTTAGCGAGATTTAGATACTGTATGCGCTTGAGATCCTTGATTGAGCTAAAGTCAGTAATATTATTACCGGCAAGATCTAGAGATGCTAATGCACGACATTTTTCAAGACCGCTCAAATCTTTGATTCCAGCATTAGTAACTTTGATAGTTGATAGATGAATTAAATCTGCTTCTACCAATGGTTCCTTGTTGTAGCGTTTAGCAAAAACAAATTTTCGCACGCCCTCCTCTAGAGCCTTGTCTTTAAAAACCGATTTTGGTTTCGGCTTCTCTTCTTTCTTTTCTTCCTTTTTCTCTTCTTTTTTGTCCTGAGCTTGCAGACTAGGTATGGCCAATACTCCCAGAATTAGCCCGGTTAAAAATATACCTCTAGTGATCATCATAATTTTCATGCTAAATCAGAAACGCAGGAAACCTTAATACGACCTCGAGGCCAAGTGTTTTTTGCATGCTTTTATTCTCAATAAAAACGAAAAACCTGTTTTTTAGGACTCAAATATGCTTGAGCGATTTAGTAGTGTTTTAAGGCGCTGCTGATTGATAATTTAAGCTTTTAATAGCAATGAATGTTAATTTAAAGCCATATTATTGGGTCCTAATTGTTCACAATCATTAATATGCTTAACTATAGTTCTACCAAATTGATTACAATATTTACTGTAATTAAGATTTAAAAAAAATTTGCAAAGTATAATATTTTAGTTAGTTTCTGCCTCCGCTTTTTGGGAGCGGGTGTAGCTCAGCTGGTAGAGCGCCACCTTGCCAAGGTGACTGTCGAGAGTTCGAATCTCTTCACCCGCTCCAATTTCCACTCTTTCGCTCTTTTTCTTTAGATTAGATATTACATAATCTATGATCTTCGTACTTAGTATTTAAAAAGCATTATTGGCTGTATTCATATTATAAACTAAATGTAATCGAGTTGGTAGAATCAGGAAGAGGTAATAAATTAGGTAATTTTAAAAGACTGTATGACGCGAAATCGAATAATAGAATTTAGCTTCTTTTGTTTGTTAAAATTATTCAAATGACACAAACAAATTCGTAAATGGAAAATAGACGAAAATTTATTAAACTTTTTTCTGCTGTAGCAGCTGGTTTTGTAGGTTTGAAACGTTTCACTGAAGCTTCGATTACAGGCAAGCAGGACTACGAAAACCAAATAGATATTTATGGCGATTTGGTTAAAGATCCACAACGGCTGATTGATTTGCCCAAGAATTTCTCTTACCGAGTTATATCTAAAAAAGGAAATATAATGACGGATGGGTTATATGTTCCTGGTGCTCCAGACGGAATGGCAGCATTTCCTGTAAATAAGGATAGAGTTCTTTTAATTCGAAATCATGAATTAAATCCAGATCAATTTAACGAAGGTCCATTTGGAATTATTAATGAACGATTCGATAGAATAGATTCAAATCTAGTTTATGACTTAGGGAAGGATATGCCTCACTTAGGAGGCTGTACCAATATTCTTTACGACTTGAACAAAAGGAAAGTGATTCGAGAGTTTCTAAGCCTTGCAGGTACGATAAGAAATTGCGCAGGAGGTCCAACGCCTTGGGGGACTTGGATTAGTTGCGAGGAAGATGTTACTTTAAAGGGGGCTCAAAGTTTGAAGAATCATGGTTACAACTTCGAAGTCCCTGGATATTTAGAACCACAATTAGCAAACCCAATTCCATTGAAAGAAATGGGCAGATTCAACCATGAGGCTGTAGCTATTGATCCAAAAACTGGCATTGTTTACCAAACCGAAGATAGAGATGATGGATTAATTTATCGTTTTATTCCTAACGTAAAGGGCGAGCTGGCTAAAGGAGGCAAATTACAAGCAATGGCTATTCGTGAGAAGAAAAGTCTAGATACGAGAAATTGGCCCTTAGAAATTAATACAAATACTGAAAATTTAGATTTTATTCCTGATAGACCTATAGCAAGGACTATTGGAATAGAAATTGGACACTCTTTAGAAATCGAATGGGTTGACTTAGATAATATTGAGTCTCCAGACGATGATTTAAGGCAAAGAGGGTATCAGATGGGTGCGGCACGTTTTGCCCGAGGAGAAGGCATGTGGCATGATAACAATAACATATTTTTTGCATGCACAAATGGAGGCTTTAATAAAAGCGGTCAAATTTTTAAGTATATTCCTAGCTCATTTGAGGGTACTCCAAAAGAAGAGTCTGCCCCTGGTATATTGACATTATTTATTGAGCCAAATAATACAAATATTGTTGAATTTGCTGATAACATAACAGTAGCTCCTTGGGGGGATTTGATAATTGCTGAAGACGGTCCGCAGTTGCAATATTTGCGGGGAATAACTCCTGCTGGCAAAATCTATACACTAGCTTGTAATAGTAGAAACTTAGTAGAGTTTACAGGACCATGTTTTTCAGCAAACCACAACTCTCTTTTTGTAAATATGCAATCTCCCGGATTAACTCTGGAAATTACAGGTCCGTGGAAAAAGAGCATGCACAATTAGTTTCATTTAAAATGGATCGTAACTTTTTTAGCTAAACGAATTTAGATTATAAATTATCTCATTAACCAATATTAAATAAATCAAGATGAACCTAAGAAATAAAGCCCTGATTTTAACATTAATTATTATTAATTCATGTTATTTTTTGATGTCTTTGAATGCATATGGAGAATCAAATTGGTCACAATTCCGTGGATCAAAATTTAATGGGGTTGCTCCATCTCAATCAATTTCAGAAGACTTTTCTGAAAAAAATAGATTAATCTGGAAGATTGCAACGCCAACGGGTCACTCTTCACCAATTATATGGGAGAATAAGATTTTTATTACAGGTCATGATAAAAAGAACTTTAAGTCTATTTGCTTTAACAGAGAAAACGGGAATGTCTTATGGGAGCAAATTCGTCCAATTTCAAAAATCCGTATTTATGATCACGTTGCAGGGGATCCTTCCAATTCAACTCCTGCAACTAATGGTAATACCGTTATTTTCTATTTTGATGATTATGGTTTAATCGCAACCGATTTAAACGGGAAGCTAAAATGGGAGTATCTCGTAGCACCGATCTCTAATTCCTTTAGTTATGGGGCTTCACCTATTATTTTTAACAATAAAGTATTCATTAATCGAGATGGGGGTTTCGATTCAAGTTTGCTTTGCATTGATTTAAAGACTGGTAAAAAAATTTGGTCTGCCAAACGGCCTAATTTTATTCCTAGTTTCTGCAGTCCATATCCAATTAAACAAGGTAATAATAATTTAATATTAGCTGGAGGAAGTGGGAAATTAATCGCCTATTCAGCAGTTAACGGAGAAGAAATTTGGAGTACAGTTGGACTTCCTTCTTTTGTTTGTCCAACCCCCACTGAGTCAAATGGAATTGTTGTTTTTGGAGGATGGACTACAGCACATGTATCAGGTCAAAGCAGAGTTGAATCAGTATTCAATGAGAATTCTAATGTATCAGATCAATCTAAAAAAGATCCAGTTGCTTTTTTTAATCAATTTGATGTCGATAATGACAAAAAATTAACTCTTTTGGAGTTTCCTGAAAGCAGAGCGAAAGACGCTTTCAACTATATTGATACTAATCGTGACGGATTTGTAGTTATGGATGAATGGGCACCACTATACACTAACAAGCCTAATGCACCTGGTCGCAATGTCATGTTAGGAATTTCATCCAACGGGAAAGGGGATATTACACAAACTAATGTCTTATGGGAGCTCAAGAAGGGATTGCCATATGTTGCTTCGCCTTTAATTTATCGTAATAGGGTATACTTGGCTGCTAAGGGAGGATTCATGACATGCGTTGATTTACAAACCGGAAAGCCATTATATCAAAAAGAAAGACTTGGAATTGGTGGGGAATATTATGCCAGTCCGATTGCGGTGGATGACAATATAATTGTCTGTGCCCATCGAGGTAACGTTTTTTTAGTCAAGGCCACAAAAAAAATGGATATTGTACATTCCACAAATTTAAACGAAAAAATCTTTGCAACTCCGGCAATTGCTGACTCAAAAATCTATATCCGAAGCGAAGCTCACTTGTGGAGTTTTGGGGACTAAAAAGAAATAGTCTAACTATATTAAAAACTTGATATAATGAACAAAAAACTACCGGGACTGCTTGGTGATCATTCTATGACTCTAAGGACAGACCCTCGAACTGACCCTCGAATGCTGGAAGGGTTGGCTGCAGTTAAGTTGGATGTTCCAGATGATATGCCATCAGTTTCCTTGGAAGCTCCAATGGAACAACTCTACGAACATGTGGCAGGAGTTGAGAATTTTTTTCAGATTGTTAATCGACGCCTTTTCTCTGGACTGGCTCCTGTAGAGAGGGTGGTTTCTAGGGTTCAAAAAATCAGCGGTTTAGATGGTAATGAAATTACTTTATTCATACATCAGCCTGAAAATATGGAAGGTCCTTTGCCCTGCATTTACCATACTCATGGTGGAGGAATGGTCATTTTAAGTGCTACAGGCGATAATTTTGTTCACTGGAGAAGTGACCTTGCTGCCAGTGGGTTGGTTGTTGTGGGAGTAGAGTTCAGAAATGGTGCTGGTGATCTTGGCAATCATCCTTTTCCGGCTGGGCTTAATGATTGTGCGGCCGGTTTAAATTGGGTTTTTGATAATCGCGAACAGCTCAATATTTCAAATATTGTCTTATCCGGGGAATCTGGAGGTGCAAACCTTGCAATATCGACAACGCTTAAAGCAAAGCAAGAGGGTTGGCTTGATCGAATAGATGGGGTCTATGCGCAATGCCCGTATGTTTATGGGTCATACTCAAATCCTTCGCCAAGATTGGTTTCATTGTTTGAAAACAATGGATATATGTTCGATCTCAATGCGATCTCGTTACTTGCAAAATTTTATGATCCGAATAGTGAAAATTCCACAAATCCACTGGCTTGGCCATACCATGCAACTCAAGATGAGCTTATAGGCCTTCCCCCTCATATTATTTCTTTAAATGAATTGGATCCGCTTAGGGACGAAGGAGCGGTATTTCACCAAAATTTGCAAAAAGCCGGTGTTTCATCGATCTGCAAAACAATTAATGGAACATGCCATGCTGGTGATCTTATCTTTAAGAAATATATACCTGATATATATATGAGCGTCATTCAAGACGTTTGTAACTTTGCAAATTCATTCGGTAAGAATAAATGATTTGTAAATCTTCAATATCATTATTTGATAATAGTTTATTTTGATTTCATTGTATAGTTATTGACTAGCATTCTTAATTTTATAAATATTTTTTTTTAATTAACTTAATATTTTAATACATAAATGAAAAATATAATTCGTAAATCAGTATTTGCTTTGGCTTTAGGGTGTTTGAGCCAGGCTGCAATATGTGAATCATTTCACTGGAATGCGTATGAACTTAAAGTGTTGCCCAAAAATGTGGCTCCGCTTTTTGAATTGTTGGATGAAACATTTTCAATTGAAAATAAGCCGTTTAAGGTGACATTAAATGAAACTATTTTTACAGATAGAGATACGACTCATAATCTTACGATATCATCGTCAGACGTTGATGCAATTAGTTCAATAATGTCTAATGAATATAAAGAGGAAAGAGACAGTTTCATGTCTGAGCTTCAAGAGTTGGCGGAAATAAAGTCTAAGTTTACTGGCGTGAGATCGTTTACAACAAATATTCCTAATAATGGATCAGATACAAAATTGGCAAACAGTTATATTGCGATTTGGGAGTTGCAAATAAAACCGGCAGATGTTTCTAAATTTGTAGAATCTTTCATGAAAATTGTACCTAAGACAAAAGATATTAGAACTAATCATATATTGGGTATGGGTAGTTTTCAATTTGGTCGAGGCACATCAACACACTATGTCTTGCATACGTTTGAGTCATATGCCGATCTTAAAAAATCTTTAGACTCGTATATGGAAAAAGGAGCTATGGCAAAACACTTCTTGGAAATTAAAGATATATCTAATGATACCGGTAACTTTGTTAATAAAGTTATTAAACAGTGGTAGGCGCTTATCAATAACATATTAAGACCCGTATGACATGACTGTCATACGGGTTTTCTTTTTTAATAAAATAATAATCTAATTATTATGTGATATTACTTTTCCAATATCTTAATATTACAGAATATCCAGCTTGGTTAAGTTATAGTGAAAAGATAGGCTTCTTTTTATGAAAACCTTTCATCTTAGCTTTATACTACTAGTTAGTATCATTTTTGTTTCTGCTGCAGCTAAACCGAATATTAGACAAGTTAGTAGTGAAGGCATTCGGCACAGCATATTAATATGCGGTAAGGTTACGCAGCTTATTAATGAGAATAGTGATGTAATTTGGGAGGTAAAAGAAAGTTCTCGAGACGGTTACGTCTTATCAAATGGGAATATTCTCTATTCTTCTAAAAATGTGGCCAAAGAAGTTACGAGAGAAAATAAGATTATTTGGAGCTATGAACTTGCGAAGCCAAACAAAGAGCTTGGGACGGCTGTTCGCTTAGCCAATGGAAATACCATGGTTGTTGAGCGAGGGCCTAAGCCTAGATTATTAGAATTATCAAAAAACAAAAAAATTATTATTGAAGTGCCTCTTAAGCCGGAGACGAACAATGGGCATATGCAGACTCGCATGGCCAGAAAGTTGCAAAATGGAAACTACATTGTGCCACATTTGCTAGCATTTAAAATTAAGGAGTATCGATTGGATGGAACCGTGGTAAATGAAATTAAAACTGATCTGCTAGAACTTGGCGGGCGCGATGCTGAGAATTGGCCTTTTACTGCGATCCGTTTAAGCAATGGTAACACTGTTGCTAATTTGACACATGGCAACAAGACCGTGGAGTTTGATAAGAGTGGGAAGGTAGTTTGGAGAGTGGATAATTCTCATGTTGAAGGACGTTTTGCTGATCCATGTGGCGGTCAGAGGCTGCCAAATGGTAATACTGTTATAAGTAGTTATGCTCAACGAGATCCCAAAAAAGTTCGAGTGTTCGAGGTGACTCGAAACAAGGAAGTGGTTTGGGAATTATTTCATTCAGATACGAATGCTCATGGGATACACGTTGTTTCGACAAACGGAAAGATTCTTAGTGACTTGAGTTTGAAATAAAGTTGATAGTGATTATCTATGAATTCAAAATCCCTTTTGGCTAAAATTTTTTCAGTCGTTTTATTGACCGGGTGTTCAAGCTTTAGGCCTTCTGATTTTAATGCAGAATTACATATGCCAAAAAATGGGGTTTGTGCCCATCGTGGTGCTAGTGATTCACATCCTGAAAATACAATTTCAGCTTTTCGTGAAGCCATTCGACTTGGTGTGCAAATGATTGAATTGGATGTTGCTTTATCCAAGGATGGTAAATTAGTGATAATACACGATTATACAGTTGATCGTACAACCAATGGCAGTGGCAGAGTTAAAGAATTAACCTTAGCTGAGTTAAAGAAACTGGATGCGGGTTCTTGGAAGGGTAGTCGTTTTAAGGGGGAGCTTATTCCTACTCTTAAAGAGGTTCTAGAGATCATGCCTTATAATATATGGCTTAACATTCATCTTAAAGGTGACGTCGAATTAGCAGAAAAAGCGACCCATTTAATTGTATCTGAAAATCGTTTGCATCAATCGTTCTTGGCTTGTGGGCTTAGTGCAGCAAAAGCCGCTAAAAAAATTGATCAAAGGGTTAAAATTTGCAACATGCATAGACAGGCTAATGCCCTTAAATACATTAATGAGACGATTCAGTTGAATAGTGATTTTATTCAATTATTAGGAGGCGAAAGTGTTGATCCAGTTCACACTAGACTACTTAAAAAAAATAACATCAGAATTAATTACTGTTGTGCGAATGATGCCATCAAAGTAGGCCGTTTATTTGATTCAGGAGTCGAGTTTCCATTAGTAGACCAGGTTAGTCGGATGTTAAAAGTTGCGGATAAGAATGGGATCCCTCGTTTAAATCCAATTTATCGTTAGATATAATAAGAAGCTTCATTGTCATCTGCATATAGTTATTGCAAATATCTCTGAATTTTCTAGGTGTAATCTCAATTTGTATTGTCCTGAAGTTAAGTCGCTTATTTGTTTTTGATCCCAGCTTAGCAGGTGTTGGAATGAATCAGAGGTCAAAGGTTTTGCATCTTTTTTTGTATAACCAGATATTCTGTATCCATCATCACTTAATACTTCTGCGCGAATTGATCCACCGTTGGCATTCCCGTTGATCTCTATGGCTTTTATTTTATTAAGTAGAATAGATTTTAAAGTAATTTGACCAAATTTTTCAATAGGGCTTATTCCTGCAAATCTATTACGAGGCATTTCGGCAAGACCAATTCCAGATATTTGAGCTCCGTCTGATGAGTTCCAAGGTTTTCCATATGCACCGTAATAAAATCGAAAGATATCCTTTAAGAAAACCGGAGTTGCATTGCTCCATATAAGGCTGGCATCAAAAATCTCTTTGTTATCCAGAGGAGGAATAAACCACTTATGTCTAAAAGGGCGTTTCCAGTTGAGTCCATTTCTGCTTAACGCTAACTCAATGGGCATGTTGCCGGTATTCCCTGAGTCCATAACTTGAAGCATTGAGAAATAAAGATCGTTATAGAAAAATGCAGGGCCACTATGAAGCTGAACGCCGTCACTTCCTCCTCCTCCCGCTGTCCTTGAAAGTTCATGTTCTCCTCCGCGTCCATCGTACTCATCAGGAGCCACGACCAGTTTAGGTTTAGTCCAGTCTATAAAATTAGTGCTTTCTGTTCGTGCAACTGCTCTTTTCCAATGCATATTACCTTTTGGTCCGTCTAGCCATGTTTTTGAATATATAGCGTAAATTTTTTTTCGGGGATCCCAAATCAGATCAATAACATCACTTGTCGACAGAGGTTTCCCTTGGGCCTTTTTTTGTTGTGAATCACTTGAGAGTGGAGGTTGAATGTAATCACCATAAGAACCTTTTATGACAGGATTATTAGCATATTTTTTCCAATGAATTCCATCGGGGGAGAAGGCAATACAAGTTCCTGGATGTTCTATTCCTTTACTTGTGTCCTGTTCCCAAAATGCAGCTTTGTATCTTTTTTGTGGATCAGGATCTGTTTTGTCATAGATAACCGATGCTCCATAGCCATTAGTTAAAAGTATGTTGTTGTTCTTGGAACCTTGATAATTGACTAACCCTAGATTCGGTTTAGTCCATTTAATTCCATCATTAGATTCGGCGTAGCATAAGTAACAGCCTGATTTTCCAGGCCAAGCTTGATACCAAAGCTGATATTTTCCGGTAATCGTATTTCTATATACACTGCAATAACCAATTGTCGTTTCCCAAGGTTTGTCTGTACCTATTAAGGGGCGACTCGAATGTCTGACAAGGGGTTTCAGATTTCGCTTTGTACCAGATCGGTATAAAATGTGATGATCATCAATCATGAGAATAGTTGATTTTGAGTCATCAGTCTTGTTTTCAGATCCAGCGATATGACTTTGCCAAAGCATGAGCCAAGCAATAATCAAAGTTCTATTAATTGTTTTATTGATCACGATTTATTAATGGTAACAGACTGTTAAAACAGACTGTATCTAAGGTTTGTAATCAATTCCATTTTTATAATGTTTGACAATTAAATACCCTTAATTTAATAGAATTTTCTAATGAGTAACGGTCAACCTGTTATACGGCGTGATGGTTTTACATTGATTGAACTATTAGTTGTTATTGCGATAATTGCGATATTGGCTTCTATGCTTTTGCCTGCTTTAGCTAAAGCTAAGTCAAAGGCACAGCAAATTTCTTGTATGAACAATTATCGTCAACTTCAATTTTGTTGGCACATGTATGTAGACGATAACGATGGTCATTTGCCGCCTAATGCATCAGTCAGTGGGAACTCAAGGGGTAAGTGGTTAGCTACAAAACAGAGTTGGATTCAGGGCAATGCTTGGTCTGATGAAACTGATCAATACATTCGGAATGGGGTGCTTTTTAAATATAATGAGTCAACGGATATTTATCTTTGCCCTTCAGATCAATCGACTGTTCAGGATAAAGGGAAGAAACGTAGAAATAGAAGTGTTGCCATGAATATGCACATGAATCATATTCCTGACCCTAGGGATCGCTCTTGTTGGCATAAGTACACAGAGATTGTTAATCCCGCTCCTTCAAATGCATTTGTTTTTATTGATGAACATGAAGGGAGTATCGATAACGCTAGATTTACAGTTACGCAAAGACATCAGTGGCAATGGATTGATTTTCCATCTACCCGTCATGACAACGGATGTGTATTAAGTTTTGCAGACGGCCATTCGGAATTATGGAAATGGGTTGAACCTAGAACTATTCAAATATCCAAGATGAGTGGATGGATTCAAGGTCAGCTTGGTGTTCCAGGGAAAGATCGTGATTTAAGCCGGATATATGANGCNATACCNGTAATTCCAATCCGATAGATTAATTGTTTGTTTGAATATAATNCTTATGAACGTACTAATTTTCTAGTGCGTATATGCGGGCATACTTCTTTNCCTTCGCTTAATTCAGGGTGCATTTCTTTGCCGATTTGAGCTGGCGATTTTCCGACCCAATCGCTCATCCTGCCTTTAATTTCAATATTCTTAGATGATGGATCGATGGTTACAGTCGTATATAAAGAATCTTTGTATGGGCACGTATATTCTATATAGGGGAATTTTGAGTGAATGGTATCTGAATAGCTTTTATGCCTATGATCTCCGCCGACCCATTGATATGAGGCTGAGTTAATATGAAAATTAATGATAGAACCAATCTTCATTATGTGATCAATATGGTTATGTCCGTTTAGAGCCATAATAATCTTATCTTGATGGGATTTGAGTATTTCCTGAACCTCTGTTGAATTATCAATACTCCATGGTCCTGCTAATCCTTGATGAGAAAGAATAATAATTGGGCCGTCCAATTTCTTTAATTGTTCACGAAGCCATTCAAGTTGCTGTTTTCCAATATAAGAGGGATATCCTCCTTTGTGATTAGGTTTTTTTTCGTTTCCATCAAGTGCGATAACATTCAAGCCATTAATGTTTTGTGTATAATATCGCCCTTTCATTCCCCAAATCTTAACCACCTGTTCAAAACTATGGCCATCATCAATATCATGATTGCCTAGAACATGAAGGGAGGTTGGATGTGCAGTTTGAAATGTTTCAGTTACTATTTTATTTTTTTCATTCGGATACGCAAAGTCGCCCATTTGGATTAGAGCGTCTGGGCTTTCTTTTTTCATTGATGAAATAAAAGAGTTTAATCGTTTCGCCCCATCATGCATTACATCATGATGAAGGTCAGCAATCAGGCCTAGTTTGACAGGCTTATTTAATTTTTTAACGGCTGAAAGCGCAAGCTTTGGAAGGGTTATAAATGATACTCCAGCCATAATTTTGGATGAGAATCTTCGGCGATTAATATTTTTTTTCTCCATATTATTGTGAAACATTTTTTGATTCTGGTTGATTATTCGGAATTTTCAATTCGAAAACTCTTATTAATTTAGGATATTCCTTTTGTTCCAAATCTGTATCACGAACTGTTTTTGAATGCTTAAATAATGGGTTTAATCTTCCGATTTTGCCTTGGGGCCAACCAACATTATAGTTGTTCTTATTGCTGCCATCTGTTGGGAAATCTGTGCTTATATACTGGGCGCCACTAGAAAATGCTTTTTGCATTTGATTATAATCCATGTTTTTGGCTTGTGCTAAATCTGAATCAGCACGAGTTCTGATGAGATAGCCTTCAGCAATTTTTTCTTTAATCAAAGAATAATTCCTTATCGGGTCGTTAATTTTTAAGAATGCCGACTCAGGTTTGCCGGGGGGGGAACTTACAAACAAGATTGCACCTTTCAGTTGTGGATGTAATTTTAAATAGCTGTCTAATTCTTTTCCTTGATTATCGAGAGCAAAAATAAATCGACCTCTTGACTTATATAAAGAAGGCCAGCCTTTTGTTCTTATTGCTTTATTTAAAGTGTTAAATTTGCCTCGAACCTCGTCAGGGGTGATAATTCGGGAAAGATTTAAAACCGATTTAATTTCATTTTCTAATTGAACAAAATCTTTAATTCCGAAGGCTCCTGAAGCTGTTATTGATCCCGTATTTGTGTTTTTAGTTTCAATGAGGATCATGATTGGAAGATGATAAAAATTCTTTCTGGACCACACGTCAATTTCATTGAGAGCTTTTATGAGGTTTGGAGTATTTGACCTGAAGTCAAAGTTTGGAAAGTGTAAAACCTTCATACCCGGGGCTTTTAATGCGTCTTCATTAAATTCAGGATAATTTCCCTTCCAATTAATACCATGTGCCATAATTGCTCCTAAAGGTTGAGAGTATCCTCCTCCCTTATTGTCGTGAAATATATCCAACTCAAATTTCCGCATTCCGAGTAATTCTAACTGTTCGGTTAAAGGTCGGTGAGAATATTTTATTGCATCAGCTTGTGATGGCATAACTTTGCGTATTAGCTTCATAACGCTGGAGTGAGGTTCTATGTGGTAACTATTATGAGTTCCTATCAGCTGTATTTGGTTTAAAGCCAACAAATTATCTGTGCTGTTTATTGCGTAAGACTGTAGAGTTATTTGTATCGTATTAGATAAATTGAGTCCTTTGTTGATTACGATTTTATTACCGTCATCAGAAATCCAGGCAGGCATATTAGGAGAGATCGATTGCACTCGGTTTAGCCAAACTTTGTCTGTTGATGATTCAGGTGATTTGAATGAATAAATGTAATTATTATTGCTCTCAATAAATGTGCCCTTAATAAGTTCTGCTGAATTAGAAGAATAAACGAATAAGCATAATAAAAAAAATATCAATAATGAGCGCATATTTAATAATGTTTATCGATTAGAAACGATTTGAATATTTTATAAATGATTCAAATTGATAATTTGTATTGCACGAGTGACGTTGATTTATTTTGGTCTTCATATCAATGCTGAATTTTCTTTTAAGCACCATGTTTTTCTCTTAATTAGTCTATATGTTTAAATGTTGTAATTATCAAGAATGCTTATGTGCATGATCCTGAGAAATATTACAGGGTTCTTATTGGGAATTCCTTTTGTGTGGATAGGCTATGATCATTTTGTGAGGCCAGAAATATTTGATCCGATAGTCCCAAGCTATTTGGGCTTTCCTCGTTTCTGGACACTTTCCAGTGGAGCATTAGAAATTCTTTTAGGGATAGGAATTATGATTCCATTGAGTCGTCGCTTGGCAGCAAGATTGCTAACTCTTTTTTTATTTTGTGTTTACTTGGCTAATTTAAACATGTGGTTAAATGACGTTCCGTTTAATGGTAACTTGCTAAGTTCAAATGGCCATCTTATCAGGCTTCTTATTCAAATAGTTCTCATTTTGATTGCTTTTTGGCTTGCTGAGTTGTTTTTAGGAAAAACTCCTAGAGGGCAAGAAGAGAAAGCTAATTAGTTATGGAAGAGACGGTCATTATTGCTTGCCCTTACTGCAACGCTGAAACACTTGTCATTTTAGATGGTGTTGATGGAGATTCAAATTTGGTTTCAGATTGTGAGAACTGTTGTCGTCCTATAAACGTGAGGGCTAGTGTCGAAGATGGGGCAGTAGTTTCAATCCAAGTAGGATAGAATTTTATTTAATGATGAATCAAAAAAAGCCACCGCCTCAACGGCGGTGGCAGTGATTAAATTTTATGATTGATCGGTTGTCTAGTTAACCTCGGCTGGGGGGATTTCGTTTAAAGTATAGTAACCAATTGGGTGAAGAATAGGTTTGTTGTCGAGTGAACGTACTCCTTTGGCCTGTAGTTCGTGTACGTGTCCTTTGGTTAGCTTGTCTACTGTAATCCGTACTGTTTTTGGACCTGTTACCTCGGCTCCTATAATTTCTGGGG
The DNA here is from genome assembly GCA_002684915.1 of Verrucomicrobiales bacterium. Taxonomy (GTDB): domain Bacteria; phylum Verrucomicrobiota; class Verrucomicrobiia; order Limisphaerales; family UBA1096; genus UBA1096. Next base: position 17,533 of record NYWG01000043.1, read on the forward strand.
TTAATTTATCCACAACTGGGCTCCCGTACTTGGATTGGTAAATATAGGTGTATGCGCTCATGTTATATGACTTTAGGTCTCCAGCGGTTTTAGCATCGACTTCGTGCGTGAAACTAAGTTCAAAGCCATCAGATTTTGCGCGCATCTCGTGAATTTCAAAAGGCACTTTATTTTTCCAGATGACTCGATCAATTGCGAACCGTTTGCCCCCACGTGCGCCCCATCCACGATCCGTTCCTCCTATAAATAAAGTACCACTTGGATGCATATATGCACTTATATTTCCAGAGCCGAAGCCTTTAAGGAAAGAGAAAGCCGCGCCTTGATAGACTCCATTGATTTTTTCAAGAAAACCTCGGTTGACTACTGAGAAAGTTTGATCACATACAAGCAGCTGATTTTTAAATGGTCCGAATTTGCCATTTCCATCATATGCAAACCCACTGGTGGAGTTGCCTAGTACACCGTGTGGAAAGACTAGAGCAGGGGGGGTTAATTCTTTTACACGTTCGCGTTCAACTGGATAACGACTTTCTGATTTTGGTTCGTTGACTGGGCGTTTCATCTCGGCTTTTTTTACTGCATCGAGCTCAAACCATTTCCAACCACCTGGATGCCCTTGGAATGAGCCGGGAGGAATATGTTTTAGTGAACTTGAACCATTCCATGGGCCTTGATTGTCAGCGTAGAAAGCTTCACCTAAATGGTTTAGGCCGATGCCGCCTGGAGAGCGTATACCGCTGGCTGTTGGGATTAATTCTCCTTCCTTGGTTATCCTTAAACACCATCCTCGATAATCAATTTGGCTTGAGAAAGAGCCGGTTAGACATAATACGATCCACATGTCTCCATTGGGGTCAGGGCGAGTGCCAAATGCATATTCATGATAATCTCCAGTAATACCCCAGCCGTCGTTGACGGTTTCAAATATGTCTGCTCGGTCGTCACCATCTATATCCTTCATTCGGGTCAGCTCTCCTCGCTGTGTGCAGTAAAGCCAGCCATCGGTGAAGGCAAGGTTCAATGGTTCATGAAGACCCTCGGCGTAAAGAGTCCACTTAATTTCCTCTGGTCTGCCAAGGGGTTTGGATAGAACATATACATTTCCGCGGCGACCGCAAACTGCAAGCTTACCGTTAGGTAACATCTCGATTCCGCTGGTCTCCAAAACAACTCCCTCAGGAATTGGGATGCGGTCAATTTGATAATAGTCTGACTCAACAGGGTCGGCCGCATTAGCGGATATAATTTGGCCAAGAAAAGTGCTGGCAAATAAAGTAAATAGTAAGATTTTTTTGATCATTTTAAATTTCCTTTCGATATTTTAGTTTTTATGGCCGTGAGTATGTTCTTTTAGAATGTATTCAACATTCCAACGATAGTGCTGTTTGATTGTTACTTGTCCATCTACATTCAATTCGATTAGTAACTCTTTACGATTGGAGTTTTCACGGATTATTGGATTTAGGCTTCCCAAGTCTGAAAAACCAACCTGAAGCATTGAATTGTCAATATTGTATAATTCCTTTTGCTTGGTAATAGATTCTCCGGCGGCTGCGAGATACCAAATTTTACCTGTTCCTTTGACATTTATGTTACGTATTATGAAAGGCATAGACCCAGCTTGAGGGCTTGGATAATCAGTTACTGAAAATTCGCCAATACTATAACCAAAAGTTGGACGTCGTTCTTTTCCGTCCAAGAAGTAACCGCGAAATTTAATATTCTTAGCTCTAGTATCTCGCCCTTCAGCTTTTGGCCATGGGTCATCATTGCTCTTGAGCTGTGCAAATGGTTGATCACGTTTAAGATTCATTAAATAATGTCCAGAGGGGCGTTGAAAGCCCTGTCCGCGGCCGTTCCAATGCTTGGCTCCGTCCATGAAGGCTCCGTGCCAAAGCATGGCGATTTGCATTGTGTTGGCATCAAAACAAAGATTTACCTTCTCAGGATAGCCAACACTGATTCCTCGTGGACTGGCACCGTCAATGAAGTTTCTATAAATTCTTGCTTCAGAAGTTATTTCAATAGGATTACCACTTGGGAAAGCCGCTTTCTTAGGCTTAATTACTTGTTTTGCAAGTTGTAACCTTTTTACCCCTGGGCCTGACATTTCTAAGGCAAGTTCTTCTTGCCCTCCCTTCTCAAAGTATTCCAGTTTTAATTTTGCCTTGCCAGAGTCTAATGCGATTTTCCCTTTTTTAGTGGTCATCGAATGCACTCCATCATTATCAACAACTAGCTTGTCGTTTATATACAGTCGAGAACCATCATCAGAACCCAGACTGAAATCATAAGTTCCTTTCTTGGTGATGTTTATTTCCCCTTCGAATACCAGGCCAAAATTTTCGGATAAACCAGCTAACCCGGGATCAGCGATTCCACTACTGGATTTTCCATTTTTGTGAGGCTTTAACTTTGAAAAATCAGGCATTTTGTTCCAGCTTCCCTTGTAAGCTGTATACGTAAAATTTTCTATTTTGCCTTTCCCTATTTTTGGATCGCTTCCAGTTGAACTGCCGCCTGTTCTAGCAATTTCTGGAATATTTTGGTCTGCGGAGATATCAGGCATTGGAGTATCTACGTACATTGCTCCATACATAACAAAGCCATGCCCGATAAAGGTGCATACATAAGGGTATATTCCTTTTTCCTTTGGGGCAGTGAATTTTAACTCATGGTTGTCTCCGGGTTTTAATATTGGAGTACTCCACAAAACCGAGTCTAGATCTGGAATCCAGTTTTTTGCCTCTGCATCCTCTCCTAGGTTTAAAGCGGCATTCGCAACTGCAATGCGTTGGCCGGCTTTCGTGAAAACTAGATTGTGGGCCATTTCATCGTCATTAAAAACGTTTAGATGAACAGATTGCCCCGGTTTGGCATCAAATCTCACTACACTAAATTGCAATCCAGCTTTCGCTCGTATTTCCAACTCAACCGCTTGATTTTGTGCATAAATTGAACCAGTTAAAAAAGGCGCTAGTCCAAATATCGTAAAGATTTTATATATGTATTTTTTCAAAACTAGGGATATTCTTAAATCGAATTCATTTTTCAATACTTTCGCTTATTTGTCGACACTTACAGATGCGAGTCACAATTAACTCGACCTCAAAGATTCAATTTCGTAACCAAGCGCAGTTAAATGTTTCCGATTGGGTTTTACATTTTGGCTTTTCTTGGAGGCGCCTTGGTGTCGGCGGGCACATTGCCGTTTTGGCGTTTTTGTTGTAAGAGCATTGGTCTTATGGATGTTCCTGGTTACCGGAAAATTCATGACTCTCCCGTGCCATTAGCTGGTGGTCTGGCTGTTATTACTGGCTTAGCCATACCGATACTATTTGTAGTTCTTTGTGCATGTTTGGGATCTTTACCAGAGTCATTTGCGCATATTGTTTCATATGGGTTGTCAAATCGGGGTTGGCAGTTGGCAGCAATCTTGGTTGGATCTATTGCAATGTTAGCGCTTGGCATGCTGGATGACAGTCGCGATCTTTTGCCAAAGTGGAAGTTATTAGGTCAAGTGATTATTGCTTTGGCCGTTGCTGCAAGTGGTGTTCGTGTAACGATGTTTGTCGATAGCGATATTTTCAGTTATGCAATTACCGTATTATGGATTTTAACTGTCACTAATTCTGTCAATTTTCAAGATAACATGAATGGTCTTTGTCCCGGGCTGGGTATAATATGTGGTTGGTTCTTTGCTTGGCATGCTGGTTTGGAAGGTCAGTATCTTGTTGCTACACTAGCGTTCCTGTTCTCTGGAGCTTTGTTTGGTTTTTTGCCATTTAATTTTCCTAAGGGAAGGGTTTTTTTAGGCGATGGAGGAAGCCATGTTGTCGGCTTTGTATTGTCTGTTTTGGCAGTTCTTCCTGATTTTTACTCGGATGACACCCCGTATAAATGGCTTATCATTACGCCACTTTTGATACTCTTTATTCCATTGACTGATTTGATCTCCATTATAGTAATTCGTTGTAGATTGGGTCAGCCGATTTGGGTTGGTGACAATAATCACTTTTCGCATCGCCTAGTGAGATCCGGACATCCTAAAACAAGAGCCGTATTGTTGCTTTTATTGATATCTGCCGCCATTGGAGCTCTGACTCTTTTTGTATAATAGATAATTTTTTATGAAGTAATCGTTGCTTGTTTTTCGTTTTTTTTGGAAAATGATCTTATAACCCAGTGCTTCTTTCAGAATAATTAAAGAATCAACATCTAGAGTTGACTCGTCGTTACTTCCTTCAACTTGGAGCAGCTTTTGCTGTAGCTTTTAAACTTCAATACTGCACCTTGGGAAGATTTCACAATTCTGCCGCCACAAACTCACTAGGGCAGTGAACTTCCAGAAGGTAAGTTAACAGATAACGTTCGTTTTTTTTTGATAATAATGGACGGCCTATACATTGGCCGAAACGATATACTCTCGCTCATTGGGCTGCCTTAATTA
>NYWG01000044.1 GCA_002684915.1 Verrucomicrobiales bacterium
GTAATTCAATTAAGGTAAAACCATTGTTATTAGAATGATTTTTTTTCACTAAATTGGAAAATCTAACAACCCACTTATGCTTATAATGAAGAAAAAACCAATAAGAATAAGCAACATGAAAACAAGCATAATATAAAATTCATGCTAATTATTAACAATTCCTGCAAATAAGGATAAATATTAAATCAGCATTAATGTGAATTATAATTTATTAATCATTGATTGGCAAAAAAACCCATGACGTGAATAAAACCTTGATCTACAATCTTCTCGCCAACCAAATGAAATTAGAAAAGAAAATTATTCTCACTTCCATAATCGCTCTCTTTGTCTGCCAAAATCAATCTACTTACGCTGAAGAGCCAAAAATAATCGATAAACCAATTACTCAGGCAATCATAACCGGTAATGAGCTTGGTTGGCGCCCGATGACGAAGAATGATTTTGTAAACGTCAATTGTAATGATGACACATGGTCTTTCGAGGGTAATCTTATAAAATGCACAGGCAATCCAGTTGGCGTAATTCGAACTAAAAAAATGGTTAAAAACTTGGAGCTTGTTGTTGAATGGAAGCACAAAAAATACGGAGGAAACTCCGGTGTGTTTCTGTGGGCTACTCCAGACAGCATCGAAAGACTTGAGCAAGGCAAAGGCAGGCTCCCTGCTGGAATAGAAGTTCAAGTACTCGATCTTGGTTACTCAGAACTATACGAAAAACAGCATAAAAAACCTTCTGATTGGTTCACATCACACGGCGATGTTTTCCCCACACAAAACGCTAAAATGAAACCGTTCCCTCCTGTCGCTCCGAACGGTAAACGCAGTTTCCCTTCAAAAAATACAACTAAGGGCATCAATCAATGGAACCATTACTACATACGCGCAATCAACGGTGAAGTGCGATTGTGGGTTAACGGCGTCGAAGTCTCCGGTGGTACTAATTGCCAACCAGCAACCGGCTATCTCTGCCTCGAATCCGAAGGCGCTCCTATAGAATTCCGAAACCTTCGCATCCGCGAACTACCTTAAACAACCAATACCACTTGGCCTCTCAATATCATGAAACGCATTAGTAGAGACCAAGCTCAGAAATTTGCTTTTGACTGGCGCGACGAACCACTACTACAGGTCGACTGTGGGGATTTGATCGAAATCGAGACTTGGGATGCCGGCTCCGGATTTTTCAAGTCGCCCGATGACAAGGCAATCCCAAAAAATCGGCCAGGTTTCGACAAGCATCCCCCGCTGGCCAATCCCATCGGCGGTCCCGTTTACATCAATGGGGCAGAACCAGGGGACATGTTGACAATTAAAATCGAAGACATCCTCGTTGGCGACTATTCGTGGGTCGCAATCGGCCCAAACCGAGGCCCGCTTGGGCAATCTACGCGATGGCCGAAAGTTTCTGAAAAATACACTACAAAAATTTTCAAACATATACCAGGACCAAGCGGCACGATGAGGGACGGCACAATGCAATTTAGCGGCGATATTAGTTGGCCTATTACCCCATTCATCGGGACAATTGGCGTTGCCCCCGAACGCGAAGTATGCACTAGTATCGATGGTCAGGGCGCTTGGGGTGGTAATCTGGATATCCGCGATGTAGCGGTGGGTAACAGCATCCATCTTCCAGTATTTCATAAAGGTGCGCTTTTTTACCTTGGAGACGTTCACGCAAGTCAAGGGGACACGGAATACACCGGCACAGCAGCAGAGACCTGCGCCACGGTTCGAGTCAAATTCCAACTAACCAAGCGCTCACGACTACCAACAATGCGCATCGAAAAAAACGACTCTATAATCGCCATCCACACAGCACGACCACTCGAAAATGCCGTGAATAATTCCACGCAGCACTTAATGGAATGGTTAGTAGATGAGTATGCATTTTCACAGGAAGACGCCTATTGCCTCGTCAGCACATGCCCATATTTTAGAATTAATATCTACCAAATGCTCGTGAGCACCGGGATGAACTTTGTCGCCGGAGCAGAAATTCCAAAAGAGTATCTAGGCTAATTCAAAGCCCAGTCAAAGAAGCCCATCGCATCAAGATCAGATCGAAGCGCCAACTCTGCATCCTGTTTCAGTCGAGTGATTGGAGGCCTAACAGGACCACAGTCCACCCCAGCAAACCCAACCGCCGCCTTACATGCACCTCCGAATCCACTTTCATACATACGTTTGATCATCTTCACCGACCTTTCCTGATCTACATTAGCTGCATCCAAGTCACCCCGATTGTAAGCGTTGATAATTCGGATATATAGAGGCGCTGCAAAATTGTAAGTACTCCCAACACATCCAACACATCCAAGCACTAGCCCCTCAATTAATCGCTCATCTGTGCCAAACAGAATATCAGCTTTTACTACCTCGTGCTTAATACAGCGTTTGAGCATATCTAAATCTGGATTAGTGAATTTGATTCCAACGAACCCAGGCAATCGTTCTTTCGCAATGTTCATGAATGCTGCTGTATCGACGTTAACCCCAGTCATTGGTGGTATGTCATAAAAATAAAACGGCAAATGCGGAGCCGGCTTGATCATCTCTGCAAACCAGTCACAAAGCCCCTCTTCATCGCTTGGCTTAAAAAAAGTAGATGCCATTGCGGAGATAGCCACTGCTCCATTTGCTTCTGCCGCCCTCACCATCTCCTGCGCATCTGGCAAACAATTACCTCCTACGTGAGCCACGTTAATCAATCCTTGTCGATCAGCCTCTTTCCCCCAAACCTCGAACAATTTGATCCGCTCAGACGTCGTCAACGACAAAGACTCTCCAGTTGTTCCGCTAACAAAAACACCTGCCACCCCATTAGAAGCTAAATGCTCTGCCTGCCGCGACACTACATCGTAGTTTACCGAAAAATCATTATTCATCGGCGTATGCACAGCTGCGATAAGCCCCTTAATTTTCAATTTCATTTTTAATTAGAATTTAATTATCTGAGTTACTACCAAAATATCTTTTTCCAGTTTTCTTATTAACCCAACTATACGAATCAGGATCAAACTTAAACGAATTTTTTGATAATGCTGGTTCCGCCCACTGCTTAGGCAGCCACTCGATTAAGTTCTGTTTGACTGTTTTATATTTTTTTTTCGAAGCTAAGTTTTCCCATTCGTACGAATCAGTCTTGTGGTCGTACAATTCTTCCGAACCATCTGAGTATCGAATGTACCTCCAACGTTCACTCCTTACAGCAGCGTTTCCTTTACGGAACTCAATCACTGCCGGATTCCGTTTAGTTTCAGGCAAACGAAGCTGCGGCATCAAACTCAATCCGTCGAATTTATGACCGCCTTTAATGGAGCACAACTCCATTAGTGTCGGATATAGATCTAAAAGACTCACCGGCTGATCGCACACGTCCGGTTTCAATTGAGGCACGGCGATGATCAACGGAATACGTGTGGACTCTTCCCAAAGTGTGGATTTGTGCCAATGTCGCTTTTCGCCCAAATGCCAACCATGATCTGACCAAAAAATGATCACCGTATTTGAATTATACTCACTCGACTCAAGCACATCCAAAATTCGCCCTAGCTGTTCATCTGCATAACTGATACTTGCCAAGTAAGCTTGGACAGCTCGTAAAATTGAGCCCTGTTTTTCTATCTTGTTCAAATCGGATCGACGTGATGCGGCAAAACTTTTGCCTATTTCAGGAACATCATCTAAATCCTCCTCCAATTTTTTTGGAACTACCACTTTGTCTAACGGATATAGGTCAAAAAAACGACGGGGGGCATACCACGGCAAATGCGGACGAAACAATCCGCAGGCCAAAAAGAACGGACTGTCTTGTTTCGATTTCAAAAAACGTACTACAAAATCTACTGTCTTCACATCATCCAACTCCTTATCTGCAACTGGAATCACACCCCAATCATTTTCATGCGGTAAACCTTTTACTCCGCTAAACGGAAAGCCTTTTGGATTAGGAGTGTATTTTGTCCAAGGATAGTTCAATTTGGAACCACGAAACCAAGGATCATCCCGAAACAAAAGTGGCTTAAAACCATTCCATTGTCGCGGTGGATTATTGCCCGCTGTATGGTGAAAAATTTTTCCTGCACCATAAACTAAATAACCGCTTTGACGAAACCTAATCGGCATAGTGACCATGTTAGGAAAATTCGGATACCACCAATGTTGGTTGTCATACAGGCCGGTCGTTGAAGGCCGCAACCCAGTCATAATCGCAGCACGAGACGGCGCACATTTTGGGGATACACAATGAGCGTTGGTGAAAAGCATCCCCCGCTTAGCCAAACGATCAATGTTTGGCGTATATACATCACCCTCGTATCCACCGAGGCAGTTGACCCAATCTTTCATGTCATCCACCGAGATGAACAATACATTTGGCCGCCCACCAATTGACGCCGATTTGACATGCATAATCGAGGCAACACAGAAAAATAAAACCAAAAATTGTCTCATTATTTTTCGGATTGATACTCAGGATTAGTCCGCATTGGATCCGCACCCACTTCCTGCTGCCACATTTTTAATCTCGAAAGCAATCGTTTAGTTATTTTTTGCTGTTTTTTAGCAAGGTTCGTCACCTCACCACAATCTTCCTTCAAGTTGAAAAGCGACAATTCACCAGTCTCAAAAGCCTGAATCAACTTCCAGTCGCCCGAACGAATAACCCCTGCCGGAAAACTTTGGGGGTGATTATTGTAGTGAGGATAATGCCAAAACAGAGAATCGCGATTCACCATTCCATCGTTTTTAAGTAACGGAGTTAAGTCAACTCCATCCAGATGCTGATGAGGCCGCAACGGCTGACCAATCGCTGATAAAATTGTTGGATAAAAATCGGTGCTCGTGATCGGAACAGATGAGGTTCTTCCCCCTTTACTACTCATAGGCCACTTAATGATCGCCGGAACTCGTAAGCCTCCTTCATAGTTGGATCCTTTATTCGCTCGGAGTGGCGCATTACTTGTCGCCCCAGCAAAACCTCCGTTATCACTCGTGAATATTACCAAAGTGTTTTCCTCTAATCCTAGCTCCTGAAGCACACCAGTCACTTTTCCCACGCTGTCATCGACACTTTCAACCATAGCCGCATAGGACGGCTTTCCCTGTTGCTTAGTTTTCGAAACAACCTTGTACTTAGCCACTTTGTCAGGCTTCCCCTGCAACGGCGTATGGACTGCGTAGTGAGATAGCATAAGAAAAAACGGTTTTTCAGCATTACTCCGAATAAACCCCTCAGCTTCCTCCGCAAGACGATCCGCAAGATAATCTCCCTTTTTTCCAGAAAGCGGCTTTTTTTTATGAAGATTTTTACCGGTTGAAGGAATTCGCCATTTACCTGTGAACGGAAAAAAATAACTTCCAGGTGCACCGTAGTCACGCCCTGCGATATTCACATCAAACCCCTGATGCTCAGGATAATAATATGTTTCTGTCCCCAAATGCCACTTACCCATGAATGCAGTTTTATATCCGTGCTCACGCAAAGCCTCTGCAATCGTTACCTCCTCAAGAGGTAAATTTGATATATAACGCCCTTCCTTCATTTTGTGCCCTGTTCGACTCCAACGACCAGAGGGTAACCATTGGGTCAATAGTAATCGCGCAGGATATTTTCCAGTCATGATCGCCGCCCGCGTTGGCGAACAAACAGTGCAAGCAGCGTAGGCGTCGGTGAATTTTACTCCTTCTTGAGCTAGTCGATCGATGTTTGGCGTTTTATAATAGTCACTGCCGTAACAACCGAGATCACGCCAACCTAAATCATCAATTAAAATAAAAACAACATTGGTCTTGAACTGATCGGTATTTGTTGTTTTCGCAAAGCCAGAGACCAAAAAGATAAATAGAAAAAAGTTTACAAATTTCATTTTAGATTATTTTGGAAGAGCAGCTTTCCACCCATCGCTCAAGCGCTTGGTTAAGCGAGTAACAACCGCCTTGGAACCTTCCTCATTTACTATATTTTTCATCTCGTGAGGGTCATCGAGAAGACTATAAAGTTCACTGGCAACAACGACCTTAGTTTTCCAAGTTTTCCATTGAACAAACCTGTATTTCTTAGTTCGTATCGCATAGCCCATTACATCGCCGTGGCGTGAATGCCTGTGGCCTTTTAAGGATCGGGGATATTGACTGAATGCAGCATTTTTCCATCTCCGTTTCGGATCTTTGAAAAGCGGCAGAAAACTCTGACCCTCGAGTCCAATTGGGACTTCCAGCCCTGCCAATTCACAGACCGTCGGGAATACATCTACCAATTCTACAAACGCCTCTGAACTGCCTTTTATTTGCCCGGGCGCAGCAACTATTAACGGTATGCGTGTTGATAATTCGTAATTATTAGCCTTGGTCCACAGACCCTGCTCTCCAAGATGAAAACCGTGATCTCCATACAACAATACGATCGTATTACTATCCAATTTGAGAAGTTCAAGTTCTACAAGCAATCGACCGACCAATGCGTCAACATAACTCACACAGGCATAATAGCCGTGCCGCAATTCTCGCGCTTTGGATTCAGTAATTATACCGTCTTCAGGGATATCAGTATACCCTTCTAACTCACGCCAGCTTCGCGTCGCCAAATCAGGTGAATTCACTGGATGCGAACCCTCTTTAGGAATCTGAATTTCTTTCCTATTATATAAGTCCCAATATTTTTTTGGAGCATTAAAAGGAAGATGCGGTTTTCGAAAACCTACTGCCAAAAAGAACGGATGTTTATTAACTGCCAGCTCTCTAAGAACTCGGATCGAGTCATTCGCCACGATACCATCGATATAGTGATCATCAGACACATTCGCCAACTCACTTGCCGCACGCTTTAATCCTTTCCCCTTCAGGTTTTTTGGCAAGGCATATCTTAACCTGGGATCACGAACATGATCATGCATTGGAGGGGCCGACCAAGACTCCGGGTCCTTCGAGGGAGCACCACCTCCATGAAGTATCTTGCCAATGCTCCGGCTTTGATATCCAGCATTTTTAAAATGTTGCGGCAGCGTAACTGCGCCTGGCTTGGCCTCTCGAAAATGTGTATTTAAATCCCAAACGCGGATGGTATCCGGGCGCAAACCGGTAAGCATCGAAAGACGGGACGGGCAGCAAACTGCCAGTTGGCAATAAGCACGCTGCAGCACAATCCCTCGCTTGGCCAAGCGATCAATATTTGGAGTGATGGCGATTTGGTCTCCATAACAACCAAGAGCCGGCCGCAAGTCATCGACGGCAATCATCAACACATTCGGCTTCAATTGACCAAGTACATCTGAATGCAAAGCAACCCAAAAAAATAAAACAAACAAGAACCTCATGAAAATATCATTCAAAAAAATAATCCCAGTAGCTAAGTTTCAGGTGTTTCTTGTCTGGCTTTCCGTCGCGAATACTCGAGTTAATTTCGGATTGAAGTCGGGTAATATTTTTTGGATCTAAAAATGGATCGTTCGTTTCACGTCGCCAACTTGCCAACCTGTTCTTCAGCAACTGAAGCTGAGCACTAAAATTATCATCATCCGCCAAATTTCGGAATTCAAATGGATCATTATTTAAATCATATAATTCGAACTCGGGAGGGCGTCGCATCAAAGAGTAAGCGTCCCTGACATTATTATTTTCAGCAACAGTCTTTTGCAGGCCATCAAAAAAACGATTCATGGTAAAATCATACCCCGGGTTTAACAAATCAGGCTGCAGGTTTTGAATTAGTTTAAAACGCTCTCCCCGAATACTTCGCTGGGGATAAAAATTGTGTGCCGAGTGCAGATGAAATTCGGTGAACAGATGTTTCCTCCATTCTTTCACCCTGCCCTGCAACATTGGAATTAGAGATTTACCAGCCAAGCCTGCCGGGGGCACAGTCTTCGCAGCACTCAAAATAGTCGGCATTAGATCTAAAGTTGAAACCAATTCACTTCGAACCGATTTACCAAAGCCCTTCATTCCTGGCCATTGCACAAGCAAAGGAACACGCACCCCTCCCTCGTAGGAGGTACGCTTACCTCTCAACAAATCCGCACCGTGATCACCCATATAAATAATCAGTGTGTTTTTACGTTTACCTGACTCGTTCAATCCTTCCAATAAATCTCCAATAAGGGTATCTAAGCGACTCATGCAATTATAGTAGTTAGCTGTTTGCTGTCGCAGTTCAGCAGTATCGACTCCAAAATAAGCAAGAGGTTTTACATCGTTCGCGCTTAAAGGTTTCTTTGGAAGACCTTTGATTTGAGAGATAAAAGGACGATGTGGGTCAGGATAATTAACACTAAGGAAAAACGGCTTGTCTCCATCTACCATGAACGATTTTGCAAACTTAGCATAATCACCTAATTTTTTCCGGGAAAAGTTGGAGCTAGGGATTTTCTTATAGTCAAAAGGGAAAGCTGCCGCTGGATTAATGTGTAACTTACCAATGAGCCCTGTCCTATATCCAGACTGCTTCAAACTGCGAATTATGTTAGGGGTACTTTCCTTGTAGAGACGAAACTTCCATGTAGCCAAACCAATTTGTCCATTTTGATGCGGATACAATCCTGTTAGTAAAGCAGCTCTAGACTGGCTGCAACCAGCCTGCGGGACGTAGGCTCGGTTAAAACGAACACCGTTACTCGCGAACCGATCTAGCACCGGTGTTTGAACATAAGGTTCTCCGTAACAACCCAATTCTGGCCCATTGTCCTCGGAAACGATGAGAAGAATATTTGGACGCGAGTTAGCTTGTACAAACGCAACAAAAATCAGTAGAAAAAATGAAAATCTCATTAAAAACATCAACACTATTTTAAAAACTCCTTCCGCTTAGCGATAGCGTCCAACTCGCTGAGTTTTAATCGAACACTAACAATGTAGGGCGATTCTCCCTTTGTCCAATGCCCATAAGTGGTGGTTACCAGTGTATCGTCAGGTAATATTTCAACTGGGGGATAGGCACAATCCGCAGACCTATGGTTATCCATCAACCGAACACGATACTGGCCTTCCCTTCCATTAATGATATCACTGTAAGTTCCAACCCAAGCAACCCAGTCGCCAAAGGTGGGCGTCTCGTGTGTGCGATCCCGGAACGAGATGAACAATCGACCGTCCTTCGAGTACCGACCAGTGTGACGGTCCCCCGTCAAGGATGCAGGCAACTCTCTCGGGTTCGTCCAAGTGTTGCCTTCATCACTCGAAAAGATGACGAACGAGTTTCGGCGACGAGCATTTTCACGCAGCAACACGCAAAGCTGTTTTCCGTCAGGTGAGCGGATGATACCCGGTTCACAAAGATGCACATCGCTCCTAGCAAGGATCGCCTCGGGGTAGGACCACGTCAGGCCTCCGTCTTTAGAAAAAGTTTTGTACAGAGTAAAAACTGGATTGTTCTCCCTTTTCATCGCACCTTTAAAAAATCGGCCATCGTCGTGAAACATAGCCATGTAATTACCTTCTCCAGTTTTTAATTGCTCAAGACATCCCATAACGACAATGCCACCCCAATCCCCGACTGGCTTTAAATCACTCCAGCTATCACCGTCATTATCACTAATAGCAAGTCGCGCTGGATAAAGCCCTGACCACATAATTAAACGTTTTTTCCCTTGAGCATCAATTACACGATGAATTGTAGGCACCTCTCTACTTGTCTCCCAATTTTTCGGAGTAGGAAGACGACTACTCCATGTAAGTCCACCATCATTGCTTCGCTTATAAACAATACCTCCTCGACCATGCCCCTTGGGATATACGGCAAGCATTGTCTTATCATCTTCCAACAAAACAGTGGTGGGATGACCAAGGTATTGACCTTTTTCACGATCCACAACAACTTGACGATGAGCTTGTCTTGACAGGTCAATTGTTGGTATCGAATAACCTTTCGGTTGTATTTTATCTTCAGCATGTAGAAGCCGAAATACAACACAGAGCCCGACAAAAATAATAATAAGGCGTTTCATCGTTTAAATCTTACCTTCTAAAGCCAATTCCTTCTCCAGTTTCATTTTGTACATTTGATGGGCTTTAATATTTTCCTTAGCACTCGAACCATAAAAAATAAATCCAAGAGCTCTGCGATTGCGAGAAGTGCTATTATTTCCATCAGCCCGATGAACAGTCATCGATTGATGCACTAGTAAATCTCCCGGGTTTGCACAGCATACTATCTCATTGGCAATATCATCCTCTGTTCCAAAGTCTGAAATCCCTTGTGAAAAACCAAGAGTCTGTGTGCGATTGTGAAGTCTCATCCCCTTTTTGTGTGATCGCCGTAGATAACGTATACATCCATTCTCTTCATCAACAGCATCCAACGCCAACCACATTGTTAGAGCAGAGCATGGTTCAAGCATGAAATAATAACCATCCTGATGTGGCGGAGTTGCCAAACCAAACAGAGGCGGTTTATTAAAATACTGAAGATTTTTAGGCACCACCTCTTCACCAAGCAACACTTCAGCCAAACGTCGTGGTTTATCGTTCATCAAATCAAAAAAAAACGAATCATGCTCGTGCATTCGCTGAATTTGCTTCAAAGTTTTGGAATTAGTTTTATCTTCGTAAAACACTTCAGACGATCCGAGGTGGGGCAGGATTTTTTGCTTGAAACGGGACAGTTCCAATCTTATTTCCTCTAACTTTTCTTGAACAAAGAAAGAAGAAACAGCAACAAAACCATCGCGGTTATATGACTCAACAATTTGGGACTCTTCTTTCATTAAGTTGATATTGGCAACAAGAAGTATGATTAATGCTACTAGATAAAAACCAAAGAAAAAACGGTGACCATGATGGTCACCGTTATAAAATTAAATATTCAACTAATTATCAGATGGAGGCGGTTGTTCCTTTAGCCCAACAGACTCGGCAATATCCCTAAACTCATTCTTTTCCACAGTATTTAGACACTTACCACGCTCATTTAGCTTTTCGTTTATCTTTACGACCTTTTCGGTCATTTGCTCGTGTGTATCTTTAGTCCCACCGGCAAGAACAAAATTGTCTCCCTGAGTGAGACGCTTGTGCCCATCAGTATCGAGCCCAACACCAAGCATCATAGCTTTTTTTTCGTTACTATCCCTTGACACCCACACAATTTAACTCTTTTAAGAGAGCGGTCAAGGGGCAAACTAAGTACTTTTACTAACTTTAGATTCTGGCTTTCGCAAAAGAGCATTCGCCGATACTTTTGGCGAACGGTAAATGAAGATTGCCATAGCACAAATCAATACAACTGTCGGAGATTTTGCTGGAAATTCAGATAAGATTATAGATTTCTGGCACCAAGCAGACAAATCGGGTGCCGAAATTGTTGTTTTTCCAGAATTAGCACTCTGCGGCTACCCCCCCAGGGATCTTTTATTAAAAAAAACTTTTTTAATTGAAAATGAATTAGCACTTGATCAATTAGCCAAACGAGGAGGCAAAGCTGTGGCAGTGATTGGATTTGCCTCAAAAAACGACAATGGATCCGGCAGACCCGCCCGTAATTCAGCAGCAGTCCTGCAAAATGGGCAAATTCTTGCAACTTGCCACAAATCATTGCTCCCAACATACGACGTTTTTGATGAGGACAGATATTTCGAACCAGCTAAAAGCGTTAAACCAATAGAGATTCTCAATAAAAAAATAGGTATTACGATTTGCGAAGATATCTGGAACGACGATGTATTTATTCATGATAGAAACTATGATCGTAAACCAGCTGATGAATTAGCAGCTACCGGTAGTGAGTTTTTATTAAATCTCTCAGCCTCACCGTGGTCGCTAGGCAAAGAACATAGTCGGCATATATTACTTTCTCAATTATCAGCAAAACACGGTTTGCCTATAGTTTATTGCAACCTAGTAGGTGGAAACGATGAACTAGTATTTGATGGGGGCAGTCAATACTACAACAAGCACGGTGTACTAAGTGCCAATGCTACGATGTTTAGTGAGGATTTACTTATTGTAGATACTGAAAAGACTAAGCCTAAGTCAAATAACACAGACGACGACAATGCAAAAATTTTTTACGCTCTATCTCTTGGAGTAAAGGATTACCTTCACAAATGTGGTTTCCAATCTGCCGTAATTGGCCTCAGCGGAGGCATAGACTCTGCCGTAACAGCCGCTATTGCTGTTGAAGCTTTAGGTTGTGAAAATGTACGAGGAGTTGCAATGCCTTCACAATACTCATCACAAGGAAGCCTTGATGATGCCGAAAGTTTAGCCAAATCACTAAAAATCCAATATGATATTGTGCCAATTGAACCAATCTTCGAAAAACTGAAATCTCAATTGAAGGTTATATTTGATGGATGCGCTGAAGATACTACTGAAGAAAATATGCAAGCTAGGATTCGAGGCAATATACTAATGTCCATGTCTAATAAATTCGGATCTTTACTACTTACTACCGGAAACAAAAGTGAATTAGCTGTTGGGTACTGCACGCTATATGGCGATATGTGTGGAGGCTTAGCTGTTATTAGCGATTTACCAAAAACCCGTGTTTACAGCTTGGCAAAATGGATCAACCGTAAACAAGAGATTATACCTGAACCAACTATATGTAAGCCTCCTTCCGCTGAACTTCGGCCTGATCAAATTGACCAAGACTCTTTACCTGACTATGAGCTCCTTGATGATATTCTCGATTCATACATCGTAAATGGCTCAGATGCCGAAACTATAATCTCTTCAGGACACGACTCAGCTACTGTTAAGCGTATGATTCGGCTCATTAACAATAACGAATACAAACGTCGACAAGCAGCCCCCGGCATTAAAGTAACTAGCAAGGCCTTTGGTGTAGGCCGCCGAATTCCAGTCGCTAAACATCAACAATAATTTCTCAATAAACAAATTGGCCTGTGAATAGGTTCTGCTTGTTTTTAATGAATCTACATGCAGTCTCTCGCGTCCTTTAGGTAAAATGAACATGATTCGAATTCATTCGTTCTTAAAAAATACATGCAATAAATTATTTCTAATTATTGGCTTTGTCCTTGCCGATATTACCTTCCAGATTTCTGCTGATGATATTTCCAAGCAAAGCATCATCAATAAACCTCGCCCCTCAATTAAAGCTTTAAGAGTTGAAGAGCCTCCTGTAATCGACGGAAATCTCAGTGAATCCGCCTGGCAAAAGGCAGCTATAGGTGGAGACTTTATTCAATTTGAGCCCTTCGACGGAGTAAAAATGACCGAACGCACTGAGTTTCGAATTCTATACGACGAAAACGCGATCTATATTGGAATTTGGGCTTTCGATTCCGAGCCTAAAAATATTTTAGCGAGAACAATGTCACGCGACAATTTTCCAGATGAAGATGATTATATATTTATTGCAATCGATACTTTTCTCGATCGACGCAATGGTTACTCTTTTGCAGTAAACCCAAACGGAATTCGTTATGACGCAATTATCACTAACAACACATTTGCAGGAAGTAGTTGGGACACAATTTGGATATGCAAAAGCAGTATTTCAGAAAAAGGCTGGTTTAGTGAAATAGCTATTCCATTCGACTCAATTTCCTTCGCCCCTAATCAATCGACATGGGGGTTTAACATCTCAAGAACAATACGTCGCAAAAATGAAAAAGGTCGCTGGCATAATGAAGGTCGACATTTACGGACATCAAGTATGTCTACTGCCGGGGAAATTCGAGGGTTAAACAAAATAAAAAATGCAAGTAAATGGGAACTGCTTCCATACGGCATCGGTAAATATAATTATAATCATGACAGCAATGAGAATTCTTCATTAGGTGATTTTGGTGGAGACATATCCTATCGTCTAGCTCCAAACCTAAACGCAAGCATGTCTATAAATACAGATTTTGCAGAAACAGAAGTCGATTCTAGGCAGCTAAACTTTACACGATTCTCTTTAATGTATCCTGAGAAACGCGATTTCTTTCTGAAGGAATCGGGTATATTTCAGTTCGGACCTGCATCAAGGTCAGCACCACTTCCGAGCACTCCCTTTTTTAGCAGGCGAATTGGGTTAAACTCTAAAGGAGAACCAACACCAATAAATCTGGCAACTAAGGTTACCGGACGTGTTGGCAAATATAACGTTGGCGTGATTGGAGCCATGCTTGAATCTCAAGATGATTTAAATTCTCAGAACACTTTTGTTACTCGGGTATCCAGAAATGTTCTAGAACAATCTAATATCGGATTTATCAATACCATTGGCGATCCAAACTCCGATAATGACGCATACATGATAGGAACCGATTTTAATTACAGGAACACTAAATTCCTAAATGGAAAAACTCTTCAGGCAAATCTATACTCTATGGCAAATTTTGATGAAAAAACAGAGTGGAGTTATGCGCATGGAGGAAGCATATACTATCCTAATGATATTATTTACACGGGGGTTTCTTACTATGGAATTGATGAAGATTTTAAACCTAAACTAGGTTATACGAGACGAACTGGAGTCAGACGCTACGGATCTGCATTTTCGGTCAGCCCTAGAACCGAAAATATTAAATGGCTTAGACGATACTCTTTTGCATATTTCAACCATTTATACACTTCGCTTAATAATGAAATGGAGTCNCAAAAGCATTCATTTTATATTCCACGTCTGGACTTTGAGTCCGGATTAGAAATGTCTTTTGAGATCGAGNGAGAATTCGATAAACCTGATAATGATTTTGAGATTTCTGGAGGAGGAATTGTNCCCGCAGGAGAATATTGGATNACTGACTATAATCTCGATATCGACTTTCCGGATGCAGGGTTAATTAATGGGGGTTTAGGCTATGTGTTTGGTGATTGGTATCATGGAAAAAAACAAACTTCCTATACACGGATTGGATACGATCCAGTCAAATGGCTTAACACCAGCCTTAGTTATACATACAATCTATTCAAACTTCCTCATAACAAATTTGATGCTCAAGTTGGATCATTAAACGCAAGAATTAATTTCACCCCAGACATGGGATGGTCACATCTAATCCAATATGACAACATATCCGAGTCAATAGGTTACAATACTCGATTTTTTTGGGAATTTCAGCCAGGAAAAAAATTCTATGCTGTACTTCGTCAAAATTATGGGGATGAAACAAATCTATTAGAATTAAGAGAAAGCGAATTCTCGATAAAGGCAATTACTACATTTCGCTTTTAATGAAGCAAAACCAATACAAAACCATATTGACAGAAAAACATCGGTTAGTTAACAAGTCCCCTCTTTAACACTAGTGGCAAGAACGAACTAACCCGGCTGCCACAACAAACCATTATATTATACGACAAATGGCACTAAGACTAGGCGATGAAGCTCCGAACTTCCAATCCGAAACAACTGAAGGGAAAATTGATTTTCATGAATGGATCGGAGACAGCTGGGCTGTACTCTTTTCCCATCCAGCTGACTACACCCCAGTATGCACTACAGAGCTAGGATATACAGCTAAGTTAAAACCAGAATTTGACAAACGCGGAGTAAAAACAATAGCTGTAAGCGTTGATCCAATTGAAGATCACCACGGATGGATAAATGATATTAACGAAACACAGAACACCACTGTTAATTTTCCAATAATTGCAGACCCTGATCGCTTGGTGGCTACAGCTTATGATATGATTCACCCAAATGCTGCAGAGAAATTTACTGTGCGATCAGTATTCATCATCGATCCTAATAAGAAGATACGCTTAACCATCACTTACCCCCCTGCAACTGGCAGGAACTTCGATGAAATACTTCGAGTTATAGACGCACTTCAACTGACGGACAATCACGCTGTGGCCACTCCTGTCAACTGGACCGATGGAGAAGATTGCATTGTTGTCCCAAACCTCTCCGACGAAGAGGCTGAAGCCAAATTCCCGAAAGGTTTCACTAAAATTAAACCCTACTTACGGACTACACCTCAACCGAATAAGTAACAGAATCTCACACCAAGGGGAGCTGCCAAATGGCAGCTCCCCTTTTCTTTTATAAAGATAATGAAACCGAAAGATATTCAAATCATAGCCGAAGAAATGGCAATAAAATGGGAAGGTGGTGATGAATCATTCATTAGTTTGGCTAAACTCAGAAAATCCTGCCCATGTGCCGGATGTAAAGGAGAGATGGACGTGATGGGAAACCTGTACAAAGGACCTGATCGAACATATAAACTTTCCTCATTTCGAATTCGATCTATTAAATACGTTGGTGGATATGCCATTCAGCCTATCTGGGAAGACGATCATAACACCGGCTTATTTACATACGATTATCTTCGAGCCGTGGCTGATTCGCCAGACAATGAATAACCATAAATGGTTTGAGACTATGAGTGCGACTGTCTAACTTCAGCCATGCGCTTCATAACTTTACTGTTTGGACTAACCTTACTTCACCTTAGCCAAAATGCGGCTGAAGCGCGAGTTTACCTTGGTAATGAAGTCCTCGCTATGCGTAGTTATAAAACCCTGCAAGGCAAACGCGTTGGCCTTCTCACCAATACTTCAGGCGTAGATAGTCGTGGCTACTCGATAATTGATATTCTTCACAAATCACCAAAAGTAAAACTCGTCGCATTATTTGGAGCCGAGCACGGAATAGACGGAAAAATTCCTGCGGGCAAGGAATTCCCTAATAGCATTCATCGACGAACAGGCCTGCCAATTTATTCTCTTTACGGCCCCGGCCCAATTCGCAAACCCACACCAACTATGCTCCAAAATATCGATTGTCTGGTCTATGACATCCAGGATACCGGGGCAAGGTCATACACATTTATTAGCACGATGGGTCTATGTATGGAGGAGTGCGGCAAAGCTGGAGTAGAATTTATAGTACTCGACCGACCTAATCCACTTGGAGGCCAACGAGTGGAAGGACTCATTCTCAATCCACGCTTCAAATCACTAGTTGGCCAATGGAAAATTCCCTACGTCTACGGAATGACTTCCGGCGAACTAGCTTACATGATCAGTGGGGAAGGATGGATCAGTCACCGGCCTAGAATCTCCATCGTCAAAATGAAGGGATGGAAACGATCCATGACTTGGAACAGCACCGGGCTCAAATGGGTACCCACTTCACCAAACATACCTAACGGAGACTCCCCTATGTACTACGTTTCCACTGGCGTATTAGGAGAACTTGGCGCAGGGAGCGGCCTAAGCATTGGTATCGGTGAAGGTATGCCATTCGAATGTGTCGTGTCCACTTGGATGAACACCAATGGAATGGCAAAATACCTGAATAGCAAACAGTTGCCAGGAGTACGTTTCGATCCGATTCGATTCAAAAGTCGCCGAGTGAAAAATCGCATCTACTCCGGCGTCAGGATTCGTTTCACTAATCGTTCCATCGCTCCACTCATGCCAATCAATTACCACATCATTGACGCCGTAAAGGCCGTAGCTAAGCGTAACCTATTTGACACCCGATCCAAAAGCGGTCGCAGTTTTAACATGTTCGACAAAGTCAACGGCACAGACATGATTCGACGCGACTTGGCAGCAGGCCGCTCTGGAGATCAAATCGTCAAATCTTGGCACAAGGATGAGGCTCGATTCCGTCAGCAACGCACCAAATACCTACTATATAAATGACAATTGATAAGCAGATCCACCAAAAATACTTTTTTTTCGCCTCAAAGTCCTTAAAGTTTCGTGCCCTTTGAACTGGCGAGTATTCTGACAACTTCCCAGCATCAAATTAATATAAAGGATTTATGAGTAACTATTCGAAAGAAGCCTGGAAGGCTCAACAAGACCGGAACGACCAACTTATTAAGAGCTCGAAGTTTATGCGCTCGGCTGTGACCTCTCAGGTGCTTCCACTTAGCATTGACATCGCCAATACCAACACGCTAGACCAAAAACAAATCGACACTCTACAGGCTCTCGAAATTGAGGCCGCAAGAATTTCAATTTCGTCACTAGCATCTCTGGCTACTATCGGAGAACTTGACCACTTAGGTGGAGGGCTCGATTTAATCCCAAGCTTAATGCTTACACTAGCTGCAACCGATTATAAAAAAGTCCAGTACACAATTGAAAACGCGCATGCCAGTATAGGCTACTATGCATCTCTGGCCACTCTGGGTTATGTAGACCGAGAGTCGGTTGTAAATAAATTCCGTCGAGGACTCGATATACCCGGCCACGTTTCCTGGGTCCCCGGAGGAACTCAACTCAACGGCGGACGACTAGGAGTGATGATTCCTGTTGCCGCTGGTCAAGCAATGGGTATGCGATCAAGGGACCCTCAATCTTGGGTCGTGTGTCACTGTGGCGATGCTGGATGGATTGCCGGACAAGCGCTAAACGGATTTAATGCCGCTGACATCGGTAATCTTCCACTAACTTTTGTAATGCAACGAAACGGCATTCAATTGTCCGACTCAAACAAAAATGTAATGGACAAAGATCCGAGGAAGATCGTTGAGTCTATGGGCGTTGAAATAGTCGAATTAAAATCACTGTTTGAAACAAGTGAAATGTATAAGGCTTACAAATACGCACACGGAAAGGCTATGGAAGGCCGCCCAACAATGATTTTCCCAACTGGATTCTCCTCATCTGATGGAGAGAGGGTAGACTTTAAATGGCTAGCCAATCGCTTTGGATTAGAATCTGAGATTGAAGCTATAACCAATAAGAATAAAATCGCCATGGATCAGGAAATCTGGGTGCCTGGCGCTTTAATGAGTTATCGTGATATTGTCCCCATGCTCGAATGCGTACTTCTTGTTAACGATCTGCCCGGCGGTGTTGGTCACCATGATGGCCATATGAAAGGACGTGACGAAACCGAAGTTTTGGGCAATGTAATGCTCACCCGTAATGAAGCTCAGCAAGCTGCCTTCGATGATATTTCTTCTGCAGCTAAGTTAGAAGTAACCACTAATGCACGTCCTGAAGTTGGTTCAGAAAACCTTACACTAAGCACAGAGCAATTGGCAGAAGTTAGCCTACCGGAAGCCGGTAAAATGAGTAGCGCCCGAGCTGGTTCAGAAGCTGCCTACGCCGCCGTAGCCAAAGCACATCCAAACGATACATTCATTGTCAGTTGCGATCTCAATCCATCTACTAAGCTCGGAAAAGCTGCTGCACAGATCCCGGCCCAAAATCAAATTGAATTAAGTATTGAAGAACAAGCCGCTCTTCTCGTTGCAGACGGGTTGGCAATGAGCTCAAACAAACCTCAGGTCAATGTAGTTTCAACATTCTCTGCTTTCTTTGAAGGTATCGCCCGCGAGGGACTCGAACTGTGGCGTTATCAAAGAAACCTCAACGGAATAAATGAAGGGCTAAATGTAATTATGCACATGAGTCATGTAGGTGCCTGCACCGGTAGAGATCACTTCTCCGGCTGGAGCCTTGACTGGGTATCACTCGCAATGGGCTATCTTCCCTATATTGACCGGTTTTATGCCCCAGCTGATGCCCGGGCTGCGTTTGTTGCCGTAAAGGATGCATGCGCCCGTTACGGAGCACATATCGTGTCTATACCTCGCGACAACTTAATAGTTCTATCTGATGAACAAGGAAATCCACTTTACAATCCCGAAAGTGAATGGGAAGCCGTCACATTACTCCGCAAGCATGACGGTGCAAAAAGCGCGATTCTAGCCCTAGGAGCCACCGCAGGGATTGCTCAACAAGCTGCTGAGGAACTTGGAGGCAAAGCCGACGTTTACGTAATCAACGGCCTCCCATTACCAGATGACTTCCTTCAGGGTATTTTTGAAAAGTACGAGAGTGTTGTAACAGCTGAAGATGGTATTATAGGAACACGAGACTCTGGTATTCGTGGTTTTGCAAGCATGGTTATTTCCGCCGCAAGCAATACTAATATAAAGACTGAACATATCGGGATTGTCGATCCACGAATCGCCCCGTCAGAAGGGCACGAAGAAGTGTGGGAACACTTTGGAATCACTTCTAGTGCGATTGTCTCTGCTGTAGAGTCCTTGGAATAAAAGTTCCACTCCACCCGATCGGCTTTTGTTAGAGTCGGGTTTATTCCCATCAAAATTAGAAAAATAGCCGGCTTTCTATTGAAAACCGGCTATTTTATAAAATGGTGGTAGGAGCAGGACTCGAACCTGCGAAGGCGTAGCCAGCTGATTTACAGTCAGCCCCGTTTGACCACTTCGGTATCCTACCTCCCCAAAGGGGGGCGCGGATTACGCCAAAATGTGGCGCGCTTGTCAAACCTCCAATCCATACTTATCTTCTCTCCCCATGTTTGACGCTCTAAGCGAAAAGCTTCAGAAAACTTTTAAAAACCTTCGAGGCCTAGGAAAAATCTCTGAGACCAATGTTTCAGAATCATTGCGAGAGGTTCGAATGGCTCTGCTCGATGCTGATGTAAACTTTAAGGTTACAAAACAATTTATCTCTAGAGTCAAAGAAAAAGCCCTAGGAGAAGAAGTCGTCGCAAGCATTCAACCTGGCCAACAGATCGTTAAAATCATAAATGACGAATTAACAAATCTTCTAGGATCTGAACGAATCGATCTCGATTTACCTAGAGGTTTTGCACAGCCTCTTTGCATGATGATGTGCGGTCTTCATGGTGCAGGCAAGACCACTTCAAGCGGCAAACTAGCCAGATTACTAGCAGCTGAAGATCGTAAACCCTTGCTTGTAGGTGCTGACATCTATCGACCTGCCGCAATGGATCAACTTGAGACTCTAGCCAAGCAGCTTGGCCTACCTTGTTTCCTTATGAGAGAGGAAAAAGATGTAACTAAAATTGCCGATGCCGCCATGGAAAAAGCAAAGGAGGACGGGATCGATGTAGTGATTTTCGATACCGCAGGCCGTCTTCAGATTGATGAACCACTGGTGCAGGAACTAGTTCACCTGCGAGACAAAATTCAACCTCGAGAGATTTTACTTGTTCTAGACGCCGCAACCGGGCAGGAGGCTGTAAGTGTTGCCACCCACTTCGACGAGGCCCTTGGCATAACAGGCGCAATCTTAACAAAACTTGATGGTGATGCTCGAGGAGGTGCAGCATTGAGCTTCCGTGAAGTTACTGGCAAGCCAATCAAGTTTGCTGGTGTAGGTGAAAAACTAGAAGATTTTGAACCATTCCATCCCGAACGAATGGCATCACGTATTCTAGGAATGGGAGACGTAGTTAGCTTAGTTGAAAAGGCAGCTGAAGCAGTTGATGAAGAGTCAGCTCGCAAACTCGAAGAGCGAATGAAAAAAGGGCAATTCACGCTTGAAGATTTCCTTGAACAACTCCGCCAATTAAAAAAACTCGGCCCTCTTGAAGGGATTGTCGAAATGCTTCCTGGCGGTGGTAATGCCCTGAAAGGAGCTAATCTTGCAAAAAGCGAAAAGGAATTCCGTCAAATGGAAGCCATGATTTGCAGCATGACCTTTGAAGAACGCAATAATCCATCAATTTTAAACGCACGCCGTCGTCGTCGTATTGCTAATGGGAGTGGAACTACTGTGGCAGCACTTAACAGCCTTCTTAAACGCTTTACCCAAATGCAACAGATGATGAAAAAAATGGGTAAATTCCAAAAAATGATGACCAAAATGGGTGGCGGAATGGGCGCGATGCCTGGCATGGATAAACTACTTGGACGTTAAGTGATAAACCAATAATTCAGCTAAATTTATTTAGCCCTTCTTACACTTAAATAGAATGAATCCAATTATAAGAAATAGATTCATTTTTGTTTATACTTAAAAATCCATAAAAAGGAAAGAGCCCCAAATAAAGCGCCTACTCCATCAATAGAGATATCCATTAATGAACCAATTCGACCGGCTGACAAAGATTGGTGCCACTCATCTGATGCCGCATAGATCAAAGAGATAAATACCGATCTAACAATTAACACTTTTGCCGAAAATTCTTTCAGACGCCTAACAATTGCATTGCAGAGTAATATAGCTAAAAAAGCATACTCAATAATATGAGCTGTTTTACGCAAAAAAAATTGAACAAAAGCAATCGATTCATTAGAGATTTCAGGTGAGATCCATTTTAAAATCGGACCGATAATCCTAGAAGTATTATCCCCTGAAAAAGCACTCGTAGAAAATAAAAAAATAACCAACATCCAAAGAGCGACCCACAACCATGGAATTAATTCAGATCGCACGTATTTTTTTTTAATCATCAATAAAAAAACAGAAGGAGATGCCGTCTGATTATCTTTTTATTTTAATACGAAATAAAATTAATTTACGGCTCGGAAAAAGCGCCTTGAATTGCTAGAAGGCAAGACAATCTCACTGGATCCATTTAGAATACTCCACGGCCCATTCACGGATGGGGAAGCCTCCAAAACCCCTTCGAACCGAAGAATCACCTCACCAGTTACTTTATGTTGAATAGTTAATTTTGGAGGAGTTGACATATCCTTGACAACGAAAACTGACTCAGCCAATTGCTTATATGAATCATTTTCAAAAAATCGAATTACATAATTACCTGCTGCTAAGTTATCTGAAAGCACAACATCACCTTTCCCTAATGCATCACCAACTGTTCGACTGCCCCCGACATAAGCCCATGAAAGGCTAGGTAATTTAGAAGGATCTGTTTCGGGACGATATATAGCAATCCAGTCCTTTGCATTACTCGGACCATAATCAAAATTTACCACAACCTTCTCTCCTACATTAAAAACGGTTTTAGCCGGCGACACAACTGGAGGCGGAACTACTCTGAATCTGTAACTTGCGAGCTCGCCGTAACTATCATTCTCAAAAAATTTCGCGAAATATTCGCCAATCGGCAATTGACTAGAAAAAACCAACATACCATCTGCACGTTCTTCTCCGGCAATCTTTGACCCATTGACATAAGCCCAATCTAGCGCATCAACCGATCCAGGAATCATGCCTAAACCATAAATACCAATCCAATCTTTAGAATTTTTTGGACCGTCATCGAATGATACCTTGATAGTCTCCCCTACAACATAGTTATTTTGATCCGTTACAATATTCGGAAAAGATGGTATCCGTGCTGCCATACGTATAGAGAACCCCCCTAATCCTTCATCAACATTTATTAGCTGCCAATTCTCAGCACCTGCAGTTATATTTTTCTTCCACAATGGAGCCAAGCTTTGGCCGACTACAGGTTTTTCATGCATTAATAAACCAGCCTGACTGATTTGCCCCATTCCTGAAAACTCAACAGTCCAGGATGCCTCCTTGATATCTGCTGGCACTTCGATCGATACATCGCTGATAGTTACCATGTTGTAACCAGAACGTAATTCAAAGGAATCACTCGCAAACAAGAGTGTATTGGGAATATTACTTCCTTCCAGTGTATCCCCATCATTAGCATAAACACGAAACACACCCGTTTGATTTTTTTCAAATGGGTTTAACGCAGCAAAATACTCAAATTGAATTTTTTGAATCACACGATGAGCACTTTCAATCATAAAAGAATCTCCCAATTCACTATTTAAAAAATAGACGTCCTCTTTTTCTCCTCTCGAATTATCATAAATAGTTATTTCTCCTGAACTGAGCCCAAAATCCCCTCGTGGATCAACCGAAACACCCCCGACATTAACACTCTCACCATCATTAAGGTAAATCCGAAGCCTTCCTTGAGAAAGCCCATCCAGAGGCAACATCGATGCATAGTACTCAAACTGAATCCCAGTTAAATTACTGTTTACCCCATTTAAAAGAACCGAATCACCAACTTCTCCTCCAGATATATATGTTTTACCTAAAGAATTTTTTGCATTCTCATAAACAATTGTTTCATTGCTTTCACCGTCTGGCACCCCAGCCAATCGAGCTCCAAAATTAGCGCTTTCTGTAATCGACTTAAGTTTCCAACCATTAATAGTTTTTTCCCAAAAATCATCGTAACTTTCTCCAATTGTCGGAGGGGAATAAAGCAATAGCCCTGCTTGCCCCGTACCGAGATTTGTAAACTCAACAGACCAAGTTACCTCATTAGTGCCCTCAGGAAGCTCAAGATTAAGCCCCGTCACACTAACCGTATTATACTTATCCTGCAGATTGAATTTTCCACTTTCATATAACAAAGTGCCTGGTTTCCTAGCGACTTCACGACTATCTAAAACGGTTTCGAATGAAACTGACGTAGTATCTATTGTTTCACAAACAGTCTGTCTTTCTAATGGAAAAACAGCTATAATAAGCATTAAAAACGAAAATAAATTGTCTCCCTTATTCATAAAATTATTTTTTACTAGTTCCTAAAAATTCAATAAATTCCGATAAAAATCAATACAAACAATTATTATTTTGAGATGATGAAATTAAATAACTAAGCAAACAACTATTATCTATATCAGTTCGATCACTTGGCTTAGTGCTTCATCAATTTTTAATGTATCCTTACCACCTCCTCTTGCTTGACTCGGATTACCTCCACCTTTACCTCCAACAATTGGGGCAATGTGCTGAATAATTTTCCCAGCTTGAATACGATCCGTTAAATCTTTAGAAACATTTGCGACCAATGCCACTCGACCTCCTTCACCAGCTCCAAGTACAATTACTCCATTGAACTCTGCTTTTAATGCATCAACAATTGATTGCACCTGATTGCCTTCCAACGAACCAAGATTTGCAGTAATTAAATTAATCCCATTAACTACTTGTATCTTACCCAATAGATCTTTTGCCTGACTAGCTGCTTGACTTTGCTGTAAAGCTTTTAACTCCTTCTCAAGTTTTTTTGTTTGCTCCAATGAACTGATTATCTTTTTTTCAAGATCACGAACAGGACTATTTAACTGCTCAGCTATAGCAAAAATCCGTTCAGCATCAGATCGAGCTTGGCGAGAAGCAACCAATCCTGCAATTGCTTCTATACGGCGCACACCAGCAGCAACTGCTGATTCTGATTGAATCCTAAACAGACCTATCTCTCCAGTAAAACTAACATGTGTGCCTCCACACAATTCCATCGAGTAGCCATCTAAAACATTAGGCTGACCACCTATTTGAACAATTCGAACTTTATCTCCATACTTATCGCCAAAGAACTGCAATATATCATCTCGGCTAGCAATATCGCTATAATTTAGTTCAGCCCAACTAACATTAGTATTTTCCAAAATTCGTTCATTCACAAGCTGCTCAATATCGCATAGTTGCTGAGAAGTTAGTGGTTGGCTATTAAAGTCAAAAGTCAATTTTTCCGGCCCTACGAAGGATCCTTTTTGAGTAGCGTCAGGCGATGTCACCTCATGCAGCGCCCAATGAAAAAGATGTGTAACAGTATGATGTCGCTGGATAGCTGCCCGCCGACTCACATCCATTCTTAACTCCACTTCAGATCCTTCAGCTGGAACAGCATCTCCTTTAATTACATGCAAAAAAGCATCTCCGACTTTTTGTGTATCAGATACTGTAATCTCTTGATCCCCTGATATAAGAACCCCCGTATCACCCAACTGCCCACCCATTTCGGCATAAAATGGTGATCTATCTAAGACTACTGCTGTTTGCTTTTCATCTTTAAGCACCTCAATTACTTTAGATTTAGTAGCATCGACATCAAAACCAACAAATTCAGTTTTTGCTTCAGTTGCCAAAGTACTAACACTGATGATTTCTTTCTTTTGAGCAGAACGAGCACGATCACGTTGCTCGCTCATCAATTTTTCAAAGCCTGAAGCATCTACCAATAATCCAGCCTCGCGCGCCATTAATTGAGTTAAGTCTAACGGAAAACCATAAGTATCATATAATTTGAATGCAAAGTCTCCCGTAAGCTCTTTTTTGCCCCTCAACTTTTTTGCCTCTTCCCTAAAAAGTTCAATTCCTCGATCAAGAGTCTTATTAAAAGATTGTTCCTCATTACGAATGACTTCTTGAACTAGACTTTGCCTTTGAGTGAGTTCTGGAAAAACATTTCCCATAGATCTAACAAGAACATCCACTAATTTATAAAAAAACGGCTCCTTAAATCCAAGAGTCCTTCCATACTTCACTGCACGTCTTAGAATACGTCTTAGAACATAATTTCTATCAGTATTACCAGGCTGAATTCCATCCGCGATAGAAAAACTAAGTGTTCTGATATGGTCCCCTATAACCCTAAACGCAACATCTACTTTCTCCTGCTCAGTTGGCTCTGCGCTGGGCAAAGTAGATTTATATTTTTTGCCACTCTGCCTTTCAAGTTCTGCAAAGATTGGACTAAAAATATCAGTATCATAATTAGAAACTGTTCTAGTAAAATCAGTAAAATTATTGGTTGTCTGCATTATTGCTGCGACACGCTCAAATCCCATCCCTGTGTCAACATGCTTTGCAGCTAAAGGGGAAAATGTACCATCTACGTTTGCATTATACTGAATAAATACAAGATTCCATATTTCAATACAATCTGCACTATCTAAATTAACAAGTCCGCCTTGTGTATTGCCATCTGTAGTGAGGTCGACATGCAACTCACTACAAGGACCGCATGGACCTGTATCTCCCATCATCCAAAAATTATCTTTCTTGTTTCCATAAACAATATGAATCTGCGGATCTAATCCTGCTCTTTCAAAAATATTTACCCAATAATCGTACGCTTCTTGATCAAACTCACCCGGATCATCTTTCCCCGGCTTATATACTGTTGCGTAAATACGTTCTTTTGGAAATTTCCATACATCAGAAATAAGCTCCCAAGACCATTCAATGGCTTCTTTTTTAAAATAATCGCCAAACGACCAATTGCCTAACATCTCAAAAAATGTATGATGGTAAGTATCCATCCCCACATCCTCTAGATCGTTATGCTTACCACCAGCTCTAATACATTTTTGAGTATCGACAGCACGTCCCGGGGAATAAGGGCAATTTTGTTCTCCAAGAAATATTGGAACAAATTGATTCATTCCCGCGTTTGTGAATAAAAGATTGGGGGCATCAGGCATCAAGCTAGCAGAAGATACTACCGTGTGCTTCTTATCCTTAAAAAAATCTAAAAAAGATTGTCGAATCTCTGAACTAGTCATCATGGTAACCAAAATGGCGCGAGAAAGAAAAACCACCATGAGCAATGGCTGCAAGCTAAACCACATCATAATTGAACATATTATATGACTAAATCGTCAGATAATTCGTATTATTAACCAATTTAGGATTATTTTTGCGTGCCCATTGGCTACAAATTCAGTTAAGATTTACCCGCAGATTGTAAGGGAGACATTGTGCATTTTGAGTACCCACAAATTCTTTGGCTGACGATATTAATAATATCTCTACTAGGATTATTCTTTTGGTGGGCATGGCAGAAACGCTCAAAATTGTTACAAAAGTTCGTTCACTCTAAGTTAGTCAAACAGCTTACTCTTGGATTATCACCTAATCGCCGCTTAATTAAAATAGGACTAATTATTACGGTAGTTGCCCTGCTTCTAATATCAGTTGCAAGGCCTAAACTTGGATTTGAATGGCAGGAGATGGAAATGCAAGGCCTCGACATACTTGTCGCAGTTGACACTTCCAGAAGCATGCTTGCCAATGATCAAAGCCCTAATAGAATGGAACGAGCCAAGCTTGCTGTACTCGATCTAATGCACTTAGCCAAACGTGATCGACTTGGCCTTATAGCCTTCTCTGGCACTGCATTTCTTCAATGCCCATTAACCATCGATAGAAATGCCTTTACGCAAAGCGTTAATTCACTTAACACAAAAATCATACCTCAAGGAGGAACTTCTATCAGCGAGGCCGTCAACGAAGCCATAAGGACATTTCGAAAAGAAGAAGATAATCATAAAGTTTTGGTTCTGTTTACCGATGGAGAAGACCACGAGGAAGGCATTACAGGTTCCATAGAAAAAGCTAAAGAAATTGGCTTGAAAGTCTTTACAGTAGGAGTGGGATCTCCCGAAGGTGAATTGATTCAAATACGCAATTCACAAACTGGAAATCTTGAATTTCTTAAAGATGAAAGTGGCAATGTGGTCAAGTCACGCCTAAACGAAAGCTTTTTACGACGGCTTTCTACTGATACAGGCGCTTTCTATCTGCCCATGCAAGGTGCAGACACTGTCGAAAGACTATACTCCTCAGGACTATCTGGGCTGACACCTAACCGATTGGAAAACCAAATGACAAAACGCTTCACAGAGAGATACCAATGGCCGTTAGGAATCGCTATAATTTTACTTATCATTGAAAGACTACTTCCAGAGGCAAAACGACGCGTTAAAAACAAACAAAACAGCTTGAGACTTAAAAGTACTACAGCAATATTTATAATTTTGACTATACCAAGCCTTGTAAAAGCTTCAGCAATTGAAGCTCGTCAACTTATGGATAATGGTGATTTTTCCAAAGCGCTAGAAGTATACGAGCGAATACTTCCAGAATATAAGAATGACTCCACATTAAAAGCCCGTTTACAATATAATGCAGGAACTGCAGCTTATAGTAGCAAGAATTACGAAAAAGCTGAAGAATACTTCAGAAAAGCACTCAATCAAACAGAAGCACCACTTTCATTACAGCAGCGCGCTTTTTATAATTTAGGCAATTCTAAGT
This sequence comes from Verrucomicrobiales bacterium, assembly GCA_002684915.1. GTDB lineage: Bacteria > Verrucomicrobiota > Verrucomicrobiia > Limisphaerales > UBA1096 > UBA1096. The sequence continues at coordinate 28,479 of NYWG01000044.1, forward strand.
ATCGTCTCGGTGAAACAACACAAAACCCAGATGAAAAAATAAAACAATGGACCGAAGCTTTAAAACAATTTCAGGGAGCTCATAACTTAAGCAAACAAACAGAAGGATCTGCCGAGGATAAAGATGCTTTATTTAATTCTGAATTAGTCAAAAAAAGGCTCAAACAACTAAAACAACAGCAAGACAAAGAGCAACAGCAAGACAAAGAGCAACAGCAAGACAAAGAGCAACAGCAAGACAAAGAGCAACAGCAAGACAAAGAGC
>NYWG01000045.1 GCA_002684915.1 Verrucomicrobiales bacterium
TGCGTCAACAATTTGGAATCATACAGCAAACGGCAGTAGAGAAAAAGACTGGTTCCAATCCCCACGGCCACAAGAGCGACATGATGAAGAGCGGAATAGCTGGCGAGAACAAAGGCAACTGCCAAATGAGCTCTCTTCCAGATCCAGCCAATCCACCTCGAATGCCAGGGCAAATGCGAAATTCCAATAACCCAAATGGTGGCGTTGAAGCACCCTACATACAAGACCTTCTCACACCTCAGCAGAACGCTGACCTTGCCCGTGGAGTGTTGGCGAGGCAGAACAAAGCCATGAACGATGCCAGGGCATTGGGCGCTAGCGAAGAGCTGGTGCAAAGCTTATCCACCGGTGAATTAAAAAGTTGGATAGAAGGCCAAAAATTAAGAAAACAAATCGCGGAGGAGAAAGCGAGAGGAGAAAAGTTAGAAGCGGAGAAAGCAAAGATTAGGGTTAGGGTTCAACTACCAACCAAAACGAACATAATCGAACAGCACGTGCAGAACATGTTGGACAACGTTAAGAAATGGTGTGCCAACATAAACACTAGGGAATTTACGTGTGAGTATGTGAAAAGTGGCAACAAAATAAACTTTACCAATGGAGTGTTTAAAGAGCTATCATTGCAAAAGAGCCGCGCTTTTAGAAAAGGGTATTCCGGTGTTCAATCAGACCTATGCGTCATGGACATCATTGTTCAACGCATCACGGTACATGAAAAGTACCAAAGAAAGGGAATTGCGACCAGGGTATTAAACGCAATACTTGGATTCAGCCAGTCGATTGGAACTAACCCAGTTGTTACTCACCGTGGCGTGCACCTTCAGCAATGCATCACACCAGAGTCAAAAGCATTGGCACATGCATTGGTACGCGACCACTTCTGGTATTATCAAATAATAGAAGGTGATGTGAATGTCTTCAGTCCCATTGGAGACAATAAATATTACACGGTTGAAACGTATATCGAAATGATAGATGGCCGTGGATTGCAGTACAGAAAGCCAGATCGCAACAAAAGAATGAGAATGTTGGATACCGTTAAAGTTCCGGTCAATCGATTGAAATGGAACACTAACACGATGCCAGGTGACATTGAAGATACATTGGACGACTACATTCGAAGGAAACGACACTACATCTCTGGCAATGCACAACGTGGTGGTTTCAGAGGTCCATGGGAATTAATTGAGATGCGAATTGTAGACTTGCAACCAGATTATCCACGTGGCATATTGGTAGCTCCAACGGGGATGTTGAACAATCCCCTTTGCCGATTCACCGTGGACACCTTCGAAGTCGTGCTCCACGACATTCAAAGCGCTAGGTCCGAAGAATTCGGTAAGATTGTCAGGCGGGAATGGACGTGGCATGCTCAAGGAAGAAGAAACAGACAACATGCCACCAACCTAGGTAACTTTTTCGAGGCACGTTTCTTACCAGATGTGATAGGCAGAGTCACCCGCGCCATGAGCCGCAAATTGACGGACAGGGAAATTCAACTGGTGGAAGAAGTACGCCAGGTGTTGGAAGCAGAATGGAAGGATAAAGATAAAAAAAACCCACCATCCAAAAAAAGAAAGATGAGCGACGAGGAAACGCCTGTAGAAAAAGAGCAAAAAGAATTGAAACGATTGGATGAAAAGTATAATCTCAAATCAATTCTGGATGGTAAATACAACCGCCACGCGTTGGCCGCCTACATGTTGATGTGGGCACGAATTGCAGGTCTTTCCAAATGGACGAAGGACGGAGACACACATACTGACGATCCAGTTCTGTTCGCCAAATACATCGACCTGACCATATGCTTTGGCATGAACGTGGAAGACAGAGCAAGAGTCGAGGAAATGGCTGACGCACAAATGGAGTTGGGTCAACAACTTTACAGGGTGATGCAAAGTGTCAGTAACAACAATTTGTTGGACCGGTTGAAACAATTTCATATTGAATACATGAAGATCTCCGAAGAAGCCACCAACAACTTCATGGAGCAATACCGAATTTATTTCGACCAGACCATGAGATACGAAATGATGGTTTGGACGCGACTCCAAGAATTACGACCAAATTTTTTAAGTAGGGAGGACGAAAAACATTACAAAGAAACGTTTGAGATGTTGAACTCCGTTGAACCAGAGTGGAGAGAGCGTACAGACAAGGACACGCGTGTAGTTGGGGTCATGGACGCCTCAGAATGTGAGAACTGTGGAACAAGTTTAAACACCAAAAGCCCACAATAAGCCTGAAGGAGGACGCCTAACACCAGGTGTTGTACACGAGGGTGTTTAACATTCAATAAAACTTACAATAAGATATCTAATTACTGTTTATTCAACCTCTACGATACCGAATCTAACAACAAACAATCGAAAAAAACCTACCACATCCATGTTTTGTCTGGCGAAATTCGGACCACTACAACCAAAGTGTCATAAAAAAAGAACCACTACATTGATTCAATACTGTGTTCATGCTAAAGGACGACTACAACCATGACTTTTTGTTACTACCATTTGTACTTAAATCTACTAGTCTTTTGATAGAAAAAGGACGACTACAACCACGTAATACTGTGTTCATGTTAAAATGGGAAGTCCCAAGGTAGTGATAGGGTCTTTTTTTTACCTTTTTTCGTATAGTCTTACTACAACCCTTATATTACTACGGACCTAACTTTTTTTTTTTAGGGGTCGGTCCAGAAAAGTGAGGGTGGGGCTTGTACAGTTGTAGGGAGTCATCGGTAACTACAACCGTACAACTCCGACCCTTACTTTTATTCAGGGGGGGGTAGAATATATTTTTAGGTCCGAAATATTTTAAGAAATATACTTACAGTATACCAAAAAAGAGTCCTAGCACTACGTTGGTACTACCTCTTTTAACAGGCGGTTACTATTACGTGGTTGTAGTCGTCCTTTTTCTATCAGGAGACTAGTAGATTTAAGTACAAATGATAGTAACAAAAACTCATGGTTGTAGTCGTCCTTTAGCATGAACATAGTATTGATAAAAAGGAAAAAAACAATTATATAAGAACTGTTAAGGTAAATAAATGAGAAAATGTACTAGTTGTGGTAATAATTATAAGCAACTCGTCTGGTACCGCGGTACTTTTATCTGCCACTGGTGCTACCAAAAAATTTACTCTTCCAACCATTCATTCAGGTAGTACAAATCGTACATGCATTGTATTGCAAGCTCCTCCTCGTATATCGTTTCGCTATCAATAAGGTGGAAGGTGCGGTCCACCTCGTCCAACTTCACCCAAAACTCAAAAAAAGCTTTAAAGATCGGATCCCTGTAATACAAGTCCGTGTTCTTTATGTAGAACGGCTTCATCTCCCCCTCGTGCCACACTTTCCAGAACCCACGTCCTTTAAGCTCACACCGTTTCACTAGCAAATTCAACGCATCCACCAGCATTTTCGCGTGGTTTGTCCTAAAGTATGGATCGTTTTTGATGTCACAAAGTATGGTGGAATGATATTGCATGTCTAACTCCGACGTAGACATAGTGTAGGCAGAAAGATGTACGTTAATAATAAAACTACTTTCGATGCGCTTAAACTGAGATTGCATGCGGTGGATATGATCTCTGGTCCAATAATAATAGAAAGGAAAAGTAAACAGAAACAGATAAGGCTTAGTGTTCCTCCTAATAATTGATCGTTCGCGTGTACCATTTAATTTGTATATATGTATATATGTTGTATGCTTTTGTCGTCTAACACCCTCGTGTTCTGTATTGTGGTGTTATATATCGTCGTGTTGAAGTTTTGTAGAGCAAATGGATTTATTTTCAAAATACCCTATTTTTAACTCTATTAGTTTTGTAGAGCATATAACATACATACACATATAAACATATCTATCTTAATCTATTTCAACGTTACGAATAAAGAAAGAAGGAACAAAGAAGAAAGAATAGAAGAAACAAAGAAGAAGCAAACATGTCGAACGAACCAAACATGTCAGCTGAACCAAAAAGAACGGAGCCTTGCATTGAGTGTTATGACAGAGGTTATGACAGACAAACCTGCCGACATTTCTATGTAGGCAATACCTACAAATTCTCATTGTGCAGGAGTTGTAGAAATGGTGATGGGCGGGATCGTGAAGTCAACCTCACGTACATGAAGAAAGCATGCATACATTTCCAACGTTTGTGGAGAGAGGTGTTGAAGAAAGAAGGCATAAAGCTTAAGAAGGATCAGAACATTCCTAAATTACACAGTAAAGATGATTTCTTTCGCCCCGTTCCTCGATACGACAACTACTTTGACCTCTACAAGATCAACGACCATATTAACGATATATGGAAAGAAAAAATCAATCCACTGTTTGAAATGTACCCTAGTCTAATCAAATACAATCCTAGTGAAACATTCACGACGTGTGTAACTTGGGCATTGAGCAAAAAGCCGTTGAAGAGTGTATTCGTGAAGAAATATAATGGGGATTGCAATATAGCGCTTTGGCGTGAGTACTACAACGACTTTGATTTTTGCACCTGCGATCCTCGTATAATGTGTAGAAGAAAAGCGAAGTTGTATAAAGCTCGTGAATCCTCGTTTGCTCCACTTCAAGCTTTGTTCCGTGGGTACATTGTACGTAAAAAGGCCAACGATAGATTGCGCATGAAGTCTGCCGTTGAAATTCAAGCATCATGGCGTAGAAAACGTGCCATGCTAAAATATACCCATGCTAAGCAATGTGCGGTAAAAATTCAAGCATTATGTCGTGGGTATTATGTACGAAGACCGTACGGGATTTACAGGTCATGGGCCTTGTGGAACGTACATGCTGTCCCGCCACAGTTAGAGACCATCGTGCAAAATTTAATAAGCCATGGAGCAGTACGAAGAAAAAGGAAAAAGGCATTTCAACCGACGCCTTATCGTAGGAAAAAAAGACCACATCATGCGGACAATCAAAAAACACTACAGTGGTGTTGGGGTAATGGCAACCCCTAAATTTAATTTTTACTATATAAGATATTTTTTTCGCTAAATAAAATGATGAAACTAATCACTCTACTTACCTTCGTTGCTATTGTTACCCCTGCCCTCTCCACGGTTGAACTGACAGCTGAGAATTTTAAAGAGAAGACCAATGGAAAAAAAGTTATGTTGAAGTTTTACGCACCATGGTGTGGCCACTGTAAAAAGTTGGCACCGGTGTGGGACGAGTTTGCCGAACAAACGAATGTGCTGGTAGGAAAGGTGGATTGTACCGTCCACAAAGAGCTGTGCCAAAAGCAGGGCGTCCAGGGATATCCTACGTTGAAGTACTCGAATGGGTATGGACTCAACAAGTATGAAAATGGGAGGGACCTGGAATCGTTGTTGGAATTCGTGGAAAACAATTTGCAAAATGGCTGTTTAGACGACCCCAATCTCTGCTCTGAAGAAGAAGCAAAAGAGCTAGAGGAGTTCAAGGCGCTCAGTATGGAGGACATACACAAGCGGTTGGACAACAACGAGGCAGAGAAGGAGAGTGCGGAGGTCTTGTTCAAAGGCCACGTGCAAAAGCTTCAAGACAAGTACAACACTTTACAGAAAGAGAAGAACGAGAAGTTGAAGGAGCTGAGCAAGGAAGAAGCACTGCTACGGTTTGTCTTGAATATACCGGAGGACGAGGAGGAAGAAAAGAAAGAGGAGTTGTGATATATAAAGTGTTAAGTTTTATTAATTAATCATGGAGCCATGTGTAAGGGTCATCGCATTCATACTGTTATTTTTTATTATGTTTATTCTCTCTATTCTCATTGCGTACGATGTCTACGTCCCAGCGTCGTATACCTTTGACGCCGCACCCGTTGGAGCTTGTGTTGGTGATGTGAAGCATTGTGGGTGCTGTGGGAGTTGTTCCAACACGGTAGACTACGACCTTTACGTCAGCAAAAAAGATACCCTTACCGAAGAAGCTAGAACATGCGCCCTGGATAATCTCTTCGGCGATTCAGACAAATGCATGGAGGGCATTGGCATGACCAAAGAATGTGCCTACTGTTGGGCAGAGAACGTGCGGTGCACTAGGTCCAACTGCTGGTTCCCTTGTATGGTAGAGACCTGGCTAGGCATTTCTCCCAACCAAAAGGGAATGTTAAGTAAATGCTTTTCTTGCGACGAGCATCACTGTTTGGATGGTTTTATCCAGTGCGCTGGCATGAGCAGGCGAAGGGCTGGTATCGAGACCGATATTGTCCGTGACATCAGTGAGGTGTGCGACACCAGCGGCCTCAGTGGCAACAGTACCTGTTGAAGGTTTGTACCGCTCCCTCTTGTTTGAAAGTATAGACATTTTGTTCTTGTCGTAGTATAGTTTTCTTTTCAATTTTATTTTCTCTTTGTCCTCCGCGTACTTTTCCCTCCGTCTTTTATTTCTCTCTTTACGAATTATTGAATATCTCTGCCTTCGTGTGTTGTTTCTGCTGTCCTTAATCTTCGCATAGTCTGTGTCCTTTATCAACTTCTTACACACATCAATGTAAGGTTTGCTTGTTCGGTGCATCGGATACTTATCTGGATCATACCTTGCCACGTCTGCTTTTGCTTGTTTGTAGTCTGGTTTCCATTTGCCTGTACGTGGGAGACTTTGTTGCAATAGCTTCATATGAATAGCAGTTGAAGACCTTTTATACGTAATTGCTTTGACACACTATAAAAATAATTTCGTGGCAAATAAATGCTTTGGAGTCTATTATTATGGTTTTCTTTCTTGGTAGCAGCTGGCGCCACCACATGTAGCCAGTTAAAAACTATCTACTCAGACACGACGTGTTGTGCCAACTCCAACGTGGACACCTGCTTGCGTACTATACCGTTGTGCACGGATTCGGGTGTAAGCAACGGTAACATATGTACTTCGTCTTCTAACACCATTGTGATTAAAGGTGGTGCTTCAGATTACACCCTTCCTACGGCCTCTACGTCTACTCTAGGAGGCGTGAAGGTGGACGGTAGCTCTGTGACTATATCCAACGGTGTGATTAGCGCCAGCAGCATAGCATACAACGATCTCACCAACAAGCCTAGTCTATTTTCAGGAAGTTATGCGGACCTCACCAACAAGCCTACTATACCGTCTGCTTACACCCTTCCTACTGCCAGCGGGTCCGTGCTAGGTGGGGTAAAGGTGGATGGAACCACCGTCACCATCTCCAACGGTGTTATATCTGCTCCATTAAGTTCAAGTTCAAGTTCTCAGGGTTCCATATCGTACACCGATCTCACGAACAAGCCTACCCTATTCTCTGGTAGTTATGTGGACCTGACGAACAAGCCTACTCTTTTCGATGGGAATTACAATAGCTTAACGAACAAGCCTGGAGGCGTAGCAGTAGACAATACAACCATCAAACAGTATGATAATGGAACCATTTATGTACCTAGCTCCACAACTTCAACCGCTGTAGTTACTAAAGATGGGCAGGTGTTGGAGGAGTTAGTAGGAATTTGCGATGGACAAACAGTGAAGGGTATATCGGGCAGCTACACATGGCCAGATGTAACTCAAAAGATGGAAACGGTTTCAGGTTCGTGGACCACGCTTTCTGGCTCTGAAATTGCTTACACCCCACCAGTTGGTACCACACAAGTCATCTACACGTTTAATTTTCAAGTCGGCCGATCACCAAGTGCCTACAGTGTGGAATATCGATTTTACATTGATGGCAATTTAGTCACGAATGTCAGCCCACTAGATTCTATGGCCCATACGCATGCTTATGGGTTTTTGACGTCGTATAGAGCTGTTATTGATATAGGTGGCACCACAGATTACCCCAACGGAGTAGTATCATCGTGGAGTACTTCAAAAACGCTAAAACTTCAGGTTATCAGCAGTACCAGCACATACTATGGGCAAGTTCAATTTCATCAAAAAAAGCATACGGATGATGGCGCTGGTGCAACTACGGCTACTACTACTACCAATGAGTTGGTAAAACCCGTCCTCAACATACGCGCCATCGGTAAAGAAAGTAATTATTACGTGTTGCCTAACACCCTAGTCACTCTAGCAGGCGTCTTACAAGTAGATGGACCAAATCTGGGTCTGGGCATCAGTCCAACCGCACCTTTCCACGTGGGTGGGGGTGTTAATACCAGCATCAGTGCTTCTAGGTTCGAGTGCGATGGTAGTGGGGCTATCATTACTCAAAAGACTGGTAAAGTATCGAATATCATGACCAGGGATGACTGTTCTAAGTTTTCTAATTTTGAGGCCGGTGCGGTGCTGCCTGCTACAACGGCTACGAAGCATTCTGATGCTGTGTGCACCTCTGGACTGTCCTACAAGGTGTATGGTCATAACGTTATAGAATTAACATCCGGGTCTCCGGATTTAAGCATGACAGAAAATGAATGCAAAGCATATGGAAAGAAAATAAATAATTGGGAGGAGGTGCATTCTTGGAGTAATATACCAACTGGATGCTTTCGAAATGGAGCTGGTATGTCAGACAATAAAGTCCGTTACAACACGCATCAAAATAGTTTACAATTCTCAACGGGTAGAGTTGGTTTACAAAAGCTCACAGTGAAGGAATCTACTTCAGGCACGGCAGCGAATGATATAACTGAGAGAGAGTGCAAAGGATACGCCGGCTTGATAAGCCTTACTTACGAGAGTGTTTCCACCAGGAGCACGAAATTAAGCCATGGTGACACCCACATTATTGGGGGTGGGTACACGAGTTTCACCAGCCCCTCCTCTGCTTCAACATGCGTCACTAAATGTGCTGAAGAAGGATATGCGTACTCGTCTTACGCAACCAACAGCGTTAAGTGCCGCTGTGCTCAATCTGACGGGAATGTTCATTCCTATGGCTATGGCACCGGAGTATACGAGATAACGCCTCAACCATCTGGCTGCTACAAGGACGGCAGCAAAATTTGGCACACTTCCCTCACCACCACAACGCAATGCGACGAAACTAGAATCTGTTTGAGTAAGGACACCACCTTTAAGAACCCGGGCACCCCCAACGATCAGCACCGGGTGAACAAGTGCAGAGATGCTTGTTCCAACCCTTCCCAAGCTATTTTCTCCGGAACACGCACGTTCACACCAGCTTCGTTCACTGTGGAACCCACTGGTGGGGAATGTACATGTCATCTCGATTACGCTGCTACGTGCGGCACCACAGCTTCTGATGAAATAGACTTGTACAATTTAAACTGGAGACCAAAAGGCTGCTTTCAAGACTCCAGTTCTGGTACCACGACCCACTATTGGACAGATGTGGATGGTGGAGTGTGTAGTGAATATTTTCCCTGCTTACGAAACGATGAAGGCTGTCTGGTACAGGACACGAATGCGGAGGTAAAGGAGCTATCCATGATAGTAGAAAAAAGCGCATGGTTCAAGCAGGAAGTGGTGATATCATCCGACCGTAGAATCAAAGATAATATTGTAGACGTTGAAGATGCCAGGTCGAAAATGCGTCAAATACCAGCCAGAAGTTACGGATATATTGACAAGAGAAAGTGGGATGGCGCCACGGTAGGATTTATTGCTCAAGAAGTGAAGGCGGTGATGCCAGAAGCCGTTAAAGTGCAATCTGGCTTTCTTCCTAACCTTCTGAAGCGAATTGAATGTACTTACGCAAGAGATGAGACGTTGAAGATGACCTGTCCAGAGCTAACGTCAGGACGAGTAAGGTTGTTTGTGACAGATGAAGATGGGGAAAACCTGTTGGATATTGATGTGAAAAACGGGGTGATGGAAGTAGAGAAAGTGTATGTGTACACTTACGCATTTGGGTACGAAGTAGATGACTTCCACACCTTAGAAAAGTCGAAGTTGTTTGCTCTAAACTTTGCGGCTACAAAAGAGATGGATGCCGACGTGGAGATGTTGAAGGAGCAAGTGAATGATTTGATTGGTCGGGTAAAGGCTTTGGAACGACTTTAATATAGATGTGGTATAAAGTAAGCTATATTATACGCTAAATGCGTGCCCTATTGTTAACCCTGCTACTAGGAATGGCGGTAGGCAGGTTGGGTGAGTGGGACTGCCGTGGGTGCACCACATTAATTCACCGACAGTGCATGCCTTTTGACATAGGCGAGGACTGTATACCCGACAACTACGAAGAGCTAGTGCATAGTTTGAAATTATATCGGACTTTTTATTATCTTGAAGATACCGTAATAGCATCGGTTCGCTGTTTAGACTATGGTGTGAGCATACAGCATTTTCCAGGGCTGCCTGTCAATAGCACCATGACACGCAATACTTTTGATTTGCTCTACAATTCATACTTCACCCGTGACTGTGAGAACTGGAGCTTTGCACCGTACAGTACATAAAATATAATACAGTACATAAATATAAATATACAAAACCAAGCAACTAAGTTAGTATAAATTCAACGTCACGATTTAAAAGATATATTAGAACAATGCAATCAGAAATATTTTATGCAATAAAGCGAATCATTCGCCGCAAAGTAGGCGACAAGAAACCTTTTCTTATTGAGTGGGACACGCCAGAACCTTGTGAGTCCACATGGGAACCTCATGAAAACTTGAGCGAGGAGTTGCAGAAGAAGTTTTGCAAGGATGGAAAGGTGCGTAAGACGTACAAGAAGCGCAAACTAAAAGAGAACGTAGCGTCGAACAAGCCAAAGCGTAAGCGAAAGCTGGCCTTTCCTCCTGTGCCTCACAAGCCAGAGAACCACGCGGTGATACCAGCGAAACGTCCACTAGGAGAAGTGGAGTATTCGGAGTACGAAAATGGAAAGGGAGATAGCATTCTGGTGGTAAAGACCTACACACACGACCGTGTGGACTATCAACATTTTCGCCGTATATCCCACACGGTACGTAAAGAAAATGGAAGCATCTCGTTGTGATTATGTGGTGTTGAACCCGGTGTTCAGTATGTTTAAAAAGCCACCCGTCTGGTACGACTACGTGCGTGTGGAAGAGAAAGAGAGTGGTGCTATAAGGTGGTGTTTTAAAGAAACCTACGAACTTAAAGTGTATGGGTGTTTACATGATGAATATTTAAAAAAATATATTAGTTTAAATTAATCTTNAGTTAGATCAATAATTGTGTGTTTTACTCTCTTAGCAGGTCTTTCTTCAACGTCCTCGCTTAATTGGTTCAGCTCTTCTTCCACTTCGTCCTCGTCGAATTGTAGATTCAAAAGATTATGTTTTCTTTTTTTGACATAATCAATCTCGATGAACTCATCAATGCACCCTGGTTTTTTCACTCTCCAATATCTTCCAGGTTTCATGATAGCATATTCATGTTTCTGATACTTTGTGTAGTGGAAAATACCAGATTCATACATACCAGTCGCCGCCAAGGGTTTCATGGTACGTTGAACAACCGTGTAGGTCTTACCAGCTTCTTTCCCGCTCTTCACTGTTCTCTCTTCCAAGAATTGAGGCTTGAAATTTTTAACTGACCAGTCCGATAATCTCTGTCGCCAGTTCGTCCAATGCATTGTCGAATATTGCGTGCACTGTTGTCCACTTTTGATGGGCATCGGCGCTTGAAGACTCATCAATGGTTCAACGTTAGGCACCAGAGGCCTATTGCTGTAGGTGGTGCGCCAGCCTAAGAACATACGGTGCTGATCTTCTTTCTTTTTCGAAGGCAATACTTCATGTACCATTCTTTCGTAGAAAATAAAGATGTGGCCAGGGGGAATGGTAATCAGCTGTTGTTTGTCTTTGTATTTTTTCATCTCTTCTTTTCCAATCTTAGCAAAGCCACGGTTTTGAGCCACTTCCTTGTGGGTGCCAGGGCAGCCAGAGAAGTACTGATCGAATGGGTCTAAGTTCACCCAACCACCGTAGACTGTATCCGTTGGACCTGCCCCTGGCGATTCGTCGCGATGGAAGCTTTCTTTTCCAGGTTTTTGAGAAGGCCTTCTGATCATGGTACGATCAAAACATTGCTCGAACTGAAGCTTACGGTCTTCTTCGAGCATAGGACCAAATACTTCAGTCAGCACGGTACCGTGAGCCCATGAGCGTAGATCTCTACAGAATGGATCGTGCTGTCCAACGTGAGTGAATGCGCAACCGCCTTGTTGAAATTTCTCCCCCTCTTCCATCATTTTACGTCCGTTGATAAACTCTGGATTGTGAGCAAACACATGGCGTAATGCTGCTCTCAACTCACCATTTTTTGCTTTTTCTTCCAAAAAAGGTATGACGACGTAGCCGTGCTCTTTTAAATGTTCTGTGTAGTTAACACTGCTGCTCATTATAAATACTTCACGCGTGTACGTATATGGATCGTGACGTTGAAGAAGATGTAGAAGAGAAAGAAATAGAGCTTCACGAGAATCCTATTCCGATAGTCTTACAGCCTTACAATGTTTCAAACAAATATGAAATATACGACAGTCCTCAATGGCACTATGTGTATAAAGTAAATTGCTTTTTGTTTTCTTTGGGTTTAGCAGTTGGGTATTTCTTAGGTACTTTTTTACCACCGCTTAAATTATAATCGTCCGGTTGAAGTTTGTGTTAAAATAAGTTCTCTTGTTTTACACTAAATGGTAATAAGTAAACCAAAATGATTACTCCGATGTGCCAGATGTTTGTATGTAGTTCGTATATTTTTACTGTCATAGTGCTGCCTGTCCAGGCGTACCATCCAAAATAACTAAATAATAACGCACCGTAGATCAAATGAAAAATGTTGCACTTTCTTACATAAAAAAACACATTTAGTATGAGAATAGCATTGGCTACCAAAATGTCAATGACCTTCCACCAGCGATTGATTAGTCCCTGATTCATACTGGCGGCGATAAATAGCACGGAATAGCATATGGCAAGAGTGAAGCGCTCTATTGGAAGTCTTAAATAATTTAACGCACCAAAAATTCCACTCACGCACAAGATTACATTGAGCAAAATAACACTATGGAGTATAGGAACTCGTTTCCTATCGTATTTGTATCGTAGCGTCATGGGTTTTTTCTTAATTTGCTCGTCGGTTAAGGTTTTGTACTCTACCTCGCAATCCATTTGCTCTACGTTTTGCTCTACAGGTACGATATCATATTTCATAATACTACTACACACACATACCTGTATATATAAGAGAAAGAAACAAAAGTAAAAGAAAGAAACAAAAGAAAGAAACAAAAAGAAATCTATTTCAACGTTACGATGGCTTATTCCAAACCAATTCATGCCGCCGTGCTCACCTTCAGTTGCTTTGCCGAAGGGCATGTGGGTATGAAAATTGAACAGAACCAAATTGCAAAAGATGGTAAAAACAAACCATTGTACCCGCATGATTTGAGAGCTATCGCTAAAAAATTGAACACAACTGCTGATAGATGCATGACTTACAATTTGGGTACGGGACAAGATGGAGAGCCTGTTGCCGAAGTAATGGTATTGAAAGATGGAATGCTAATGTTGGATGTGGACAAAGATAAGCTTTTGTACGAAATTCAAAATATCCCCATAGCAGATAAGCAAATGCTCAATACCCGCCAAAACAAAGTGATGAACAAGCACAAGCGCCACAACTTCAATATTGGCGACAAGATCATATCAGCTGATATTGCCAACGGCCAAAGCACCTTGTACAACTTCAACTGTACCTTTCTATCGGAAGCAAAGAAGTTGCGCGATGCATTTACCAATTTGGCTCCCGGTGATCACACAATGAAGAATTTGCTCGCTGAGGCAAATATTTATTATGCCGACGAGTACAAAAAGAATAACTATTGCGGCATCGGATACCACGGGGATGCTGAGCGCCCTCGAAGCCCTGTCATTGGTTGCAACGTAGGCAATACACGCTACTTATCTTTCCGTGCCTTTTACAAGAACCGCTACTTCAACGACCATGAAACTCGTATTAAGTTGGAGCATGGAGATATTTATTTTATGTCTGGACATGCGGTTGGTGTAAATTGGAAAAAGAGTGCTCAAGTTGTATTTCGCCACCGTGCTGGAAGTTTGAAATTCTTAGAGAAGGATGACAAAGACCGCCAAAGGCGTTGGGCATTGGCAGAGAAGAAAGCAAACGCAAAGAAGTCCAACGCCTCAGATGAATTGGAAAAAAAGAGAAAGAAAGATGAGGTTCAAGTCATTGATTACACCGAAGATGTTGTAAGAGGTGGAAAAAAATACAAAAAAGTAGTTACGTATGTACCTATGGTTGATTTAACTTAACCGCACGTGTGCCCTTGTGGGTGGGTCCTGCTACACACTGGACAGTGCATCAAATGGAGGCTATGGGTAGATCCATACACTCCAATTCTACCCGTTGGACGTGGGGAGCAAAATTGATTGGTGGCAAAACGCAAAGGGTGCATTTTGCCTAGTAAAATTTTCATATCTTTATTATTTTGTTCTAAAAATGCTATACGCTTTTGATACCGTTGTTTCATACATTCGTACTGTTCTTTTAATTCGTTACAGTACTCTAGATACTCTCCCTCNTTCATTATTANNNNTNTTCTTCAACCTTTATATTAGAATTTTATCCCTGGACTTTTTTTCTTACTCAAAATGTCATCNACCTTTTTNTTTATTGTTTTATNACATGTCTTTCCATGATTCCCTCCTTTCAGTGCCTTTAATTGTAATTCCTGTTCNTCTGTCACTTNGTATTCTTTACAGTATCCCAATCTATTTTTCTTAGTACAAGCTTTCTTTTTAAATGCTTCCAATTGCTTTTTGTCTTTTTGACACTGATTTTTTTGAAGTCTGGCATTTTCAACTCTTTTCGCACCTTCTTTAATTCTTTTCACAGCTTCGTCCGCCATTTCTTCAACTTACTCCTCTATTTGTAGTTCTTTCCTTTTGTTCTTCAACGACTCTTTCATGTACGCTTTGTACCTGCCACGGCACATTCGATAATCTTCATTTTTGTCATCGGGTAAAGCTAGCTCTTTGCGAAGTTCTTGGTTGCTGATAATGCACTGTCTCCAGGCTAAGAAGGCTTTGGTATTAGATGAATAAGGCATGTAATTGGTAAACATATAGACATTTAATTTAAGTTTTTATACTCTTTTATCGCCTCCTGGTACAAATGAAAACATTTGCCGTGCTCAGGATTGTCGGCGTCATTCATGTGGATGATGCACATCTGGTAGATGCGCTTCCACCTGGAATCAATAATTTCAGGCGCGGTGTGCGCAACCGTATCTCGTACGTTGGACACCGTTTGTTTTAGGGAAGGACAGGACACTGTATCTTCCATGTTCATCAATAGCTTTATCAAAAGTGCACGTTTTGGACCACTCATCTTATATACTACGAGAGTTAACACTACTATTTATACCCTGTTCCACTGTTGGAACCACTCCTCCAGTACGTTGACGTTTGTTACTATCCCCTTCGGTGCCTAGCGAGCCTATGATCCTATTATACAAGAGGTCAAACTGAAGCTTGTAAGTTTTTTCCCCCCATTTGTAAAAAGCACTGCTCTTGTAATCTGTTGTGTGGTGCTCTGTTAAATACTTCTTCAACAGCCTGATAATGTTGAGGTAGTAGTTTTTTTCTGACGATGACTTAAATTCTAGCATTTCTGTTTCTCCGTTTTTCCTCTTTCTTTGTTTTCTATAGTTCGTAGTTTTCACCGTAAAGTGCAACAGCTGGTGCCATATGTCGCGGTGTTTTCTGTTGGGGTGCTCGCGCCCAAAATAATTCTTTACTACGACTACTTTATCCCCCCCATTCACGGTCGCAACACCAATGTCTTTGAACGTGGTGGCGACATTAAAATAATAACGAGCCACCAGCAGTTGAAGAAGGCTTACACAACAGGTAGCGTGGGTCAAATCGATTTTCCACTTCAATTGAAGCATGTTGTGCACGTGTTCTGCGACAATCCACCGTTGGGTCTTCTCGCCAATAGAAACGTCAACTACTTTCCTCCATGGACACTTAAACAATGCCTCTGGATAGATTAGCGTTTGTGAGTCTTCCTTCGTAAATGTTGGGAAAGAAACGGTGAACTTCTGGTGAATACGTTTATACGTTGAAATGACAGATGCTACACTGCATGGATCGGGTGGATCGTCAGGCACCACCAATTGGGCCACCCAGTGGGATTTTTCTTTTTTTAAGTAACGACACCCGTACTTCACATCATCAATGGTCACTTCAAGCAACGTGGCGTAAAATTGACGACATTCAACACGTAATTTGGCTAACAAGGGCGTCGGCTTTGTCATAAAAAATAACTTGTTTTCTTCGATGTACTTTGACATACGTTCCTGAAACTCGTCAGATGTTCCTGGAAACAATAATTTCGCCTTTTTACTTGCGTCATCTCCCGATAATATCTTCTGCCACGAATTAATTTTTTCATTAGCTACCAGCCGAGTTTCAATAGGAGTGGAGTAGTTCTCTATCACGTAGTCGCTCATTTCACTGTATACATCATGGTTTCTAAAGATTTCATTGTCTTCCGCCATCTTCTCTATCCATGTTCGCTTCAACACGATGTCAGAAGAAAAGTCAAACATTCCATATTGGTTTTTTGATATTTCATCTTCCTCAATATCGTACGTTACTGAAGGCTTCACCACTTCAAATTTATCGTTTGACAAGGTGTTTAGCGTAGCTTCAAACACCCCACGGTGATCGTCCTTGGCAAATTTCAAGTCTGCATCGTTCACGTGGATTTTTTTTACGTATTCTTCAATCGTCATGTTGGAGTCTAGCTCGCATTCTTTTTGAATTTTGGATGTCGATAACAATTCATGGTACGCAATGAATGCTTTCTCAAATGGTACTGAGCTCGTTGGTAACTTTGCCGCAGCGACCGCAACTTGAACGAATCGAACCGTTTTGTTTGTCTCGTTAAAATTAGTCCTAGCCGCATTGACTCTTTGCTTCAACACCTCGAATAATTTTAAGTCTCCGGGATACTTATGTTCCAAACACACACGCCCAACATACGAGTTAAAAATGCGCATATTGCAATTGTTCTGGCGGGAACATAAGTCGGCAATGTCACTTGCTAGCTGTTCGTCTCCGTTTACAATTGCAATACGAAGGTGCGTTAGCAGCCCTTCCATTCCCAACATTGATCTTTCTCTAGGCATCTTTTCGTTTATATATGTAACAATTTATTCGTGCGGTTGAAAATGCTTTGTATTTTGGTGTAGAGGGTGTAAGTTATTGTTCTTTTAGTTCTAGAAAGGACGAAAAGAACTAAGAAACTTGTGTCTAGGAGTGCTTTATTCAAATTTATATAGTTTTATTATATTTTTACAGAGTTGCATTTTGTAGAGCAAAAATGTTACAGACTTATTAGCACTACACAGCACTACACAGAACATTCTGTGAATGTCTCTCCACCACTCACGCACGTCACCCCAGTCATTTCACCAATGCTATCGTCATGCTATTTTAATGGCAAAATTGAGATAAAAAAAATTTAAAATTTTAATGCTGTGTCCAATTGGCTCAAACTAGCGGAGTTAGCTGGAACCGCAAAGCACTCGCTATCAATATAATCCTCTGGCAGCAGTACGTGCGTGTAATACGGCATTGGCTTTCCATCTTTAGTATAAAATTTGATACTGTACTTATTGCCTTCGTCCCAATCAAATTTCCATGATTTTCCCCTGCTAAAATATTCGTGAGAATATGATAGGGGTTCAATAGCTACTTTACCAGCACCGACACTACCGCCGATCGTATGTAGCACCTCCGCACCCTCGTAAGTCATATAATGGCTATGCATCATCGCGATATGTCCTTGAGTATACGGATCAAAGCAGTGAAATAACAAGGTGCCGCGTGGATATGATGCTGTTTTATCAAATGGTATTATTTTGCCTTTTTTACCACCGTACGTGTAGATATAGAGCCACTCCGTAGTGTCGTTCAACCCGAAGGCTGTGGACATTTCAAGTTTGTCCGCATTCTTCCCAACCCACTCTGTATCTACTAAGTTCTCGTAGTAATCGTATTTTATTTTCTCATCTTTTCTCAGGTCTTTGAACTTACCGTAATTTTCAGGATCCAACGAAGGCATTTTCTTACCGGGTTTTAGCACGCATCTTAATAACACCGATATCAATCCGATACAGACCATTCCCTCGTTTTTTAAGCGCTCTAAGCGTTCAGTATCCAATTCGATAGGCTCGTTGCATGCCCATGATGGTCCAACGTCTTGAAACCAATAATTCTCGATTAAATCTTTTTTTGGATCTTTTAAAGGAAAATAATCACCGCGTGGAAAACCCATCAATTGTTTACCACACTTTAGCATGTAGTCTATGATAGGTTCGATGGATTGTCGTCGTTGATATACTCCCCAATCTTCCATATTTTAATAAAAATAAAAATAACTTATACTTTAAAATTTTAGTAGAGTCATGTCCTGCTCCAAGGCCTCCAGTTGAAGGACGTAATATTCTAGATCAGAAAGATAACCGTCCTTGTATCCATTCACTACGGCAACCCATTTACTTTCCCATTTTTCATCCGACCACGCATCACACTTTTCTACCATATGCTCTAGACTCGCAATAGGAGGGAAGATACCACCGAATTTTTGTGTTTTACATATACCGTCGCCATTTTTGATGCACTTCCAGTCTGTTCCATTCGTGATCCAACAATATTCCTTATACTTTATATCTCTTTCGTAATCTTCAAATATTTGTTGAACAAGGTTCTCAAAACGATCTTGTTTTGAGTTTCTAGCTGCTTGACATATGGTGAATTTGTTGTAATGGTGCACTTGCATCTGTGCCAGCTGTTGCGAGACGTAGTATTTTGCGCCAGTGAAGAAGGTGAGTTTTGATAAATACCCCCATGCTACACCTGCCATAGCACCAGCGGCGGCTAACGCTCCTAAAAAGCTAGTCATTTTAATGATGTTCAACACCATTATATAGAACATCAAACTATTTCCACCGCGGCAGTGGACACAATGGATGCTGGATATGGGATGTTATCTACATGGGTTACTTGTGCTGTAGGGATATCTATAATTAATATTGGATGAATCACCGTTCGCCTTCTCATTCTTTCCTTTTCTGTTTGATATATAAAGCAGCATGTGTTGCGACAGCATTCTACATATGGTGTAAGGCATATGGCTATTCGAACCAGCAGTTGAATGCTCATGACACATCCTACGATGCCTACTATGGCGTAGACGGCAAATACGATCATGCGAGACATGATAACATCTTTCTATACAGATTCATCATCTATTATATACCACTTATTTGGATCTTCTTCTGAACAATCGGCCACCACAACCTCTAAATCAGTAGGATATATACGTTCCATAAACGGTGCCATGGCTAATTCCATCTGTGTTATCGGTCTGTTAATAGAATATGCTAATGAGATGTGTATTTCGTCTACGAAAATACCGTTGGTATTCAACGGTTGTTCTACCGCGTAGAATTCCAAATCACGAGTGCGTATGCTGTTTTCAAATTTGGTTCTGGATATTTTGGGCCAACCAGATGGGCTGAAGAATGGTTTCTCATACATTTTAAATCGGTTGGCTGTTTCAATTGCTTTTTCCTTTGATAATCCAGATTCAATAGTAACGTGAGGGAGGAAGTTGGGGGTGTCTAATAAGGCGGTGTAACCCGCCATAGATAGGTAAACAGGATGTGTAGGTTTAACTAAGTACCATACGCAATGCCGAAACATTTATTTAAAATAAAATTATGTTTATACTCTTTACTTATAATCTTCAGCGTGTAGCTCTCTGTACGATTTTACATGTGTTCGTCTAGAAGGTATCATATTTCTGTCACTTAGCACAAGTTTGATTTGTTTTGCCACTGTATCGTCCTTTACTACTCTACCGGTCTCGTCGAAGTACTCTATGAGGAACTTCATGTCCTCAGTGTCCGCTAAGAAATATTCTATTGCAAGACCCATGTTTTA